>NZ_JBUYSY010000019.1:0-41224 GCF_055231795.1 Flavobacterium riviphilum
GGTGTGCGCATCTTAAGAGAGATCAAAGCTATAAAGTATGGCAAGACGGCTATCACGCAGAAATAATAGAAACCAATTGGTTCATAAAACAAAAAGTGAATTATATCCACAACAATCCAGTAAAAGAGAAAGTAGTTAGCTCACCAGAGGATTATTATTTTAGTTCTGCCAGAAATTATGCAGGCTTAGAAAATGAATTAGATGTCGTAATGTTGGATTTATTTTAGATTGTTGATGCACAGTGTGGGCACGGATTGCAAATCCGCGCTATCGTGCGGGGGACATATCCGCGCGATCGGGATTCATTTTAAATAGTTGATATTAACATTTTTTCTCTTACGAATTCACGAAATGTTTTACCGGTATAGTAAACTTCGTTTGAATCATGCCAAAACTCTACTACTTCGTCTGTATTCTCCTTTGATAAATCAAATCCTGAAAAGTCGCCCGAAAAATTATCGCCAAATAATTTAATATTAGAAGGCAATTCATATATATCATCAAGACCTAGTTCAACAAAGTCTACTAATTTTCCATAAACTTTAAATTGTGAAGACAATATATTTCCTATTCCTATTTCTTGTAAATAATCAATAAAATCAGCTGGCACAGTTGGGTACTCTTTTAAAATATCATCTATTTCATCCTGTGTTAATAATATTCTTTGATTGAGGCTTTTTTGTTCCTCATTAAGATTCAAATAATTTAATTCATTTTCAAAACTCATCTTATCATTATTTTATTTAAACAATTCTCTTGAAGGTGATCCTGCTCCATGAATACCACCTTGATGTTCATCAGGAAATTTAGCAGGATGCATATTCCACCATTCATTATCGCCTCCGAATTAAAATATTTACTCAACTACTACGACATAATCTAATTCCGAAAACTCTAACCCTTCTAGATTCATTGCTTCAATTGTAATTTTTAAATTTTCTGAAACTAGTTTATCTCCATTCATATTTACTACAAAATCAAAAGGATCAACTAACACTGTCTTTCTCCATTCAATATTCTTTTTTGTTTTTTTCCAAATAGTATAATCATAATCATCATATTCTTCGGCTGTTTTTAACCCCATTACTCTTTCATTATCAAGAAAGTATTCACTTTTTTCGTAGTCATAGTTTTGTAATGGGTTTATAGGAAATTGAAAAATCCAATATTTTAGTTTATTTCCTTTATACAAAAGTCTGGTTTCATAAAAATGATAGTCAGGTGCAATTTTAAAATTTTCTAATAAAAGTTTAAAATCATCTGAAATATACCAATAACCTCCTGCTGGATAATCATAAGCTCCTCCATGTACATCTTGCAAGCGCCATTCCCATTCTTCTTTAGATCCAGAGGTTTGCAAATAAAAATAATCAAAAATAGGTGTGTCTTTAATTATTTCTCTATTACCTATTCTGTCAAAATATTCTTTAGCATTAGATACTAACTCTCCATTAGCATATCCTAAAACTTCCTCTTTAGTATTAAAAATACTTGTATAATTTATTTTATAGTACTTCATATTTTAAAAGCTTATTATATCGTTTACATCTTTATTGCTCGCTCTGCGAAGTCTCCCGACTTCGCACTTTTTTTAAATCTTCATTTAAAGCAGTAAATCTAATAAAAGTCTCCCGACTTTTTCCGAAAATATGATAACACCCAATCGCTAGGATATGTATAAATGTTTTTTATCATAGAATGCGCAGCTTTTTATAAGGAAGACTTCGGAGAGGGTAACGGGGTGCAAAGTCGGAGACATTCGCACGGCACGCCCAACTTTTAATAACCTTTTCGTTTTAGAGAAGATTTCGGACAGCTGGGGACTTAAAATAAACGCAAAGTCATGAGACTTTGCGGAGCGGGATTTTCTTGGCCTTATTAGCCATTGTCCTCCTTACGTATGCTCAATTAAATTCGTAATCTTTTCTAGGAGCACCACTTCTTTGTCTTAATTGTTGGGATAAAAACTCCAACGTTCGTTAGTAGTTCGTATTTTTGCAGTTATGAATGATAATTTTACAAACGAATATTTTGGGATTGGGATACAAAATGGTAAAACTCCCGAAAACTTAGGTGTGTTATGGCGCACGGCCCAAAATCTTGGGGCTACGTTTATTTTTACCATTGGGAATCGCTATGCCAAACAAGCTTGCGATACGCATGATGCCGTCAAGGCGATTCCGTATTTTCATTACCAAACATTTGAGGATTTTTACGAAAATCTTCCCAAAGGCGCACGATTAGTAGGAGTGGAGCTGAGTGATAAAGCTGCGGACTTAGAAACTTTTCAACATCCCAGACGTTGTGTGTATTTGTTAGGAGCAGAAGATCACGGATTGTCAAAACTAGCTATGGAAAAATGCCATCACTTGGTCAAATTCAAATCAGAAAAAAGTTTGAATGTATCGGTTGCCGGAAGCATTGTCATGTATGATAGAAATTTACCTAAGCCTAGATCGTAGATATTGTAAATTTCTATTAACCTGTTTAGGTTTGAGTTATTTTTTGGGTTAAGATTTATAGAGAACAAATAGTCTTTAATTTTATAAAAAAAAACAGCAAGCTAGTTGTACTAGTTTGCTGTTTTGTTATGTAAAAGCAGATATTACTTGATTAATAAGTATTTATCGGTTGTTTAATTTTTGATTTAGGTTTACCCAAAAATTTCATTAAGTACTGCTGCCAGTCGTATTCCCGCGTGCAAAAGTTGTTTTTTGATGATTGGACTGTGTTGGTCTACATAAGTTTCATTGATTACATGACCTTTAAAATCATAGATACTTGGCAGATAACTTCTGGATTCTTTGGCCCATTTTTTTACATTGATTTTTTCTAGGCGATTTATTTTGCTTTTAGCATACGTGTTAACTGCTAAGCAATCGTTAAGGGTAATGTTTCTTGCGTTGATAATGCCGCTATCGAAAAAAGAATGTAGGTTGGTGCCTTTGCCATTGTAATTGATTTGAATGGTATTACCACCTTTATCTACACCATACCCCACGTGCATAGGTTGATGCAAATCGCCCACCAAATGAAAAAGAATACAGATTTTCATTTTAACGGCCTCTTTTGAAAGCGTTTTGTAGTTTTTCAATTCTTTTATGGTTTCCGAAAGTTGAAATAAAATATTATCGCCATGCGGAATAATTACTTTAGTTCCTTTGACAAAATTCACATAATGATAAGGCTTGAGGTAATCCAATGTGTGGTCATCGCGTACATCGTCCATCCAATTGGCAGCGTCTTGAATGGAACGCTCTTCTAGGTATTGTTTTACGATTTGCTGAATAGCTGGATCAAGATAGGTGAAAGCAATTTCGGCCACCATAGCATGTCCTTTTTTGCCCCAGGCAAAACTTGGTGTAGTGCAAAAGATTAAGAAAAGTAAGGATAACAGGCTTAGTTTTTTCATGAATATAATTTTTGAGTGTATTGAAGCTATTGAAAGCGCAAAATTACACTTTAAATACAAAACCTTTTGTTAGTATAGGATTATTTGTAGATAACCGTTCTGGGCTTATTGATTTCAAAATCTAGTAAACCAAAGTCGCTACTTTCAAAAGCATTGGTATTGAAAGTTTCACCTGAGGCATTGAAACCTCTAGGGTAATAGGCAAAGGAAAGTTGGAAGGAGCTGAATACCAAATAGTCATTGTTGACAATAAAACCCAATCCAATACTAGAAAATGTTTGTTTTTTTAGTAACGTCTTTTTTGGATTTCCGATAATTCCCAAAGTGTAATTTAAAAAGGGATTCAGGCGAAATCCCCATAGATTCCAAGGGGAGTAACTTTGGGTTTGCGTACTTAAAATTAGTTTTTTGGTGCCATAGAGTGGCTGATTAAAACCAGGAATACCACCTGTGTTTTCATTGATGGTCAAACGATCGCTCAAGGTTTCAAATCGATTAATACCTACTATAAATTGTTGTTTTAAGAATTGACGAATTTTCCATTCTCCCACTTCGTAGAGTTTAGTAAAATAGTTAGTCTGTAATGAAAAGGTAGTTTGCAAAGTTTTGGAGTTATTTACAAAAGTGCCTATTTCGCCATTCATGCTGAAAAATCCCCAACGGAAGTAGTTCCCAAAAGAAGCTCTTCCTCCAATATACCAATTGGTTTCGTGGTTTTTTCTTCGGAAACCACTAGTTATGCTATATACTTTGCCAATAGGAACGTCTTCAATAATTCCGTTATTGAATAAATACCGTTCCTTGATGAAGTTTCTCGAATTGATACCTACACTGAGTAGGAGTAATTTTTCGTCATTGTAAAATTGGATACTATCAAATTCAATGGAGGGTTTTTCAAGGAATTTTAGATGTAAATAGCTCGTAGAAAAGACAAAATTAGTGATTTTGGCAGGATTCTCTTTTTTCAATGGAATGGCATATCCAAACCAATAATCGTCTCGATTGGTTTTGAAGCGTTGCTGTTCTAGGGTGCCTTTTTGGTTGGCTAACGTGTCAAATTCAAATCGATGATCTAGTAGTATTCCACCACCCCATCGGGTCAAAGGCGAAAAAAAGGAGCGGGTTAAATTAATACTTCGGTTGTAATCGCCATTTAATTTGTTTTGGTTAGTGGCCTGTAGTTGTATAAACGATTTTCTAATATTCTGAATGGTATATTGCAGTAGATGTCCGTTGTTTTTATCATTATTGTTATAATAATATTCACCACGTATTTCGTGACCCTGCCCCATAAAATTGCGTTCTTTCAGTTTCAGAGCCGTTTGAGAGGAACTAACAGAAGCGTTGGGGATTAAGCTCCAAGAATCCAAAACGTTTACATATACATCAACTGAATCTGAAGTACTAGAAGTATTTTTGATGTTTATGGCTACTGTTCTAACAAATCTTTGGGTTCTAAGTATACGTTCACTTTCTTTAATTTCTACAGAGTCTAATTCGGTGTTTTCTTTGAAGAGAAGAGTTTTTCTAATCGTGTATTTTTTAGATTTTAAATGCAACCGATTCCCTAATACTTCAACTTTTCGAAGGTTTCTATTTGGTAGAACGATAGCGTTGTTTTCATTGCTATAGCCAAATGGATCATAGGTTTCGATTATTATTTTTCGAATTATTTTACATTGATAAGGAGCGTAATTTTCTTTGAAGTTGATTTTTTTATATAGTTTAGGTTTTACTGGTTTAAAGATAAGTTTATGAATAAAACTGGTGGTTTTCTTCTTTTTTGAAAATTTTTCAATGTCTTGATAAATTTTTACGGTGTCTTGTTGTCTTTTTTGCTCTTGTGCGTATATAGGCAAGTGCAATGCACTTAGAATAGTAAAAAACAAAAGGGTTTTCCATAGCCACATAAAAATTAACTACTTATTTATCAACCCTTAAATATAGTAATTTAATCAGTAAACTCGTTGATTTCGCTAGTTTTCTTTTTTACAATGGAGATCCCTTTTTGGAAGAATAGATTGTTTGGGTAGATAACGGTTTCTCCTTCTTTGGATTTAAGCGTTACGTGGAAGGCACCAATATCCTCGATCTCGCCTTCTACCAAGTATTCTTTGTCGTGAATTAAAATTACATCGCCAATTTTGAATGGAAAAGAAAAGAAGAGAATAATTCCAGCAGTAATATTGCTTAAAATAGACCATTGTGCAAACATAGCTACCCCTATCACGGTGGCGACAGAAGAAATAGTAATAAAAATATCTTTGGCTTGAACACCCCATATCAAGATAAGAATGATTATGGCCAAGATCGAAATTAGTATATTGATGTATTTGATTACTAAGTTGGTTCTTCTTTCAATGATCTCACTTGATTTGGCATACCTTCGGACAATTTTAGCAATTAAAGTTTTGGTAATAAAAACTATAATCAACAAGGCTAAAGTGCTAATTTCTTCTTTGATATAGAGGTTTAAAAAGTGCATAAATAGGGTGGTTAAAGCGAATTTAAATAGTTAAAAACTTGATCAGTAGGTAAACCCATCACATTGGTATAAGAGCCTTCAATTTTTGCAACACCAATATGTCCAATCCAATCTTGGATACCGTAGGCGCCTGCTTTGTCAAAAGGGTGGAAGTTTTGAATGTAATAATCGATTATCTCATCACTTAATTTATTAAAGGTAACTCGAGTGGTTTCGCTAATCACTTGCGTACGGTCTTTGGTTGTAAAACCCACAGAGGTGATCACTTCGTGTGTAGTATCCGACATGGACTTTAGCATTTCAAAAGCGTCTTTAGCATCTTTGGGTTTTCCGAGGGCTTGGTTGTTGTGCCAAACTATCGTATCGCTAGTTATCAAAATCTCGTTGTCTTTTAATTCCCCTTCAAAAGCTTTTGCTTTCAGTGTGGCTAAATAACTTGTGATTTCAGCAGCTTTCAAATGATCTGGATACACTTCCTCAATCTCTTTCAAGCGAATTTCGAAGTCGATATTCAACTCTTTAAAGAATTGCTGTCTTCTGGGTGAGCCCGAAGCTAAAATTATTTTATAGGAAGATAGTTTCTCTTTAAGCATGATGTTTAACAGTATAATCTAAAATAGGCAAGAGGAATATTCCAAAAAACACGATCCATTTTAATAAATTGCTCATCGTTTGAAAATCTTTTTTACTTGAAGCATTCCAAATTTTGATTGCAAAAAAACACATCGGAGCTAGTACGAAAGTTAAGCAATATATAGCAATCAAATGTAAGTTGTTCATCAAAAAATAGGTAATTGTGTAGTACAAAAGTAAAGCAATAGGAATAATAGTTAGTAGTGCTACTGTTTTTGTAGTTTTTGCAATACCCAATTGAATGGCCATCGTTCGCATACCTTGATTCCAATCGCCCTCATAATCTTCAAGATCCTTAACTATTTCGCGAAGCAAGTGTATAAAGAAACCTAATATTGAATAATCAAGTACTATTCCCATTAATCGGCGCATTTCAGCTTGGTTTTCTGCATAGTTTACAGGTAACAAATCGAAAATACCTATAATAAGTATACTACTAGCCAGAATTAATGCTACTAAGACGTTGCCGATTAAGAAAAGTGGTTTTAAAGTAGTGGCATAGTAATACAAAGCAGCGGCAATTATAATAAAAAATGCAGCAAAATTGGGTCGTTCAATACTGTTGGCTAAATAAAATCCGATACCTACACCAACAATGGTTAATCCTGCGTATAGCGAATAGGCTTGACTTTCGGGCACCGATACACCAATTATTCTTTTATGGGGTTTGTTTATAGCATCAGTATTTTGATCAAAAATATCATTAATAATATAACCTCCTGCTGCAATAGCTAAGGTGGCGATGATTAATAAAACAAATGAAAAATTTGATAGCCCTAGTGGTCCTTGTTGTGGCACTAAGAAACCATAACGAATCATAAGTTGCATCAAGGCAATCATGAGTAAATTTTTGTAACGAATCAGCTGAAGGTATTTAGCAATATTCATTTAAATTAGTTCGACTAGTTAAGTAATTGATTTCGGGGAGTAATTTGGGTTAATCTAATTTACCGTCAAAGCTTTCCATCCATTTGGCTTGTACTTTCATTACTTGTTCTATCACATCTCTCACGGCACCTTTTCCGCCGTTTTTATGAGAAATGTAGGTGGATATGGCTTTTATTTCTGGGGCTGCATCTTGTGGGCAAGTAGGGAGTCCTACTTTTTGCATAACATGATAATCGGGTATGTCGTCTCCCATGTATAGTACCTGTTTGGGATGAATGTTGTAGAGTTCGATGTATTCATCAAAAGTAGCCACTTTGTCTGGTGTACCTAAATGGATATCGGTGATTCCTAAATTGCGTAGCCGTACCCGAACGCCTTCATTGCTTCCGCCCGAAATGATGCACACATTATAGCCATTGTCCACTGCTGCTTTCATGGCATAGCCATCTCTGATGTTCATGGTACGTAGCATTTCGCCTTGATTGTTAATAAAAACAGCGCCGTCAGTAAGTACACCATCCACATCAAAAACAAAAGTGGTGATGTCATTCATTATTTCTTTATAGCTTTTTGCCATGATTTTGTATAGATTGAGTTAATATATTATAAATGGTACGTTGATGCTCTTGAGTGAGTAATTTTTGGTGCGCCATAATTGTATGAGTGTCATTTCTCTTGGCGGGACCGGTTTGTGCTTGACTAGGTGTTAAGGTTTGAATTTTTTGGGCGGTTTCGAGTATGAGAGGTTGTAAAATCTCAAAAGGAATTTGATGTTCCTCACAAATTTCTTGGCCAATTTGGTAAAGATAATTGGTAAAGTTGTTCACAAATACAGCAGCCAAGTGCAAAGCTTTTCTTTGCTCTGAATGGATTGCATACACCTTGGTACTTATTGTTTTGGCAAGGGTTTCTAAAATAGGATACTCTTTTTCGCTTTCCGTTTCTATGCACAATGGGATGGTTGTAAAATCTACTTTTTTGCCTTTGGTAAAGGTTTGTAAAGGATAAAAAACCCCTCTTATATTTTTTTTGTCTAAAGTTGTTAAAGGCATCGCTCCGGAGGTATGTACGACTAAACGATGGTCAAACGGTAGGGATTGTGATACCTCTGCTATAGCGTCATCGCTCACGCAAATCAAGTACACATCGGCCATAGTTAAGGCATCGTAAGAAGTTACAATTTGATGAGGAAGCAGTTCCGGTATTGATACTGTGTGATTTCTGGAAAACACTTGTTGTATTTCGATACCTGGGCTGGTATGAAATACTTCGATGAAATGGTGTGCCAAATTGCCAGAGCCTATTACGGTTACTTTAATCATAAAAACAAAATTAGTGATTTTTTATAGGGATAAAAAACATTAAGGCGCTACCGTTTAGAAAATACAAAATAATGAGACTTTTTTGAAAGTGTTTTTTGTCAATTTTGTAAAAATTAAATTAACAAATGTCACGCTTTTTATCCACAATAATTAAGTATTTTTGCCACACTTTAAGAATTTTAAACTTCAATTTTTAATGGATAAAAAAATATATTCAGCCCTTTTTTCTACACGATTCATGGCTCTTTTATTTGTGGTATATGCCGTAGCCATGGCAACAGGTACTTTTATAGAAAGTAAATACAATACCGATACTGCCAAAATTTGGATTTATAACGCTTGGTGGTTTGAAATGATTCATTTGTTTTTCCTAATCAATTTTTTTGGAAACATCAAAAAATATCAATTGCATAAAAAAGAGAAATGGGCGTCTTTATTGCTGCATTTGGCTTTTATATTTATCATTTTGGGAGCTTTTATTACCCGATATATTAGTTACGAAGGTATGATGCCTATACGCGAAGGGGCTACTGAAAATCGTATGTATTCTGATAAAACGTATTTGACCGTTTTTGTGGATGGGGAGTACAAAGGAGAAATGAAAAGACGTGTTTTCGAAAAACCCTTGTTGCTTTCACCTGTAACGAATAATGATTTTAGCATTTCCAACGAATTTGCCGACATACCTTTTGAAGTAAGCTATGAAAACTTTATTATGGGAGCCAAAGAATACATCAAGCCCGACCCCAAAGGGATGTATTATTTGAAGTTGGTTGAAGCTGGCGAAGGGGGGCGAGAAGAGCATTTCTTAAAAGAAGGAGAAGTACAAAACATTCACAATGTTTTGTATGCCCTCAATAAATATACAGAAGGTGCAATTAATATCACTATACAAGGCGATACATATACCATTCAAACACCGTTTGAAGGGAATTTTATGCGAATGGCTGATAAGTTGCAGGGTAAAGTAACTAAAGATGTGGCACAACCCTTAATGATGCGTTCACTATATTCTATTGGCGAAAAACGTTTTGTTTTTCCTGAACCTGCTGTAAAAGGCGTAATTGCCTACGAATCTAGCAATGATTTTAAAGCCAAAAACGCAGATGATGCCTTAGTGATAAATTTGACTTCTCAAGGTAAAACGGAACAACTTACATTGGTAGGTTCAAAAGGAAAAATTGGGGATTTTAAAACCGTGAAAATCGGAAAACTTGACTTTACGTTCTTTTTTGGTAGCAAAGAATATACTTTGCCTTTCAAATTGAAATTAAATGATTTTATAGCGACCAAATACCCAGGTACAGAAAAAAGTTACTCAGCTTTTGAGAGCCAAGTAACGGTACTAGATCCTAAGGGGAATTTTGATGCTCGAATCTATATGAATCACGTATTGGATCATGAGCAATATCGCTTTTTCCAAGCGTCTTTTGATCCTGATGAAAAAGGAACCGTTTTGTCTGTGAATCATGATTTTTGGGGAACCAACATCACTTATTTGGGGTATTTTTTATTGTTTTTTGCTATGATGGCCATTTTATTTGTGAAAAATTCGCGTTTTGCCGATTTAAAACGAAAACTAGAGAAAGTAAAAGCTAAAAAAGCCGCTTTGCTTCCCATTCTTTTCTTGTTTTTTGGTCTTACAAGTATAGCTCAAACGCAAGCGCCACATGATCATAGTGAACATGAGGGACATCAGCACAATGAGGCGCACACCAATGCCAAAATGCCTGTTCGTAAAGTGCTGTCTGATGCAGCCATCGATTCGTTAGTGAAGTTGTATACTGTGGCTCCTGAGCACGCTTCGAAATTTGGACGCTTGGTGATTCAAGATGCTGGAGGAAGGATGAAACCTATCAACACTTTTTCCTCTGAATTGTTGCGAAAAGTACATCATGCCAACTCCTTTAAAGGATTGAATTCGGATCAAGTATTTTTGTCTATGACTCAATATGCTAACTTTTGGTTGGATGTACCTATGATTTATATCAAATCGGGGAATGATAGTATTCGTAAAATTATCGGTATAGATGCCAAGGCCAAATACGTTCCTTTTATTAAATTTTTTGATGATTTCGGGAACTATAAATTAGCGCCTTATTTGGATGCAGCCTACAAAGCCGCCAATCCTAATCAATTCGAAAAAGACTTTGTTGAAACCGATAAGAAAGTCAACTTAATGGAATCTGCCTTGAGTGGAAGAATTTTGAAAATATTCCCTATACCCAATGATGCTAATTCTAAATGGATTTCCTATTTAGAATTGAATGAAGCTAAATTGACAGGGATGGATTCTACTTATACTAAAAGTGTTTTGCCCTTGTATTTTGGTACTTTAGACCAAGCTATTAAAACCAAAGATTATACCACTTCCGATGATTTATTAGAAAGTATCAATGGATTTCAAAAGAAATTTGGATCAAAAGTTCGTCCGTCCGAAGAGAAAATTGATTTAGAGATTGCTTACAACAAATACGATGTTTTTCAAAAATTACCTTATGCTTATTTGTTTGGTGCTGTGTTGATGCTACTCTTTGCGGTGCTACAAATTTTTAAAGATCGTAAAGTGTTGCGTTGGGGAATCAATGGATTTCATGTTTTCATAGGATTATTATTTCTAATACATACATTGGGTTTGATAGCTCGTTGGTACATTTCAGGGCACGCCCCTTGGAGTAACGCTTATGAATCCATTATATATATCGCTTGGGCCACTATGTTTTTTGGTTTGGCCTTTGATCCTAAATCTAAATTGACTGTAGCCTCTTCAGCATTTGTAACTGCCATGATATTAACGGCAGCTTATGCTAACTGGATTGATCCGGAAATTGCCAATTTACAACCCGTTTTGAATTCGTATTGGTTAATGATTCATGTGGCTGTTATTGTGGCGAGTTATGGCCCATTTGCTTTGGGAATGATACTTGGTTTTGTTTCTTTACTGTTGATTTTCTTTACGAATGAAAAGAACAAAGTTAAGATGGATTTACATATCAAAGAATTGTCCTACATCAATGAAATGGCCTTAACTGTTGGATTGGTAATGCTTACCATTGGGAACTTTTTGGGAGGACAATGGGCCAATGAAAGTTGGGGGCGTTATTGGGGTTGGGATCCCAAAGAAACTTGGGCTTTGATTAGTATTATGGTCTATGCATTCGTTATTCATGCTCGATTTGTACCTGCTTTGCGAGGAAAATGGATTTTTAATTTGATGAGTATGTTTGCTTTCTTGTCGATTTTGTTTACCTATTACGGGGTGAATTTCCACTTGGTAGGGTTGCACTCGTATGCTAGTGGAGAAGCCAAATCGTTAAGTTGGATATGGTATTCGCTAGGTACTATTTCATTTATAGGTGCCCTGACGTATCCAAAGTACAGAAAGTATTATAAGAAAAAGTAACTATTCTAAAATGTTAATAAAAAACAATTGTACCTTAAGGGACAGTTGTTTTTTTTTTTTTTTTTGAAACTTTTAGAAATGTTTAACAAAATATATTTTTAATCAAACAATAAATAAGTAACTTTACAAAAAAAATCAAATGAAAAATTGTTTCGCAATTGCCAGTTTCTTGATGCTTTTTTTGAGTTGTCAAAATCAAGCTCAAACTTCTCTTTCAAAACCCTTAGTTATGGATGCACAAGTACTAAAACAAAACATTTATCAGTTTAAAGTTACCGATTTGTACGGTGCTCCTTTTGATTTTGCTAGCTTGAAAGGGAAAAAAATTATGATAGTGAATACGGCTTCAAAATGTGGATTAACTCCACAATACAAAGATTTAGAAGCTTTATATAAAGAATACAGTTCCAAAGGATTTGTTATTGTAGGTTTTCCAGCCAATAATTTTATGTCACAAGAACCTGGAACTAAAGAAGAAATAGCCTCTTTTTGTCAAAAGAATTATGGTGTAACTTTTCCTATGATGGATAAAGTTTCGGTAAAAGGGGAGGACATGTGTCCTATTTATCAGTTTTTGACTCAAAAATCCAAAAATGGATTGAAAGATTCAGAAGTAGAGTGGAACTTTCAAAAGTATTTGTTGGATGAAAAAGGAGAATTGGTTGATGTTATTTCGCCAAGAACTTCTCCTAAAGATGAAAAAATTATTAAATGGTTAAAAGGTTAGTTTATTTTGTTATTTTATTTTAGAATTTAATTTTGAAAAAAGAGCTTCTTCGAGCTCTTTTTTTTTGCTATGATATTATTATACATTCTTGGCTTACGTTTTATCTTTGTTCGTTGGCTTGTAAGACTCTTAAAAAGTTACCTCCTAGAATTTTAGCAATATCCTTTTTACTATATCCTTTTTCGGTAAAGTACTTGGTAATTAAGGGGTAGGAGGTCACATCATCCAATACTAAAGGCGTTAGATTGATTCCGTCAAAGTCTGAACCTAAGCCTACATAATCAACGCCTACTAAACGAATGACATATTCTATATGGTTCATAACGAGTTGGAAGGCAGGACGAATGGCATTGGCCTCTTGAGGATGTTTTTTGTATAATGCATCTACACTATAATGCGGTCCCAGTCCACTTTTAGATAGGGAGTCCAATTCGGATTGATGCGTTTGTATGAATTGATTTTCTTTGGCCGAGAACGTACTGTCTATAAAAGCGGGATGAAAATTGATTTGAATGACACCTCCATTTTTGGCGATGGCTTTAATTTGATCGTCTTTTAAGTTACGACGATGTGGAGTAAGAGCATAGACAGAGCTATGTGACGCAATTATGGGTTTTGATGTCAATTTGATAACCTCCCAAAATGTCTGTTCTCCTGCGTGACTTACGTCGATTAACATACCTAAGTCATTCATTTTTTGGACTACTTGTTTTCCGAAGTCGTTGAGCCCTTTTTGTTTTTTCGATGAGGCATCAGTTTCGTCTACACAACTGCTTACCCATGATGGCGAAATGTTATGGGTTAATGTTAAATATCGGGCTCCTCTGTTATAGAGAGTTTCCAATTTCGTCAAGTCGTTTTCAATCATATGACCGCCTTCTACCCCGAACATGGCAGCTATTTTACCCTTTTTAACAGCTCTTTTAAGTTCTTTATAGTCGGCTACTTTATATATTTTGTACTGATTTCTTTTGATAACAGCATCCAAACTGTCCATCTCTCGGCTTGCATAGGCAAAGGGATTTGGAGCATCTCCATCACAAAATACCGAAAACAATTGGACATCGAGTCCTCCTTGTTTCATTCTAGTTAAATCGCTGTGGGTTTTTCCTTTTAGATTCTGATCTATAATCACTCCATTATCGGCCACTTTCATTAAAATATCATTGTGAGTATCTACCACTATAGCTTTGTGATGGGTGGTAAGATATTGTTGTGAATAGCCTTTTCCGATAATGATCGATAAAAATAGAAGTAGGGTAAGTCTCATGTTTTTTGTCTTATTTTGAGAAGTAAATATAGTTTTTTAACTAAGAAATATTCATTCTTAAATGAATTTTATTTTTAAAGTATAATCAATTAAAAGCGTCACCTAAACTAGACTTCATACATTGTAGCATAACTTGTTTTTCTCGCAATCGATTGAATAGTTATACTTAAGTTAAAATTTAAAACTTGAGGTTTTTTTCTGTTTTAGAGCTATTATTTTTAAATAATTTTAAGGTCTAAAATCAATACTACATGAAAAAAATATTCATTTTATTATTACTGAGCATCGGAATTTTGGATGCTCAAACCCTACAATCCCCAAAGGGTGATTTATCATTAACCTTTCAATTGAATGCTTCGGGTGTGCCTACTTATAGTGTTGCATTTAAAAGTAAACCTGTAATTACCACGAGTGCTTTGGGTATTAGTTTAAAGGATAAAACAGGATTAGTTCAACATTTTGAAGTAATTGGCACTAAAACTAATTCGGTTAACGATACTTGGCAGCCTGTTTTAGGTGAGGAATCAACTATTGTAAATCATTACAATGAGTTAATTGTTTCTTTGCTTCAAAAAGAATCGAAGATACAAATGAATCTAGTATTTAGAGCTTTTGACGAAGGTATTGCTTTTCGTTACGACTTCCCTAAACAAGAAAACTTGAATTATTTTATCGTTTCCGATGAAAAAACAGAGTTCAATTTGACTGATAATCATAAAGTTTTCTGGATACCAGGAGATTTTGATAGCAATGAATATGTGTATAACGAAACCCAATTTTCTGAAATTGACAATGAAAAGTTGAATATGAATAATGGTATTGGTGTTAAGTCATTGCCAGGAAAATATACGATTCAAACTCCGTTGCAGATGAAATCAAATAATGGTTTGTACCTCAATATATTCCAAGCTGCAGTAGTAAATTATCCGGTCATGCATTTGGATGCCAATGTGAATAAATACACTTTAAAAGCCAATTTAGTTCCTAATGCGATTGGAGATAAAGCCTATTTACAAGCGCCTTGTGTTTCGCCATGGAGAACCATTATGATATCTGACGATGCTCGCAAAATTGTGGGTTCTAAAATGATTTTAAATTTGAATGAACCTTGTAAGTTAGACGATACGTCTTGGATCAAACCCATGAAATATGTTGGCATTTGGTGGGAAATGCACGTAGGAAAATCCACTTGGGATTATGCGGGTTCACAAAATGCACAAAACGCGGATGGAAGTGCTATTCCAACGGGTAAACATGGTGCTACAACCGAAAACACAAAACGCTACATTGAATTTGCTGCTAAACACGGATTTGATGGGGTATTGGTAGAAGGATGGAATGTTGGTTGGGAAGATTGGGTAGGCAATTGGAAGGAAGATGTATTTGATTTTATTACACCTTATCCTGATTTCAACTTAGAAGAAGTGAACGCTTATGCTAAAGCGAAAAATGTTAAAATGATCATGCACCACGAAACTTCAGGTTCTGTTGGGAATTATGAGCGCCATTTGGATCGCGCTATGGATTTGATGAAAAAATACAATTATCCAGCAGCTAAATCGGGTTATGTTGGGAAAATAATCCCTCGTGGCGAATTCCATGATGGACAAGCCATGGTAAAGCATTTTAATTTTGTAGCGCGCCGTTTTGCAGATAATAAACTGATGTTGAATTCACACGAATGTTCTGTACCAACTGGGTATAGCAGAACCTATCCCAATTACATTGCTGCTGAGTCTGCCAGAGGAAATGAGTTTAATGCTTGGAGTAACGGAAATCCACCAGCACACGAAACCATTTTACCATTCACTCGTCAATTGGGAGGACCCATGGATTATACGCCTGGTATTTTTGAAGTAAAAATGAGTTATTACGGCAAAAACAAAAAAGAACAAGTACATACTACTTTAACAAAACAATTGGCATTGTATGTAACGATGTATTCTCCTTTGCAAATGGCGGCTGATTTGATAGAAAATTATGAAAAATATCCAGATGCTTTTCAATTTATTAAAGATGTGGAATTGGATTGGGATAAGAGTTTGTACCTAGAAGCAGAGCCTGGGGATTATTTGACAGTGGCAAGAAAAACCAAAGGGAAAGAAACCTGGTTCTTAGGAGCAATTACGGATGAAAATGCTCGTAAAACAGAGATTAAACTGGATTTCCTAAACAAAGGACAAAAGTATAAAGCCATTATTTACGAAGATGCTAAAAATGCACATTGGGAGAAAAATCCAATCGCTTATAAAATTAAGACACTACTAGTAACTTCTACTAGTACGTTGAAATTAAATTTAGCTGCTGGTGGTGGAACTGCAATCAGTTTTGAGCCAGTGAAATAAAAGTGTTTTTTGTTTGTTAAAATCCATTTTTCTGAAGTTTTTGACTGATGAAAAATGGATTTTTTATTTAGAAAACGTTCCAAAATGCCATAATATACCTGAAGGATCGTGTAGGAAACATTCTTTGCCCCACGGTAATGTGCGTATAGGAACCAATTTAACAGAAGGGAATTTTGTTGTAAGATCTAAATTTTGAAGCGATTCCCAAAACTCATCTACGTTTTCAACCTCCATAAAAACCATAGTATTGTCAATCCAGTCTTTAACGTAAGCGTCTTGTAGATAAAATCCAAAGTTTTCGCAATGAAAATAACTAAGTTGATTGGAGATTTTGCTTTCAACAAATCCTAGTTCGGTATAAAAACTTCTGGACACCTCAAACGCTTGGGCACCTATAAAAGGACGAATGGATTGAGCTTTAATTTTCATTTTACATTCAGAAGTTGGTAGAAGCAAAACAGAAATAGAAAAATCGTTTCGTCTTCTTGGGATTATTTTTTACCTAATACTTTTTTTACAAGGGTTACTACACCAACAGTAACAAGTCCCACTAGAAAACCTACTACTAATTCAGTTAGCATCGCTGGAATTTGAGGAAATATATGGTGTAGCACAGGAATATTGTGAACAAATATTCCTCCAGCAACTAACAGTAAAGCGATCGTTCCAATAACTCCTAAACTTTTAATAACCAAAGGCAATGCTTTTACTAATATATTACCTATAGTAGACAGTATCCCTTTTTCATTGGAACTCGTATTTATTAAACGGTATCCCATATCATCCATTCTAACAATTAAAGCTACTATTCCGTATACTCCGATAGTGGCTAATATTGCTACAAACGAAACCGATAAAATTTGTATGGTGATTGATTTTTCTACAACAGCCCCTAATGCGATGATAACAATTTCAATAGAAAGAATGAAATCGGTAACGATAGCAGCTTTAATTTTATCTTTTTCTAGTAACAATACTGCTTCTTCAGAGAGGGATTCTTCAGCTTGAATTGCTTTGGTTTCATGTGGGTGTGGAAAGAAATATTCTATGATTTTTTCGGCCCCTTCATAAGCAAGATACAAGCCACCCAAAACCAAGATAATGATGATGGCCATGGGAGAGAAAGCGCTTAAGAGGAAAGCAAATGGCAAGATGATTAACTTGTTGATAAACGATCCTTTTGTAATGGCCCATAAAACAGGAAGTTCTCTTGAGGATACAAAGCCTGAAGCTTTTTCTGCGTTTACCGCCAAATCATCTCCTAATATTCCAGCTGTTTTTTTAGTTGCTACTTTACTCATAGTAGCTACATCATCCATAAGAACTGAGATATCATCTAATAAGGCAAAAAATCCTGAGGCCATACTTATTTAGTTTAAAATTTGGTTAATTAAATTATGTAAAAGGAGTAAACAAATTATTTTTCTTCAAATCCTGAAACTTCATTAATTTGATCTAAAATATTGGTTTGATTGGGTGAAATATAATTTTTGTTTTCTGTAGTGGGTTCTTTTTTGAATAATAAATCTAAGGCATTGTATAGTTTTAATAAAACGTCTCGATCCTGTTTGTCGATTTCCACTGCACTATTAAAATTAAAGACATAATTATTGGAATTACGCACTTCTACTTTTATAGTTTTAGGTGTGATTTTAAATTTAACAATGTCCATGCTTTGTATTATTTTTTATGAAGGCCAACAAAATGATTCGATTTTAGGTTGGTTTACAAATGTATGCAAAGTCTGAACAAATCAAAAAAAAATAACTCGATTGCCAGGATTTAATTCTAGTTTTTTTAAAATTATATTTCTTTGTCAAAAAAAAACCTTTCGGACTTGTGAATCCGAAAGGTTTATGAGGGAATATTTATTTTTTAGGAATTCACTAAATCACTTTGATTTCTGAAGACCAATTCATTGTCAAAAGCATCCAGCAACACTATGCTATCCGTGGTGATTTTTCCTGAAAGTATTTCCTTGGACAAAGCATTAAGAACTTCACGTTGAATTACTCTTTTTACGGGTCGTGCTCCAAACTGTGGATCAAAACCTTTTTGTGATAAATACGTTATAGCTTCCGGTGTTGCATCAAGTGTAATGCCTTGTTGCGCTAACATATTCGTCACGTTTTTCAATTGTAAACCAACAATTTGCTCAATATTAGCGTTGGTCAACGGAGTAAACATCACGATTTCGTCGATACGGTTGATGAATTCTGGGCGAACCGTTTGTTTGAGTAAACCCAATACTTCTACTTTGGCGGCTTCGGTAGCAGCTTCGATACTTCCTTTTAAATTCTCGAATTTATCTTGAATGATTTGGCTTCCCATATTCGAGGTCATAATGATAATTGTGTTCTTGAAGTCGGCCAAGCGTCCTTTATTGTCTGTTAAACGACCTTCGTCCAGCACTTGAAGCAAGATATTGAAGGTGTCAGGATGTGCTTTTTCTATTTCGTCAAGCAGAATTACAGAATACGGTTTTCTTCGCACGGCTTCAGTCAATTGTCCTCCTTCGTCGTAACCCACATAACCCGGAGGCGCTCCAACCAATCGGCTCACACTATGACGTTCTTGGTATTCGCTCATATCGATACGGGTCATGGCATTTTCGTCGTCGAAGAGGTATTCTGCCAAGGCTTTGGCCAACTCGGTTTTACCCACACCAGTGGTTCCCAAGAAAAGGAAGGTTCCTACGGGTTTTTTCATATCCTGCAAACCTGCGCGACTTCTACGAACCGCATCACTCACAGCCTCGATGGCTTCTTCTTGTCCTACCACACGTTTGTGTAATTCATCTTCTAATTTCAATAGTTTTTCACGTTCGCCTTGTAGCATTTTCATGACAGGAATTCCGGTCCATTTGGCTACAACTTCGGCAATATCTTCTCGCGTTACTTCTTCTTTAATCAAAGAAGTACCCGATTGATTTTCTTGTAATTGATGCGTAAGATTTGCTAATTTTTCTTGCGCTTCTTTGATTTTACCGTAACGAATCTCCGCTACTTTACCATAATCGCCTTCACGTTCGGCGCGTTCTGCTTCGTACTTGAAGTTTTCGATTTCTGTTTTTACCAATTGTATGTTATCTACGATATCTTTTTCAGATTTCCATTTGGCAAAAATTTCGTTGCGTTCTTCTTTTAAATTGGCCAAATCCAAGCCTAAAACTTTCAACTTGCTTTCGTCTTTTTCCCGTTTGATGGCTTCGATTTCAATTTCAAGTTGCATGATTCTGCGATCCAAGACATCGAGTTCTTCGGGTTTGGAGTTAATTTCCATACGTAATTTCGATGCCGCTTCGTCCATCAAATCGATGGCTTTATCCGGTAAAAATCGGTTAGAAATGTATCGTTGTGACAATTCAACCGAAGCAATAATAGCTTCGTCTTTAATTTGAACTTGATGGTGTGTTTCGTATTTTTCTTTGATACCTCGTAAAATCGAAATAGCGCTTTCGGTATCGGGTTCTTCCACCATTACTTTTTGGAAACGACGTTCTAAGGCCTTGTCTTTTTCAAAATATTTTTGGAATTCATCCAAAGTGGTTGCACCAATGGCACGCAATTCGCCACGTGCCAAAGCTGGTTTTAAGATATTGGCAGCATCCACCGCACCCTCGCCACCACCAGCTCCAACTAGTGTGTGAATTTCGTCTATGAATAACACGATATCTCCTTCCGAAGCGATAACTTCTTTCACTACCGATTTCAAACGTTCTTCAAATTCTCCTTTGTATTTAGCTCCTGCAATCAGAGCACCCATGTCGAGTGAGAACACAATTTTGTTCTTTAAGTTTTCGGGAACATCGCCCGCCACAATTCGGTGCGCCAAACCTTCGGCGATAGCCGTTTTACCCACACCTGGTTCTCCCACGAGCATTGGATTGTTTTTGGTTCTTCTAGTCAAAATTTGAAGAACACGACGAATTTCTTCGTCACGCCCAATTACAGGATCTAATTTGCCGGTTTTAGCTAACTCGTTTAGGTTTTTAGCATATTTACTCAAGGAATTATACGTTTCTTCTGCCGAGGCCGAGGTTACGCGTTCGCCTTTACGCAATTCGTCGATGGCCGCTTTTAGTCCTTTTTCAGTCACACCTTGGTCTTTTAGAATTTGGGCGACTTTACTTTTTGAGGCAAAAATGGCTAGGATTAAATGCTCAATACTAACGAATTCGTCATTCATTTTTTTAGCAATGATTTCGGCTTCGTTAAGTGCGGTGTTAGCATTTCTAGATAATTGAATTTCACCTCCAGAAACTTTTGGAAAACTTTGTATGGTACTGTCAATTATTTGTTTGAATAAAGGCACATTTACATTGAGTTTTTTCAAAATAAAAGGAGCTACATTTTCGTCTACTTCAAAAATAGCTTTGAAAATATGTTCGTTTTCTATTTGTTGTTGCCCAAGGCTTAGCACCAATTGTTGGGAGTGCTGAATGGCCTCTTGGGATTTGATGGTAAATTTGTTAATATTCATGATTGATAGATTTGATGATTATTGTTTGTTGTAAATGTTTATTTTTGTTGACAAAGCGTCAAATGGTATTCCAATATAAATTTACGGACATTTTGGCTGTTATTATTTGATTTTCATTATTATTTAACGACAAAAAGACATAAAAAAAGACAAAATGAGCCTATTTCATTCCCTATTTGGTAGTTCAGAAGAAAAAAAAGAATCGGTTAGTAAAGTCAATTGGATACCCTTGCAATTGATGGGACAATTGGACGAGTTAACAGCACATTCTAATGAAAAACCTATACTTATCTTCAAGCACAGTACGCGTTGTAGCATTAGTCGATTTGCCTTGAAACAGTTTGAAAATGAGTTTGAACTGCACGATAGTATCGATGCTTATTTTTTGGATTTAATTGCTTATCGTGAGATTTCAAATGAAATTGCCACTCGTTTTGGTGTACAACATCAATCGCCTCAACTTCTTTTAATTAAAGAAGAAAAGGCGATTTATAATGCCTCTCATGATGCTATTGAGGCGGTTGCTTTAAGTAAGTTTTTAGGACAATAAACAAGTTTGTAATTATTTTGAGAAGGCTTCCAAAACAGCTGCTAAACCAAGGGATGTTCCGAATGGTATAGCAGATAAATCAACCCAGAAATCGGGATTATGATTCGAAAAAGGGAATTGTTTGCCTTCTTTTGTTGCTTTTTCAAAAACTTCATGATTGGCGATTCCAACGATGAAATAATTGTAAGGGACTTCAGGATGATCTTTAAGTAATTCTTGAACATCTTCTGATCCCATAACCGGAGGTATCGATAAATTTTTGTTTGGGCCAGCCATTTTCTCTAAGGCTATATTGATTTTTGCAGTCAAAGCCTCATTATTTTTTAAGGTACCAAGATTTTGTTTAATCACTGTTTTTGGGTATAATTCTTTGGGAAGATTATTTGAAACAGCGATTCCTTCATTTATTTCATTAATTCTTCTGAGTAAAAGTTCTTTGTCTTCTTTTCGATACCATCGAAGATTTAGTTTTAATAAAGCTTTATTAGGAATGACATTATTATCAATTCCAGCTTCCATAGCGCCTACGGTCAATACCACAGGAAATTGAGGGTGTGAATTTCGACTTACAATAGTTTGGTATTGAAGGATGGCATTAGCAGCCATGACGATAGGGTCTTTAGTTTGCTCAGGGGTTGATCCATGTCCGCCAATTCCAAAAAATGTAACATCCAATTGTACCGCTCCTGCCATACGTTCCCCTGGTCTATTTAAGTATACTCCTACCGGAGCAGGCCCCGTATGCATGCCTAAAAGCAAGTCTGGAACGGGGACACCTTTGCTGTACATTTCCTCTGCCATTGCTATGGCTCCAAATCCGTTTTCTTCTGCTGGTTGTCCTACTAGCACAAGGGTACCTTTCCATTTGTTTTTTAATTTTACCATTTGTTTGGCCATACCAAGCATCCATGTAACATGAGCATCATGTCCGCAAGCATGCATTACGGGTACTTCTTTGCCTTCTTCATTTTTTACTTTTTTGGTGCTAGCATAGGGGAGATTCACGGCTTCTTGTACCGCAATACAATCCATATCGGCTCGATACATTACCGTGGGGCCATCCCCATTTTTCAAAATGCCTACAACGCCGGTCTTGCCTACTTTTTCTATTACTTGAAAACCTAAGGCTTTTAATTCTTTAGCAATAATTCCTGAGGTTCTAATTTCCATGAATGGAAGTTCAGGATTACTGTGTAAATCCTTAAAAATAGCTTCTAATCTAGGCGTATCATTTTTACATAATTCTTTCAATTCTGATACAGAAATACCATTGATAATTTCTTTTGATGCCTCGGAAGTGTTGGATTGACCAATCGCAAAAAAAGATATAATACTAAAGCAAAGGGTAGAAATAATCGTTTTCATAATTTATGTTTAAAATTAGTTAAGTGAAAGTTATTGTTTGAACTTTATTTAAGGTAAAACATGCTTTATTTATTAATTTTTTTTTGTTTGAACGAATACTTATAATTCGAAAACCAAGAATATCAAAATGATTTTTTATTTTTTAACACATGAATAATTGGAAATTCAGATGCTCCTCATCAGTTTCAGGTCTAATTCCTACAATTTAATTTTGCTTAAATTTCTTCCAACGGATCATTAGTATTATATTTAACCCAAAGAAGCTTATATTTTGCAACTATTTAATCAAGGAAAGACATGATGTTACAAAAATTCGCTTTTTTTTCAAGTTAAATATAATAAATATTAAATTTAAAATTATGACCAATATTGTAATATCTAAAGTTCAAAATAATGATATAGCTCAATTGCAAAAAATAGGACAACAGACTTTTCGAGAGACTTTTTCTGATTTTAATTCAGAAGCAAATATGAAAATCTATTTGGAGGAAGGTTTTTCTATTGAAAAACTTACGTCAGAGTATCAAAACAAAAATTCTGAATTCTATTTTGCGACTTATCAAAACGACATCATTGGATATTTGAAAATCAATTTTGGAAAGGCTCAAACAGAGTTGAAAGATATTCTAGCGCTTGAAATTGAGCGTATTTATGTTGTCAATGCCTTTCATGGTAAGGGTGTTGGGCAATTACTCTATGATAAAGCCATAACGGTTGCCAAATCAAAAGGACTTGCGTATGTATGGCTTGGTGTTTGGGAAAAAAATCTCAGAGCGCTTCGTTTTTATACCAAAAATGGTTTTGTACCCTTCGACCAGCACATTTTTAAGTTAGGCGATGATGAGCAGACCGATATTATGATGCGATTGGATTTGAGTTAGTTTTGATTTGAAAATCGTAACCAAGTTTAATAAAAAAACCGTTCTAAATTTCTCAGAACGGTTTTGTGTTTTAGATGCATTTCTTCTAAAAAACATTTTGCATTTTTTCTTTAATTTCCTTCAAACACAAATTATTAATACTTCCTTCGTGCGTGTGTTGGGTAGCTTTTGGTGATTCGTAAGTACCATTTTCTAATTGTTCTGCCACCGCTTTGTAGGCGTCTCTAAAAGGCATTCCAGCTACTACCATTTCGTTTAAAGTATCTACGGTAAATAGGTAATTGTATTTAGGGTCGGCTAGAATGTTGTCTTTTACCTTAATGTCTTTGATGGAAAAAATGGCAATATCCAAACAGGCTTTTAGATTTTGAATCGCAGGAAATAATCCTTCTTTCAACAATTGAAATTCACGGTGATAGCCACTAGGAAGGTTATTAGTGATTAAAGTAATTTCATAAGGCAACGCTTGAATTTTATTGCATTTGCCACGGATTAATTCAAAAACATCGGGGTTTTTTTTGTGGGGCATAATGCTCGACCCAGTCGTTAGATGAGCTGGTAAACTAATAAAATCAAAGTTTTGGCTCATATATAAACAAACGTCCATAGAGAATTTTGCCAAAGTCGCTGCGACACTACTCATTGCAAAAGCTACAGTTTTCTCGGATTTACCACGGCTCATTTGTGCTGCTACCGAATTGAATTTTAAAGTAGCAAAGCCTAATTCCTGAGTAGTAAAGGTTCGGTTGATAGGGAAGGAGCTGCCATAACCAGCGGCAGAACCTAACGGATTTTGATCGACCACTTTCAAGGCGGCGTTCAACATCGTGATATCGTCTATTAAAGTTTCGGCATAAGCAGAAAACCACATACCAAAGGATGATGGCATAGCAATTTGTAAATGCGTATAGCCAGGTAACAGTACGTTTTGATACTGTTCAGCGGATTCCATGAACAAATCAAAAAGCGTTTTTACTTGCTCTTTGAGTGCAATAACAACGTCTTTCAAATATAAATTGACATTCACTAACACTTGGTCGTTTCTAGAACGTGCCGTGTGTATTTTTTTACCAGCATCGCCTAGTTTCTCTGTCAATAAATATTCGATTTTGGAATGTACGTCTTCAAAGCTGTCTTCGATTTCGAAATCTCCTTTTTCGATAGCTGTGATTATCTCTTGTAAAGCCAAAACTAAATCATCAGCTTCTGTAGTCTCCAATAATCCTATTTGAGCCAACATTTTAGCGTGAGCAATAGAACCTAAAGCATCGTATTTGGCCAAAACCAAATCGAGTTCACGGTCATTTCCTACCGTAAAATGTTCGATTTGTTTATCGGTTGGTATTCCTTTTTCCCAGAGTTTCATATTATTTTTTTTTTCACAAAGCACCACAAAGGAGATCAGAGGTTCGCAAAGTGTCTTTGTTAGATTTATGTTCTCGTTTTATTTTATTCCTAGCCCCGATAGTAGTGAAAATCCTTTTATGGCGGGGTTCGCCATAAAAGATTGTAACGGATAGCGGGATTAGCTCCTAAAAAAATCTGTCAATATTTTAATGTACAATTCAATTCCTTCTTCGATTTCATTGATGTAAATGAATTCGTCTGCCGAGTGTGACCGCAGGGTTTCTCCTGGACCTAGTTTTAACGACTGGCAACTCAATACCGATTGGTCTGAAAGCGTAGGAGAGCCATAGGTGGTGCGCCCTAACGCGATTCCTGCTTGTACTAATCCGTGTGAAAGAGGAATAGAAGAAGCATTGAGATGCATAGAACGCGGGGTAATCTCAGCTTTCACTTGTTGACGAACTGTGTCTAATATTTCCGCATTGGTATAACAATCGTTTACTCGAATATCGACTACCAAATGACATTCTGCAGGCACTACATTGTGTTGTTTTCCTGCGTTGATTTGGGTTACCGTCATTTTTACAGGTCCTAAAACTTCTGATACTTTTTCGAATTGGTAGCTGTTAAACCAACTGATGACAGGCATCGCATTGTAAATCGGATTGTCTGGATTGTGATGCGCTGCGTGGCTTGCGGTTCCTTTTACGACTACATCCAAAACCAAAAGGCCTTTTTCGGCTATAGCCAATTGCATTAAGGTAGGTTCGCCCACAATGGCGCAATCAATTTCTGGTAAATGTTGTAGTACGCTATTCAATCCGTTTTTGCCACTGCTTTCTTCTTCTGCAGAAGCCACCATCACCAAATTGTAAGGCAAATTTTCTTGAGCATAAAAATGAACAAAAGTGGCCAATAAAGCCACTAAACAACCTCCAGCATCGTTACTGCCGAGACCAAATAATTTCCCGTCTTTTTCTATAGGCTCAAAAGGGTCGTTGGTATAGCCTTGGTTGGGTTTTACTGTATCGTGATGCGAGTTCAGTAAAAGGGTAGGTTTAGCCGCATCAAAGTGTTGGTTGTACGCCCAAATATTATTGTTTTCCCGCTCAAAAGGAATGTTATTTTGTTGGAACCATTGCTCTATCAAAAGCGCAGTTTGTGCTTCTTCACTAGAAAAGGAAGGAGTAGCAATCAGTGCTTTTAGTAAGGCGATGGCTTCTTGTGTAAGGGTTGTTATGGTTTTCAAAATTTATAATTTAACCCTTTCAGAGTTTCAAACTCTGAAAGGGTTGTTAGTAATCTATAATGTTATACTCGTACAAAGTACGTTGTTGTCTTTCAATAGTCTGTGATGTCCAATTTTTATTTTATGAACGCCTTTGGACAAGCTGTTAAAGCAATTGTCGAGTTTTGGAATCATCCCTGAATGTATGGCGCCTTCTGTTTTTAATTGGTCATACAGTTCTTTATTGATGTTTTCAATGACAGAAGTGTCATCTTCTGCATCATACAAAACCCCTGATTTTTCAAAGCAATACGTCAAAGTTACTTCAAAAACTTCCGACAAAGCAATGGCTAATTCACTGGCAATCGTATCAGCATTCGTATTCAATAATTGTCCTTGTTTGTCGTGTGTAATAGCGCAAAAAACCGGTGTTATCTCGTTTTTAATCAATGTTTCTAGCAGCGAGGTGTTTACTTTTTGCACATCTCCCACAAAACCGTAATCAATCGTGGGATGATTTCTTTTGGTAGACTGAATCAAATTGCCATCCGCGCCAGAAAAGCCCATAGCATTGGTTCCCTTTGCTTGTAATTGTGCCACGATATTTTTGTTGATTTCGCCAGCATAAATCATCACCACAACGTCTAGCATAGGCTGGTCGGTAATGCGTCTTCCATCAATCATTTGAGGGACTAAGCCAATACTTTTTGCCATTTTGGTCGCTGATTTTCCTCCACCGTGCACCAACACTTTATAGCCTTCAATTTTTGAAAAATCGGCAATAAATTGCTGTAGTTCTGCTGGGTTGTCGATGATATTACCTCCGATTTTTACTATTGTTAGTTGTTCCATTTTTTTAGTTTAATAATCCAAACTATGGTTTTCATCAGGAAGCCTTTTCAGTATTTTTTGCAAAACTAATTGAGCCGAATAGGTTCTGTTGTTGGCTTGTTGAATTACTATGGAATTTTTACCGTCAATTACATCGTCTGCTACAATCATATTTCTTCTCACCGGCAAGCAATGCATGAATTTAGCATTATTAGTTAATTTCATTTTATCGGCCGTCACGGTCCAATTTTTATCCATACTGGTTACTTTACCGTAGTCGTTGAAATTGCTCCAATTTTTGGCATAAATGAAATCAGCATTTTCAAAAGCTTTGTTTTGATCGTATTCAATAACCGAATCTTTGGTGATTTCGGGATTCAATTCATAACCTTCCGGATGCGTAATTACAAAATCCATATCTTTTTGCAGTTGCATCATTTCTACGAACGAATTGGCTACGGCCTGAGGCAATGCTTTTGGGTGCGGTGCCCAAGTCAGCACTACTTTGGGTCTGTGTTTGGTTTTGAACTCGGCCATGGTTATTGCATCGGCCAAGGATTGTAGCGGGTGACCCGTAGCACTTTCCATATTAACAATAGGTACTGTAGCGTATTTTACAAAACCATTCATTACCGTTTCTGCATAATCTTTTTCACGATCGGTAAGTCCCGCAAAAGCTCTGATGGCAATAATGTCGCAATATTGCGAAACGACTTCAGCGGCTTCTTTGATGTGTTCTGAGGCGCCTTGATCCATTACGGTACCGTCCTCGAATTCTAAAGTCCAACCTTCAGCGCCAAAATTCATCACCATCACGTTCATTCCTAGATTGATGGCCGCTTTTTGAGTACTTAAACGCGTTCTCAAACTTGGATTAAAAAAGAGCATTACCAATGTTTTGTTCTTGCCTAATGATTGTTTTTTTAAAGGGTCTTTCTTTATCTTGAGGGCTTGTTTTACCCATTTTTTTAGCGAATTGATTTCTTTTATTGAGGTGTAATTCATAGCTATATCGTATTAGAATGCTATATAAGCGGATTTGTAGTTTGTGATTTTTAGTGGCTCTAAGTTAAATAATTTTAGTGAAAGGGATTTCATTCCGCAGCGCTTTCCGCATAAAATCATCCTCTAGGCCATTCACAATCCAAGTCTCAATATTGGCTTTTTTGGCAATGGCTGCCGCTTCAATTTTCGATTGCATACCTCCAGTTCCGTGTGAAGACTTGAAATCGCCGATTTCTTTTTCTAGCAAAGACAAATCATTTACGTGTTCAATGGTGGTTGGTAATTCCTCTTTTAAAGAGGCCTTGGTGTATATTCCATTGGTGTTCGTAGCAATAATCAAAATATCTACTTTTAAAAGTTCAGCTGTCAAAGCGGCTAATTTATCGTTGTCGCCAAACTTAATTTCGTCTGTCGCCACCGTGTCATTTTCATTGATGATGGGGATGTAGTTGTTTTTGACCAACACATTGATGGTGTTCACGATGTTGTCTTTGGATTGTTCTTTTTCAAAATCAGAATAGGAGAGAAGACATTGAGAAATATGCAATCCTAAATCACTGAAATTTTCGTGGTAAATACGCATCAAATGAGGTTGCCCAATAGAGGCTAAGGCTTGTTTTACAAACACTTCTTGGTCATTATTGTCAAGTTTGACAAACTGTTTGGCAGCGGCAATCGCCCCAGAACTTACAATAATGAACTCGTATTGGTCTTGTAGCGCAGCAATTTGCATTCCAATATCCTCAATCTTTCCTCTCGAAATATGATTGGTTTCCTTGGTTAAGGTGTTGCTGCCTAATTTTAATAATATTCTTTTTTTTGTCATCTTTTTTAACCGCAAAGGGCGCATTTTTTATAATTGGAACGATTAAAACGCAACGTTCGCAAATCTTTCGTCTAAAATCTATACTCTCAATTCTGCCATCTTATCTGACTTGTCCTTCTCCGTAAACATACCATTTGTTGGTAACCAAATGTTGTAAACCAATGGGACCGCGTTGGTGTAATTTGTCTGTGCTGATAGCCAATTCTCCACCTAGACCAAATTGTCCTCCGTCGGTAAAACGAGTCGAAGCATTATGATAAACAGATGAGGCGTCAACATTATCCATAAATTCTTGGGCTGTAGTTTCACTTTCGGTGATGATAGCAGCTGAGTGACCACCGCAATATTTATTGATTTTAGCTATTGCTTCTTGATTAGAAGAAACTGTACCAATTACAATCTTGTAATCCAAAAATTCTTCATACCAAATAGCATCTGAATCAATTTGGGAAATTTGAGTAGCTTTGGCCATTGTAGCATCGCCCAAAACGGTCACTTTTCGTTCTTGTAAAGCACGAACTAATTGGTTTGCAAAGTCTTCCCAATTTGGTAAATTAACATCAATGACTACTTTATCTAAAGCATTGCAAACAGATATATTTGAGGTCTTTGCGTTTATAATTATATTTAAAGCTTTGGTTACATCCGCTTCTTTTTCGATGTATAAAAAGTTGTTGCCACGACCGCTCACGATGACTGGACAAGTAGCGTGTTTTTTGGTGAATTCAATTAATTTTTCTCCGCCACGAGGTACAATCAAATCGACTTTTTGAGTTGGTTTTTCCAAAAAAGCTTGGGTTTGTACTCTATCGTAATTCAGGTATTCTACCCAATCCGTTGCTACACCATTGCTGTCTAACGCTTGATGCCAAAGACTTACAATCTTTTGATTCGATAGTAATGATTCTTTACCGCCTTTTAAAAGAATTTTATTTCCGGACTTAAAAGCAATACCACCTGCTTCAATGGTTACATCAGGTCGAGACTCATAAATAATTAAAATAGTGCCAAATGCAGCCGTTTTGTTATAAATTTTGAGACCATTATCGTGAACAAATTCAAAACGTACTTTTCCCACGGGGTCTTCTTGAGTGGCCAATTGTTGCAAGGACAAAATCATACCGTCAATTTTGGCATCATCGACCAACAAACGTTTTTCCATTGCCAAATCTTCTCCAGAATAATTGGCTAAATCCTGTTGGTTGCTACTTTTCAACGCCGTTCGTTCCTGCTCAAGCAAAGTTGCCATCGTGGTTAAAACGGCGTTTCTTTTTTCGATGGTTAGTAGTGTATTCATAGTTTTTGGTTAGTTAATTTTTTGGGCGTGCCCCTTTTTTATTCTATAGTCTTTGGTTTAAACCACAGGCTAAAGAATAAAAACTATTTCAATTCGGCCAACGACTCTTTCAAGGCCGTGATAAAGGTATCAATTGCTGTTGTGGTAATGGTCAAGGGCGGTAAAATTCTCAATAAGTTTTTATTATTGGCACTTCCTGTAAAAATATGCTTTTCCACTATCATTTTCTTGCGTAAGGCACTCACATCAAAATCAAATTCTACCCCCAGCATTAATCCTTTTCCTTTTACTTTGATGATTTCAGGCACTTGTTGGATGGCTTTCATAAAGTACTCGCTAACGGCGTTTACATTATCCATTAATTTTTCGCTTTTAATCACATCCAAAACGGCAATTCCTGCGGCACAAGCCAAATGACTTCCGCCAAAAGTAGTACCTAGCAAGCCATAACTCGCTTTGAAATGTGGAGCAATCAAAATCCCACCAATTGGGAAACCATTGCCCATTCCTTTGGCCAAGCAAATGATATCCGCTTTGATGTTATGGTACTGATGTGCAAAAAACTTCCCGCTTCTGCCATAACCTGATTGGACTTCGTCTAATATCAAAACCGCTTCGTATTGTTTGCACAGTTTTTCTAAGGCTTGAAAGAATTCGGTTGTGCCTTCATCTAAACCGCCCACACCTTGAATACCTTCAATAATCACGGTGCATACATCGCCTTTTTGTAATTCGGTTTTTACCAAATCAATCTGGTTTAGTGGTAAAAAAGTAACCACTTGTTGTGCATTAATGGGAGCCACAATTTTTTTGTTGTCCGTTACCGCCACTGCTGCCGATGTTCTTCCGTGAAAGGAGTTATCGAAAGCAATCACTCTCGATTTTCCGTTGTGGAAAGAGGCTAATTTTAATGCGTTTTCATTGGCTTCGGCTCCTGAGCTGCACAAAAACAAAGCGTAATCATCATAACCTGATAATTCACCTAATTTTTGGGCTAATTCCACTTGTAATGGATTTTGGATGGCGTTAGAATAGAATCCAATATTGTCCAATTGTTCTTTTACTTTCGCCACATAATGCGGTTGGGTGTGCCCAATGGAGATGACTCCGTGGCCGCTGTATAAATCTAAATATTCTACACCGTTTTCATCTGTAATGGTGCAGTCTACTGCTTTTACAGGTGTGATGTTGTATAATGGGTAAACGTCGAATAGGTTCATTGTTGTTTTTTGTTTAAGGTTTAAAGTTTAAGGTTTAAGGTTACACGAGCAACTTTAAACTTTTAAACTTTAAACAATTTTTTCTAAAATCCACTTGGTTTCAAATGCAATCCGGTACTTTCGTCGAGTCCAAAGAGCAAGTTCATATTTTGAATGGCTTGACCTGAAGCACCTTTGACTAAGTTGTCGATAATCGATGTAATCAAAATTCGGTTGCCTTTTTTCATCAAACTAATGATGCATTTGTTGGTTTGAACCACTTGTTTTAAATTAATGTTGGTAGTGGTAACCGTTACAAACGGTTCGTCTTTATAAAAAGCTTCATATTTGGCCACGATATCTTCTAAGCTTTCCTCACAATGCGTGTAAAGTGTGGCAAAAATTCCTCTTGGGAAATCGCCTCTGTTGGGAATGAAAAGCAATTCGTTGTTGAAATCTTCTTGCAATTGGTGCAAACTTTCGCCTATTTCTCCCAAATGTTGGTGTTCAAAAGCTTTGTAGTGCGACATATTGTTGTTTCTCCAACTAAAATGTGAGGTTTCTGAAAGACTCACTCCAGCGCCCGTACTTCCGGTTGTGGCGTTGATATGCACATCGCTATTGAGTAATTTAGCTTCTGCTAAAGGCAGTAAAGCCAATTGAATAGCGGTGGCAAAACAGCCAGGATTAGCGATGAATTGTCCATTTTTAATGGCTTTTTTGTTCAGTTCTGGTAAGCCGTATATGAATTTTTTGCCGTCAAAAATTGCGTCTTTTTCTAACCTGAAATCATTGCCTAAATCAATGATTTTGGTATGGCTGGCAAATGTATTTTCGGATAAAAAAGCTTTGGATTTACCGTGACCAAGACATAGAAACACTACGTTTACATTTGGGTTGATGGTGTCTGTAAAATTCATTTCGATATCGCCCAACACATCTTGATGCGCTACCGAAAGCGGTTTGCCCGCATTGGTGGTGCTGTACACAAAGTCGAGCTTGGCGTTGGGATGAAACATCAAGATTCTGATGAGTTCGCCAGCCGTATAACCCGAACCGCCAATAATTCCAACATTAATCATAATTTTTATTTTTAAAAGCTGAATAGAAATTCTCTAAAAAGTAGTAGGTTCAAATCTTTAACACTAAGAACATAAAGAAGGCACAAAGTTCACAAAGCATGGTGTGTATTGTGTCTTCTTAGTGAGCTTTGTGGTAAACTAACTTACTCGTAAGTTTCTTGATTCACAGATGAAAATATGTTCTGCGCATTGCCTAGAATTTTGATAAAGCCTTTGGCATCGTCAGACGTCCAAGCATTGTTCATTTCACCGTATTGACCGAAGCCGGTGTTCATCAAATCGTTTGGTGATTCGATGCCGTCTAAACTGAAATGATAGGGTTTTAAAGAGACCGTTACGGTTCCATTGACTGTCTTTTGCGTGTCTTCTAAGAATGTTTCGATGTTGCGCATCACTGGGTCTAAAAATTGCCCTTCGTGGAATAGCATTCCGTACCAGTTGCCTAGTTGTTCTTTCCAGTATTGTTGCCATTTGCCTAGTGTATGTTTTTCTAACAAATGGTGCGCTTTGATAATGATTAATGGGGCTGCGGCCTCAAAACCAACTCTTCCTTTGATACCGATAATGGTGTCGCCCACGTGGATGTCTCTTCCGATGGCGTAAGCGCTTGCCAGTTTTTCTAAGGCCACAATATTGTTAGAAGGTTTATCTGTTTTGCCATTTATAGCAACCAATTCGCCCTTTTTAAATTCCAAAGTTACTTTCACTTCGCCTTCTTTTTGCAATTGCGAAGGGTAGGCCTCGCTTGGTAAAGGTTGTCCTGAAGTTAAGGTTTCTTTTCCGCCCACACTGGTTCCCCAAAGGCCTTTGTTGATAGAATATTGTGCTTTTTCCCAAGAATAATGTACCCCGTTCTTGGCTAAATAATCTACTTCTTCCTGACGAGATAGTTTTAAATCACGAATAGGAGTGATGATTTCGATTTCGGGAGCTATGGTTTGGAAAATTAAATCAAAACGAATTTGGTCGTTTCCTGCGCCAGTGCTTCCGTGTGCGATGGCTGTGGCTCCAACAGATTTGGCGTATTTTATGGCTTCGATGGCTTGAAAAACACGTTCGGCACTCACCGAAAGCGGATAGGTGTTATTTTTTAGAACATTACCATAAATCAAGTATTTGATGGCTTTGTCGTAATATTTGTCTAAAATAGTTAGGTTAGCGTGTTTGGCGCTTCCTAATTCGTAGGCTCTGTCTTCGATGGCTTTGAGTTCGGCTTCATCAAATCCGCCCGTGTTGATTAATACGGTATGTACTTCGAATCCTTTTTCGTTTTTTAAATATTTTAAACAGAAGGAAGTGTCTAATCCTCCGCTATAGGCTAATACTACTTTTTTATTTTCCATGGTGTATTTTTTAATGTTTTGCTCAGCGCGCCACGTTATATTTTATAATTTGTTATTTGTTTTTCAAGAATAAGGCTTGTTTGATCTCCTTTAATCGATTCCAAATCCGGACATTGAACGGATGTTTGGGTGGATTTTTTTGTTTTTCTTTGGGATCATACAGCATTCCAGTACACAAACACATTTTGTAGTCTTTGCTTTTTAGGATTTCAAAATTGGTACAAGTTTGACAGCCTTTCCAGAATGTAGGGTCGGTAGTCAATTGAGAAAAAGGAACGGGTTTGTATCCTAAATCGGAATTGATTTTCATTACGGCGAGTCCAGTGGTGATTCCGAATACTTTGGCGTTTGGATATTTTTCTTGCGAATAATAGAAAACTTTTGTTTTGATTTTTTTGGCCAATCCTAAGTTTCTAAAGTCAGGATGTACAATCAGACCTGAATGCGCTACAAATTGCTCATGTTGCCAAGATTCGATGTAGCAAAATCCGGCAAATTTTCCATCGATTATAGCAATAACAGCGTCTTGATTTTCCATTTTTTTCTGAATATACTCAGGTGTTCTTTTGGCAATACCGGTTCCTCTTAAACGTGCCGAAGTTTCGATGGTATCACAAATTTCAGCTGCATATTTGAAATGTTCTTTTTGTGCAACAGTGATAAGCATATTCATTTTGGGTTGAGCTTTTAGAGTGGATGATTTTATTTTCTTTTTGTCTAATACAAACATATTCAGTTAGATATTAAATGTATTGTTTTTTTCAAAACCATTTGTTACATGATGATGAGGAAAAAAATACGAAATGATAGACTTTGTGTTTTGTTTTTTTTGAAACACCAAGTATAAAAATGGTTTTGATTTCAAAATGGAAAAATGAAAAAATGGGATAAAATAGTAATTTACTAATGTTGTTGGAGCTAGAATTATAGCATCCGCACCTCGGGAGAGGGAGAAGGTAAATTTATCCGGTAGATAGAAGTTATATGTAAACTTGTTTTTTTCATTGGCGCAAATTTACAATATAATTAATTATGAAAAATCAAATTTTTCATAAAAATGCCAAAAATCACAAAGATTTATTTTTTAAACAAAAAAAAGTGATTTTTAAAGTCAAAATCACTTTTTTTGGTAGTAAATCGGTCTTTTTATTGTTTTTTCTTTTATAAATGTAACTGATTAGAATTCAGTAAGTTTTTAATTTTGGCTTTTAAATCCTCTCCAGCATCATAAATCATTTGTTCAGAGGTAGGAAAAGGGACCGCTCTTCTGTCAAAAGTGGCAAAGTAACTTTCTTCAGAGGCTCTCTTGTCTCCTTTATAGGTTGCATAAACGTTTTCAAACACATATTCACTAGTTAGTGGAAAAGATTGTATTAATTGTTTCGTGTTTAAATCGGTAAACTCAATTTTGGCTGTAACTTGACAAGCTTTGAATTGTTTGAATTCGTATACTGCTATGGTTACTTTTTTGAAGTTATCTACAACAACTTCTTTTCCATTGCTATCTAAGACTATTTTTCCGTTGGCATCCAAAACTTGTTTTACTCCGTCTTTTACTTCTTTTTCTTTGGTAAACTCTCTTTCTTTAATTTGTTCGGGAGATACTTGAATGTTTCTAAAGAGGATTTGCATCACATAATCATAATTTACGCCTCTTTGAGTAGTGTTGTGATATTCTATCCAACGATTGTTAAGTTTGAAAGTACTAAAATCTAACAAATCCGTTTGAAGTTGCGCTGGAATTATTGTATTGGATTCATTTTTCGTTTTTACCAAGACATAATCTGTTCCTTTAATAAGTGCTTCTTCTTTTAAAGAGGCTACGTTTTTGTAATTTGGAAGCAATTGGTTCAAATAGTTTAAATCCTCGTATGCCTTTCTGTAATCCAATTTGTTTTGATTTTTCATGAGTAGAACAGCATTTTGGTATAAAAACCCAACCAAGTTTTGTCGACTTTCAATAATTTGTTTGTTGTAATTTTCAAAAGGAAAAATGGCATTTCGATTCTCTTTAAAAAGCGTCAACGGAAGAATCGGTTTAATTTTTTCTTGACGTTCGTGCAATTGCTGGTATAAATTATACAATTTTTCGTAATCATTAGGATTGGCTCCCATGTTTATCATTTGTATAGCATTCAAGTCTCTTTCTTTAGCTTTAGCAAACGCCTCTTCAAGTAAGTAAATATAATCTTGTTTGCTTTTTTTGTCTTTATTGCTACGTAAGTTGGTTAATGCGGTTTGAATGGCTACGTCATAATTGCCTTCTCCGACTAATCTTTGTGTTTGTTTTACTCCGCAACTTAACAGAACAGTTACAAGTAATACGATACTGGTAATTTTTTTCATTAGATTAATGTATTATACTTTGATTTTGGATGTTGAAGGCAAATATACTATCAAAATCATTTTTTATGTGTTTTTTAACATGATTACTTGTGTTATAAATTATTACCCAATTCCCATAAAAAAAAGACACTAGATCGAAGGTGGTGTGATGATCTAGTGTCTTGCTTGTTTGAAGATTTTAATTAGGTTTGTTAGCTGGCATTAGAATAATACTTAGTACGAAACCAAAAAGCTAGATTTACTAAGGCAATTAAGGCAGGTACTTCTACTAAAGGGCCAATCACTCCGGCAAAAGCTTGTCCGCTATTGATGCCAAATACCCCTATGGCTACAGCAATGGCTAATTCGAAATTGTTTCCTGTTGCTGTAAAGGCAATGGCGGTAGCTTTGGAATAATCAGCGCCAAAGTATTTGCCAATAAAGAAACTAAGGACAAACATGATAGCAAAATAGATTACCAAAGGAATGGCGATTCGAATGACATCCATTGGTATTTGTACAATTAATTCACCTTTCAAACTGAACATTATGGCAATGGTGAATAATAAGGCTATCAAAGTGATAGGAGAAATGAAGGGTACATATTTGTTTTGAAACCACTCTTCGCCTTTCCAATAGATAAGAGCGTATCTACTGATTAGTCCCATTCCAAACGGAATGCCTAAATAAATTCCAACACTTTCTGCAATTTGTCTAATACTAATATTTACTTCAAATCCGTCATAACCAAAAAATGGAGGTAAGATGGTGATGAATAAATAAGCATATACACTATAAAGTAAGACTTGAAAAATACTGTTTAAAGCAATTAAGCCTGCGCCATATTCGCGGTTTCCTTCGGCCAAATCATTCCAAACTACCACCATGGCGATGCATCGGGCTAATCCAATTAAGATAATACCAATCATGTATTCGGGATAGCCATTTAGGAAAAGTAAGGCCAGAACAAACATTAAAATGGGACCTACAATCCAATTTAAAAGTAAGGAAGCACCGAGGACTTTGATGTTTTTAAACACTTCACTAATTTTTGAGTAATTTACCTTGGCCAAAGGAGGGTACATCATTAAGATTAATCCAACGGCAAGGGGGATGTTGGTTGTGCCACTAGAAAAAGAATTAATAAACGTACTACTCGATGGAATAAAATAACCAATGGCTACTCCTACCGCCATGGCTAGAAAAATCCAGAGGGTTAAAAATTGGTCTAAAAAAGATAGTTTTTTTCTTTCTAAGACAGGAGTGCAATGTGTTGCGGACATATTTACTGATTTATTTGTGAGAAAACGAAAAACATTTCGGTAGCAATTTGTAAACTTCTTTCGAGGTATTTTTCTGCTTGTATAGGAGTGTTGTCAAATGCTTTAGGGTCTTCAAATGTGATAGGAATTCTTTTTTCAGCACCTGCTATGAATGGGCACCCACCATCGGCTTGAGAACAGGTCAAAATAGCTGCGAAACCAGTTTCGGGATTGAATTCGTCATCGTATTTTTTGGAAAAGGCAATAACTGGGTGTTCGTTTGGGCTGAATTTAATAGCATACACAGGATTGTTTCCACTTAACACGGTTTGAACTTTGAATCCGGTATTGGTAAGGGTTTGCGCCACCATTGGAAACATAGCGGTAGTTTCAGTGCCTCCAGAATAACAAAATACGTTGTCGATTTTAAAGAACGCAGCTGCAGTTTGCGCCCATATTTGTGATAGATGACTTCTTCTGGAGTTGTGGGTGCAAATGAAGTTTAGTCTGATGGATTGTTGGTTGTTCACTTTACTTTGAACAAAGTCAATCAAGGGCTGTAGGACAGCTTTTCGTTCATTTGTGACACTATTCGTATCAATTTTTTTAAAATATTCTGCTAAAGTTGGATAGCATGAAGTTGTTTCTGTTGTCATTATTGTTGAAGTTTTGATTATTTAAAAGTTAGCAGCACTTGCTGTTTGGGGTACAACAACCACTTTCGTTTTTTAAATCCGAAAGTCTAACTTTTGGTTTGTTGTCTGAAACCCCACATTGGTCTTGTGCCAAGCAATTCGTTTGCTTGTTAGTCAAAAGAAATTCCGTTCCATTGAAATCTAAACCGTATTTTCCGATTGTTGTATCTTGATATTCTACTTCAATTTCGAAGTCTTGGATGCCTAGTACTTTTTCGGACAATTCAATAATATGTATTAGTTTTTGAGGCTTTAAACGGTGTTCCAAATCGTTGGCATTCCACAATTGAAAATTCACCACTGTTTCGTTTCGAACTGTGCCGCCACAATCAATAAAGTTTTTGGTAATTAATCCCACTTCGGTTACATGAAAATGTTCTGGGACATACGTTTCGTTAGGTAGTTTGAAGTTGACCGTTTCTAGATCAGCTAAAATGGTTTTAATTTGAGATAGTTTCATTATACTTCTTTTTTAAATTAACAACATGACTCTTTAGCATTGCATTCGCTCAGGTCAATTTTCTTTTTTTCTAAATGATTGGTAATGTGTTGAAAAAAAACATTTATACTTTCAAAGCCCTTCTGGCTTAAACAATAACAAATCGAAGTGCCATCCACACTTCCTTGTATGAGTCCTGCATTTTTCAGTTCTCTAAGGTGTTGTGAAACGGTAGGTTGTGCCAATGGTAATTCGTTTACGATATCGCCACAAATGCAAGTATCTACTTTTAATAAGTATTCTAGGATTGCAATGCGTGCCGGATGTCCTAGGGCTTTGGCTATTGTGGCTAATTCGTTTTGTTGTGTAGTAAAACTGTCTGTTTTTGTTGCTCCCATGTTGATTGATGTTATATTGCAATATTACGATATATAAAGTTAAAAATAAACTATCGAACAATATTTTTTTACTTTATTTAGAGTGATATGAAATAATTGTTTTGAACTATTTACGTTGCATTGTGTGTTATTTCTTAAAATAGGGCGCTAAAGTTTAAATTTTTGGCTACCAAATTCACTTCATATGGAAAAGAGAATTTTTGTATGGGTTCGTGCTGCAACCATTTTTGTTCATCTTCAGGCCGCAGTATAACTGGCATTCTTTTTTTGATGTTATGTATTTCTGCCATTACAGAGTTGGCGGCTGTGGTTACAAGCGTATAGGTGTTTTTTAGTTCTCCGGTCTTTGGGTTTCTCCATATTGCATATAGTCCTGCAAATGCAAAAAGCGCTTCGTTTTCAATGCCAATTTCAAATTTTGATTTGTTTTTTCCTTTACTATCGTGCCACTGCCATTCATAAAATCCATTGGCAAGGACTAAACATCTTTGGTTTACCGCGTTTTGAAAGGCAGGTTTTTCGGTTATCGTTTCAATTCTGGCGTTAAGTGTATGCTTTTTTATTTCTTCATCTTTGGACCAACTGGGTATCAACCCCCAATGGTAGTGTGTGATTGTATCAGGGTTTTCATCTGTAATTATAGGGTACAAAGGAAAATCAAAACCGTTTACTATTTCTTTGGGTTGAAATTGTGATCGATTATCGATTTTGGCTTTGAATCGATTTTCTACTTCGGTTGCAGATTTGGTTTGTTTGGAATGAAAGCACATTTTGAGTTGATTTTAATGGTGTTTTAGAATAGGAGTGTAGCCGATGCTATACATGTTGAATTAATAATTAAGCATACAAGGTGTTTAGTAGTTTTTTTTCGCCTTGTTTTCAAATAGCCACCACTTAGGTTTGTATTGTTTTTTGATCAGTCCAAATTCTTTTATAGCATGTGTTTCCAAATGGGTAATGACATCAGGTATTGAATCTGTTACATAGAGAAGCTTCATGTCTTCGGGGCTGATACTTTCATTTTCAAGCATAATTTTAATATGATGGCAAAGTTCTTTATGATATTCGGAATCAAAAATTATTACTGGAAAATTTTTAATTACCTTGGTTTGTATTAGTGTGAGTGCTTCAAATAATTCGTCTAAAGTCCCAACGCCGCCTGGCATTACAATAAAGGCATAAGAGTATTTTATAAGAATTACTTTTCTTATGAAAAAATAAGGGATGTTGATCCAATTGTGTAGGTATGGATTGGGTTTTTGTTCTAAGGGGAGTTCGATATTGCAACCCACAGAATATCCGCCATTTTCAAAAGCTCCTTTGTTTGCAGCTTCCATTATTCCGGGTCCGCCTCCAGTCATTATTGTAAATCCTAGTTTTGCTATTGCTGCCCCAATTTTTTCAGCATTTTGGTAGTGTTCAGAATCGGATGTAAAGCGAGCTGAACCAAATACAGTTACACAAGGACCAATAAAGTGCAATTTTCTAAATGCTTTTATAAAGTGAAATTGAACCTTAAAGGTGAACATCAATTCTTTAATTCGAGATATCGGACCCTGAAAAAACATGGACTCATTGGTAATCAATTGATTGTTTTTCATTTTGATGTTGTTTTTAATTTGAATAAACGGATACCTTTAATTTTGAGATATGATAGGTGTACTAAAATTAGTTAATTTTATATCTGTTTTGTATTTCGTGAAGGATATATTTCAAGGTTTAGGTATCTAATTCATTGATTTATTTTATTGTAAATACCCAAAAAGGTATCAAATATTTTTCAAGAAGTTCGTTCGAACAATGGTGGAAAGTTTTAAAGGTTTTTCTTTTCATAAAATAAAAGGCTGCAATGTTGCAGCCTTTTATTGATTTTTACTTTTGAATAATTATTTTCTTAGTTATTTTCTCCTTTTGGGTAGTAAAATTCAGGAAGTACATCCCATTGGGTAAGTGACTCAAATTGAGTTCGTGTTCCTGGGTATTCAACACCTCTGTTTTTACTTCTTGTCCTAAAATGTTGACAATAGAAAGGGTCGTGGCTTGGTCAGAGTTACGACTAATGGTTAACGAGCCATGCGAAGGGTTAGGGTACACTTGTATACTAGCAGCCAGTATTTCTTCTTGTGGATTTTTCACCTCAAGTGACTTTCTAGTACCAGAACAACTAGCGATGTAAGTATGTTC
>NZ_JBUYSY010000020.1:0-36772 GCF_055231795.1 Flavobacterium riviphilum
AAAATATAGTCCATAAAGTGAAGTTACCCCGCCAGCGTCCCGGGACTTCGGGAGTACTGCCATATTTTTAGATACTTTAAAACCCCTTTACCTTTTGATTGTGGGGGTTATTTGTTTTAAACTAGTTGGGATAAGCCAGGGCGCGTAGTTGGAATAATTTCAATTGTATGATTTGTATTATGCGATTTTCTTTTGGTTTTTTAAGTAAAATGAGGCACATTTAATTGAATTACGTGAAATATCTTATCAAAGTCTATTTAATATTTGGAAATTTGACTTAAGTTTGTTTAATAGAAAAAACTAAGCACATGAATATTAGAGAATTGTTAACTAGTAGTAAGGATACTAGTTTGTCTGGTCAAAAGTGGCACATGTTGCGTCAAGCCATAGTAAAACATTTACTATCCTCGGGTGATGCAACTATTGCTGAAATTAGTTCAGAATTACAATCAAGTGTACCAACTATTACTAAAGCAGTCAATGAATTGTTAGCTGAAGGCACTGTATTAGATATGGGTAAAATTACCAATAGTGGAGGGAGAAGGCCTTCGCAATACAGTATACATCCTACTTGTGCTTTTTTTATGGGGATTGAGGTGGGAAGAAATACAATTTCTATTGGCATACAGAATATTAAAAATGAATTTACGAATATTGATTTAAGAATTCCTTTCTCACTTAAAAATAGCTTTGAGTCTTTATTGGAGTTTTGTAATTTAATCAATACCTATATAGATAATAGTTTTGTAGAGAAAAACTTGATAGCTGGAGTTTGTATAAATTTTTCGGGTAGAATTAATTCTAAAGAAGGATTTAGTTATAATTTCTTTTTCAGTGAAAATCGCCCGCTTTCGGAAATTATTTCTGAGCAATTAGGGCTTCCGGTACATTTAGAGAATGATACCCGAGCTATGGCTTTTGGAGAATACCGTCAAGGGGTTGTTGATGACGAACAGAATGTCATTTTTTTAAATTATAGCTGGGGAGTAGCCATTGGGATTGTAACCGATGGTAAGTTGTATTATGGCAAATCAGGATACTCAGGTGAATTTGGGCACAGTACATTGTTCAATAATGAAATTATGTGTCAATGTGGAAAATTAGGATGTTTAGAAACTGAAATATCTGGATGGTCATTGGTTAATCAATTTAAAAAGGCTGTAGGACAGGGTAAGCAATCAAAAGTAGTGTTAAATGATAATTTGGATTTACAACATTTGGACATCATAGCAGGGGCTGTGAATTTGGAGGACGGCCTTTGTGTAGATCTTGTAACAGAACAAAGTGAAAAACTAGGAAGGTATCTGTCGATAATTTTAAATATCTTCAATCCCGATTTATTAGTAATTGGTGGTGATTTTTCAAAACTAGGGGATTATGCATTATTACCCATTCAATCTGCGTTAAAAAAACATTCACTCGGTTTAGTTAATCGCGACATGAAGTTAAAAAAATCGAGTTTAGGCCATCGTGCAGGAGTAATTGGAGCTTGTTGTATTGTAAAAGAGAAGATGCTATTGGCATTAATTAAATAGCATTAGGAGAGGGATATGTTTTTAAAAAAATATATTAAATAAGGTTGTTAAATTCAATGTTTTAAGTTAATCATGCTAATTGTCTGTTAATTTTTAACACTTAGATTTTCTTAAATTTAATTCTCATTGTTACAAAAGTTTAAATTTTACTTTTCATAATTGTTCTTTTGTTACGATTTTTTAGATGTAAAATCACATTTTTTTTGAATTTTGAGCACGATATTGTAGTTTTATACAAGATCGTGCTCTTTTTTTTGTGTTGATTTCTAGTGCTTTATCCTTCATTTTGAGCTAGTATAGAATTTATCTATAAATTAACACTTTGTTATATAAACAAAATGTTATTAAAATAATTTATTATATGTAACTGTATTTGTAAATTTTATATATTTGATAAAATTAAAGTTCTATTATGACCAAATTTAAAATAGCCCTTCGAATATTTACACTGACTGTTGGGATACTCTGCTTTACTTCTTCTCTAGCTTTATACGGTCAACGCAAATCCAATACCCTCTTAAAAGGAGTATGGATTACTAATGTGGCTTCAAATGCGTTGCATTCACGTGCGCAAATCAAAGAGGCGGTTGCCTTGTGTAAGGCTTCCGGAATTACAGATATTTATATGGTAGTATGGAACCGTGGGAGAACGCTTTATCCTAGTACTGTCATGAAAGAATTGTTTAATGCTCCCATCATTGAGCGTTTCGGAGATAGAGATCCTTTGCAAGAAATGATAGAAGAAGGGCATAAAGAGCATATTAAAGTTCATGCATGGTTTGAGTTTGGTTTTGCCTCTTCTTTTGGTGAAAATGGCGGTGAAATTTTGAAACGTTTTCCTGAATGGAAAGCCATAGATAATAAGGGGCAATTGGTTTCTAAAAATGGATTTGAATGGATGAATGCTTTGCATCCAGATGCACAGAAATTTGTAAAATCTTTGGTTTTAGAAGTGGTTTCTCGTTACGAGGTAGATGGAATTCAAGGCGATGATCGTTTACCGGCAATGCCTTCCATTGGTGGCTACGATGAGTATACTGTAGCTTTGTACAAAAATGAACATCAGGGGCAGCTTCCACCTAATAATTACAAAGATGCCGCATGGTTGACTTGGAGAGCGGATAAACTCACCCAGTTCTTAGGAGAACTATACCGCGAAGTAAAACAGATTAAACCTAATATGATAGTGAGTATGGCTCCAAGTATTCATCCATGGGCCAAAGAAGAGTATCTACAAGATTGGCCAACTTGGTTGGATAAAGGTTATTGTGATTATGTGATTCCACAAGTATATCGTAAAACTATAGAAAGTTATCAGTCTACGCTCAAGTCGCAAGTAGATTTTTTAAAGAAAAATCAAAAAAATAAATTCTACTCAGGAGTATTATTACAGGTTAATGGTATTAACCCATCTTTGGACTTTTTGAAAGCAATGATTAAAGCCAATAGGAAAGCTGGAGTAAAAGGAGAGTCCTTCTTCTTTTATGAAGGATTGAAAGCGTATCCAGACTATTTCTCTAAAGAGTATGCCAAAAACAAGTAAGAGATTTGTTGTACTTTAAAAATCCATTCCAATGAAGAAAAGAGCTTTATCTATAGACGCCTTACGAGGTTTTGCTATTATTACGATGATTTTGTCAGGACAAATGGTATTGACTCATTTGCCTAATTGGATGGCGCACGCCCAAGTACCACAGCACCAATTTGATCCTACGATTTATGGCATTACATGGGTAGATTTAGTTTTTCCTTTTTTCTTGTTTTCTATGGGGGCAGCTTTCCCTTTTTCGTTAGGATCTAGAATTGAAAAAGGAGAAAGCAACTGGGTTTTATGCTGGGATTCTTTAAAAAGAGCAGCTCAATTGGTGTTTTTTGCTATCTTTTTTCAACACATGAAACCTTTTGTGATAAGTGATACCATGGACGTACAGGCATGTTTACTATCGCTTTTTGCTTTTGGTCTTTTGTTTATAATGTTTTTGAAAGAAGGATTACCATTCTTAATGGCCTACCCTTTTGGCACAAGGATAACGGGTCTGATTCGGGTTTCGGCCTTTGTAATTGGAGGGCTTATAATGTATAGCCTTACTTATGAAGGTAAGAAAAATCCATTTTTTGAAATAGCTTTTAGTGATATTATTATCATCGTTTTGGCTAATATGGCCTTTTTTGCGAGTGTCATTTATGTGTTTACCTACAAGAATCCTTGGGCACGTCTTTTGGTGCTTCCTTTTGTATTGGCTATTTTTCACGCTAGCACCAACGAAGGTTGGGTGAAATCCCTATATGAGTTTACCCCGATACCTTGGGCCTATTCATTTTATTATCTCAAGTATTTGTTTATCGTAATACCTGGCAGCCTAGCTGGCGAATACATCAAAGAGTGGATTGATGAAAAACAAGCTACAGCATCCCCTTTAGCAAGAACTCAAGGCTATAGTATAGCTCTTTTATCTGTACTGCTCATTATTTGTAATTTGACATTTTTGTATTCTAGAGATTTAGTTGTAAATCTTGCTATTACCTCTAGTATTCTTATTGTTTTATATAAACTTTTACAAATGAGCACCACTGGATTTGAGTTGTTATGGAAAAAACTTTTCATTGCAGGGGCCTATTGCTTAATGTTAGGGTTGTTTTTTGAAGCGTATCAAGGTGGTATTCGAAAAGATGATTCTACGTATAGTTACTATTTTGTTACCTCTGGATTGGCATTTTTTGGTGTCTTATTTTTCTCAATCGTTTTCGATTATTATAAACATACCAAAGCAACACAGTTTTTGATCCTATCTGGACAAAATCCCATGATAGCATACGTGGCCAATGCATTAGTAGTTATGCCATTGCTCACCTTAATAACACTTACTGATTATTTTGAAATTTTCAATCAAGGACCTTTTATGGGGGTATTGAAAGGTGTTTTGTTAACGGCTTTATCTGTGGGGATTACGGTATTCTTTTCAAAAATAAAATGGTTTTGGAGAACCTAGTTGTATCATTAAAAATTATAGTTCATGAAAATTAACCTTTTAGCTTTATTACTTGTTTTTGTAGGATTTGCACAAGTGCCTACTAAGAAGAATATTGACGTATTAATTATAGGTGGGACCACTAGTGGTACATCAGCAGGAATCACTTCGGCAAGACTAGGAGCCAAAACATTAATTGTTGAAGAATCTCCATGGATAGGGGGGATGTTTACGATTCAAGGTGTAGGTGCTTGTGATGGCAATCACAATTTGCACTCAGGAATTTGGAATGAGTTTAGAGATCTTTTGCGAAAACATTATGGAGGGGCCAAAGCTTTAGAAACGGGTTGGGTAAGTAATACCCTTTTTGAGCCTTCGGTTGGAAATGCCATTTTTAAAGAGATGGCAGCAAAAGAAAAGCACTTGGAAATTATTCACGGGTATTACCTTCATAAAATTAAAAAATCAGGTAAGACAATCACAGGTGCTATATTTAAAAATGAGAACAATCAATTGCTAGAAGTTACCGCTAAGGTTACCATTGATGCAACTGATATTGGCGAAAGTTTGAAAATGGCAGGGGCAGCTTACCGATTGGGAATGGACGCTAAAAGCGAGACAGAAGAAACCAATGCCCCTGAAAAAGCTAATGATATTGTACAAGATTTAACTTGGGTGGCTATACTTAAAGATTTTGGACCCAATGCGGATAAAACTATTGCTCGTCCAGAAAATTACAATCCCGCTCAATTTGCAGGTTCTTGTTTTGAAACCGCTACCAAACCTAAAGACTGTGATAAAATGTTGTCTTATGGAAAACTCCCCAATAATAAATACATGATCAATTGGCCTTCTAAAGGCAACGACATTTATTTGAATGTTATCGAAATGTCGCGCGAGAAACGCAACAAAGAATTGGAGAAAGCCAAAAATTACACTTTACAATTTGTGTATTACATTCAGCACGAGTTGGGATACAAACATTTGGGCTTGGCCGATGATGAATTCCAAACCAAAGATCTTTTGGCTTATGCTCCTTATCATAGAGAAGGTCGTCGCCTAAAAGGTGTTAGTTTTTTTACCTACAATCATGTAGCTCAGCCTTACAATCAAAAAGAAGCATTATATAAAACTGGTATATCCGTAGGCGATTATCCAGTGGACCATCACCACAAACAAAATCCAAAAGCTCCTGATTTGGGATTTCCACCTGTACCTTCCTATTCCATCCCGTTGGGAGCTTTGATTCCGGAGAAAGTCGATGGGTTAATCGTTTCGGATAAAGCTATTTCGGTTTCAAATTTAATCAACGGTGCTACGCGTTTGCAACCAGTTGTTTTATTAACAGGACAAGCTGCTGGAACGTTAGCTGCACTAGCGGTACAAGACCATCAAAATGTTAGAGAAGTTAGCGTACGCCAAGTGCAACAAAAATTATTAGATCAAAAAGCGTATATCTTTCCCATTTTTGATGTGCAACCTACCGAAGAAAGTTTTGAAGCTATTCAAAAAGTATGTGCCACAGGAATCTTGAAAACTAAAGGAGAAAATTACAAATGGGCTAACAGAACTTGGTTTCACCCTGAGGCCTTTATTACGGTTCAAGAATTTACAGAAGGCTTGCATCAATTCAAAGCAAGCAATGAGATTGTGAAAAGTCAAGAGATTTTAACGGCCCAAGCAGCTGTAGTCTTACTTGAGAAAGCAGGAGCAACTTTTACTAATTTAACCCCCTATACAGCCACTCCCATAAATAAAAGAGATTTGGCAGTATTGATACAAAAAACCTTAGATCCATTTGCTTTTGCTATAGACCATGCGGGGGCTTTAAAACAATAATTCAGTTAGTACACCATGAAAAAAATAGTGTTTTTATTTTTTGGTTTGTTCTTTAGCAATATTGGCTTGGCGCAAGAAGTGAAGGAAGTATTTCATAATTACTATTATGATCAAAAACGTTCTCTGTTTGAATCCTTGCCCTTGAGTCAATCTGCGCCCGTTGTGTTATTGGGAGACAGTATTACCAATTGTGGTAATTGGGATGAGCTTTTTCCTAATCAAAATATTATCAATAGAGGGATTTCTGGTGATATTACGTTAGGTGTATTGGATCGTTTGGACGAAATCGTAAAACGTCAACCTAAAAAAGTGTTCATAATGATTGGCATAAACGATGTAGCCATTAACAATAGTACGGCTAGAATACTTGAAAACTATCAAAAGATACTCACTAAAATAAAAACAGATAGTCCCCAAACAATTATTTATATCCAAAGTTTACTTCCTACCAATGGGACGTTTACCACATTCAAAAACCATCAAGGAAAAATGGATATAGTGCAACAAATCAACAAGGAATTAGCATCATTGGCCCTAAAGAACCAAATGCATTTCATCAACTTATTTCCTCATTTTTTAGACGAAAAAGGGCAGCTAGATGCTAAGTATACTAATGATGGTCTTCATCTTTTGGGAACAGGATATCAATTGTGGGCTCGCTTAATTACAGAACAACTAAAATCAATATAAACAATTCAACTATCAGATATGTTAACAAAAGAACAACGCGAAAGAATGGAAATGATAGACTTATCTCAATATGCACAAGTATACAAAAAAGAGTTGCTAGAAGAAGTAATTCCCTTTTGGGAAACGTATTCTGTAGACAAGGAATGGGGAGGTTACTTTACTTGCTTAGACCGACAAGGTAATGTGTATGATACAGACAAGTTTATTTGGCTACAAGGGCGTCAAGTGTGGACTTTTGCCATGCTTTACAACAAAGTAGAGAAAAAACAACAATGGCTCGATATGGCACTTCATGGTGCTGCTTTCTTGTTGAAAAATGGACGAGATGAGAAAGGGAACTGGTATTTTTCTCTCAATCAAAAAGGAGAGCCTTTGGTAGAACCGTATAATATTTTTTCTGACTGTTTTGCAGCTATGGCTTTTGGAGAGTTATACAAAGCAACTCATGATCCTGTTCATAAAGAAGTTGCAGTAAATACCTATAATAACATTATCAGTAGACAAAGCAATCCAAAAGGGAAATGGAATAAAGCCCATGCTGGAACTAGAGAATTAAAAAATTTCTCTTTACCCATGATTTTATGCAATTTATCCTTGTTGCTAGAAGATGTTATTGGTAAAGAAAACGTAGACCGAATGGTACCCATTTTAATAGATGACATCATGACTAACTTTTTGAATAAAGAGAAAGGTATCATCATGGAAAATGTGTATCCTAATGGCGATTTGTGCGACAGTTTTGAAGGCAGAATCATCAATCCAGGTCATGGTAATGAATCCATGTGGTTTTTAATGGACATAGCTGTGCGTTACAACAATCCGTTGTTAATCAAAAAATGCGAAGAGATTTTAATCCGTACTACCGAGTTTGGTTGGGATGAAGAATTTGGCGGAATTTATTATTTCTTAGATATAAAAGGACACCCCACTCAAGAGTTGCAATGGAATCAAAAATTGTGGTGGGTACATATCGAAACCATGATTTCGTTTGCCAAAGCCTATAAACTTACTGGAAACGAAAAGTGCAAAGAGTGGTTTGTTCGATTACATGATTACACTTGGAATCATTTCAGAGACCAAGAATATCATGGAGAATGGTTTGGCTATCTTACCAGAGAAGGTCAACCGTTATTAGAAGCCAAAGGAGGCAAATGGAAAGGATGTTTCCACATTCCGAGAGGCTTATACGAATTATGGAAAACTTTAGAATAAATAATTAACCAAAATCAATAAACAATAGCTATGAAAAAAACGTTAGTTTTCTTTTTGTTTTGTTTGTGTACCCTCGGGATGTATGCACAGACCAAAACGTTGAAAGGATCCGTAGTTGATTCAGCCGGTTTGCCTTTGAGCGGGGCAAACATTACTGTATCAGGGTCCAATGTAAAAACAGCCGCCGATTTTGACGGGGCATTTCAAATTAAAGTACCCGCAGGTGCTACTCATATCCTCGTTTCCTTCGTTGGATTTGAAGATAAAAAAGTAGAAATATCAGGAAAAGATGTTGTGACAGTGAAATTAATTGCCTCAACAAATCAGATGCAAGAAGTAGTGGTAGTAGGGTATGGTACTCAGAAAAAGAAAACCCTTACAGGGGCTGTGGGTACTATAAAAGGTGCAGAATTGAGTAAAAGAGCCGTAGCCTCACTTTCAACCGGATTACAAGGAACAATTGCAGGGGTAACCGTGCAACAAGGTTCTGGAGAGCCTGGTCGTGACGGAGCGAATATCCGTATACGTGGTATCGGTTCAAAACACTCTTCTACTTTCCCATTAGTTTTAGTAGATGGAATCGAGATGGATATCAACCAAGTAGATATGAATACCGTAGAGTCAATATCGGTATTGAAAGATGCGGCTTCTGCATCTATCTATGGATCTAGAGCTTCCAATGGGGTGGTATTGATTACTACGAAAAGAGGTAAGTCTGGAAAAATGAGAATGAGTGTGGATTCGTTTGTGACGCTACAAACTCCAACCAATACTCCAAAAGTGGTTAGAGCCGCTGATTATTTACAGGCAAAATTGAATTCTGAAGAAAATATTGGAACGATTATTCCTGCAGATCAAAGAGCAATTAGAGAGCAAGAGATATTCGAACAACGCAATTTCAAACCGGATAATTGGAACCGTTACGATACCGATTGGAAAGCGGCTACATTGAAACAAAGCGCAGCCATGACCAACAACAACCTTACTTTATCAGGAGGAGGTGAGGACGTGAAGTATTTTGGAGCGATTACTTCTTTGCACCAAGACGGATTAATTGAAAACAATAACTTCAAACGTATTAATGTACGTTTGAATACCGATGCTAAAATAAACGAGTGGTTGAAATTCTCAAGTGAAATTTCATACCGTAAATCCACTCAGGTAGTGCCTGGTTTTTCTTCACCAACCCAAATCATCAACAAATCCTTATATATGTTACCTACGCTTTCTGCGGTAAAAGAATTGGATGGGTTATGGGGATATGGTAAAAATGGGGACAACCCAGTAGCGAATGCGGAAGCAACCGGTAGAAATACTATTGAGCGTCCAGAATTGTTATTAAATGGAACCTTAACCGCTACACCATTTAAAGATTTCGAGGTATTGGCACAATACAGTTATAGAAATACAGAAGGAAGAGGTACGTTAAAAAGAACGCCATATTATACTTCATTAAGAGGGATTTCACTAGGGTTTTATCCCGCAACAGATTTGGTGCAAGAATCATACAATCAAAATGTTCGTAATTTCTTTAGAGCACAAGCTTCTTATGCTAAAACGTTGAATGCCCATGATTTAAAACTGATGGTGGGGTATCAGGGGGAAGACAATCACTTTGAAGACTTGAGTGCATCTAAGAATAGATTTGATTTGGATCGTTATTATTTAAATAACGGAGATCCTGCAACCGCTACGAACTCAGGAGGAGCGAGTGAATGGGCTATGGCTTCCTTTTATAGCCGTTTTAATTATACCTATGCTGACAAATATTTGTTTGAAGCTACCGGTCGTTACGATGGATCGTCTCGTTTTTCAAAAGGCAATCAATGGGGGTTTTTCCCATCGGTTTCTGCGGGTTGGGTGATCTCAAAAGAAAAATTCATGGAACCACTTGAAAAATATGTGAGTGATTTGAAATTAAGAGCTTCCTATGGTACTTTAGGAAACCAAGATATTGGTAACTATCCTTATGCTGCTACCATTGAGCCTGGGTATAGTTATTGGATTGACAAGCAAATTGCTCCGGGTGTGGCACAAACCACTATGGCAAACCCTAACATCTCTTGGGAAAAATCGAGACAAATCAACTTTGGTTTGGACGCTGGCTTTTTCAACCGTAAATTGAATGCTACTTTTGATTATTATATCAAAGATGTTTTTGATATGCTTTTGCTTTATCCAGTACCTTATTACACAGGATTAAATCCTGCATTTAGAAATGCTGGAGATACACAGAACAAAGGGTTTGAAACTAGTTTAACCTATCGAGATAAAATTGGTGAATTCAACTTTAGTGTGACGGCTACCTTGAGTAACAACGAAAATGAAGTGAAAAAATTATATGGACCTTATTCTGACCGTTCGATGACAGTGGGATATCCAATGAACGCCTTTTGGGGATTTATTACTAATGGATATTATGTAGACGCAGCCGATGTAGCTAACTCTCCTGTGATTTCTAGTCAAGCTAAGCCTGGATATGTAAAATATGTTAAAATGGATCCAAGTGGATTGAATCCTAACCTCATTACTGAAAATGATAAAGTATATTTAGGAGATCCTTTCCCTCATTATGAATATGGATTAAACCTTACAGGGAATTATAAAAACTTTGATTTTACGGTATTCTTCCAGGGTGTTGGAAAGCGTGATGTTATGTTAAGTGGTATTGGTTTACGTCCTTTCTTTAACGGATCGAACTTGTTTACCCATCAATTAGATACTTGGACACCAGATAATCCAAATGCAGAATATCCAATTTTGGTACCCGAGGCGAATTCTGATATAAACTTTGTGGATTCGGATAAATGGGTAAAAAATGGGGCTTATATGCGTTTGAAAAACGTGATGATAGGGTATACTTTACCTAAATCTTTTATTGAAAAAACCAAAATGGACGCCATTCGTTTTTATATTAGTGGACAAAACTTATTTACTATCAGTCATTTCTACGCCGGTTATGATCCAGAAGTAAATTATGGTGGAAGTTTTGGAGGGGAATTCTATCCGATCATGACAACAGTAACCTTTGGTGCTAACTTTAAATTTTAAGCAATGAAAGTATTAAATAAAATAATAGTAGGATTAAGTCTGATAGTGGGACTAACCGCTTGTGACGATTACATTGATAGAGAACCTTTAAGTGATTATTTATCCTCGAATTTTTACAATTCGGAAGGCGCCATTAAACAAGGAACTAGTGGATGTTACCAAAGTTTGTATATGGAAAGCAGCCAATTGCCGTTTTTTACACTTTATGACATGTATACTCCTATGGGTATTGAGCGTGCTGATAACAGTGGAATAGGAGTAAATAATGTGCAACTTGAAAATTTCTTTGTAGTTGAGTCGCAATGGGCAAAATTCTACCAAGGGGTAGCGAGAGCCAATAATGTGATTTCAGGTTCAGAACCTTATTTGGCAGATTTAAGCGAGAGAGCCAAACAATACGTAGCCGAAGTGAAGGTGATTCGTGCCACGCACTATCACTACTTGACTTCTTTGTGGGGTGATGTGCCTTTCTTTACCAAACCAGTAACAAAAGAAGAGGAAAAAGGAGCTACTAGAAAACCTTGGAAAGAGATTGTAGATTATTTATTGAATGATTTGGAGGAGGCTAGTACTCGTTTACCTTGGCAAGCTACTGAATTTGGTAGAATTGATAGATCGTATGCCTTAGGGTTAAAAGCCAGAATTGCCTTGTATGCTGGTTCATGGTGTAAAGAAGGTTTTGGTGAAAAAGGAGTAAAAGATTTGGCCAAAGCCAATCAATATTTTGCCATCGCCGCTGAAGCTTCCAATAGAATCATTACAGAATCTGGAAGAGCATTAGCACCAAAGTTTGGTGATTTATTCACTAGAGCAGGTCAATTAACTCCTGAGGCCAAAAAAGAGAATATTTTCGCTTTAGCCTATTCTGATCAAGCATCTAGAAAATACCACTATCAATCGTTTGGCGAAATTGCAAGAACTGTTGGAGGCCAATCAGGTCGTTTCCCAACGCAATTATTAGTAGATACGTATGAAATGACAAACGGGAAAAGAATTGACGAACCAGGTTCTGGTTATGATCCAAAAAATCCATTTGCCAATAGAGATCCTCGTTTGAAAATGACTATTTATACGCACAAAGACAACATTATTGCCAATAACGGAGGGAAAAAGCAAAACATTTTAATGGAGTTGTATAAACCTACTACTACCTTTTTTGATGCTACAGGAACACCATCGACGATTACAAATTTGGATTATACGGGTTCCGTGGCGCAATATGGTTATATTCAAAGTGGGGTAGGGTATTTATGGAAAAAATACAATTTCTTTGATGATGAAATTGTTTCTGAACCTACTTACAATGTATTGTTGATGCGTTATGCTGAAATTTTATTAATTTACGCAGAAGCTAAAATTGAATTAGGTCAAATCGACGGATCTGTTCGTAATGCGATTAACGAAGTAAGAAACCGTGTAGGAATGCCAGCTACTACTTCTTCTGATCCGGTACGTTTGCGTCAATTGGTACGTAGAGAGCGTAAAGTGGAATTGATCAGAGAAGGTGGTCTACACTTCTTCGATATGAGAAGATGGAGAACCGCAGCCCTAGAAAATGCTGAAAAAACGTATGGTTTCCCAATTGCAACAGGTGTAAATGCTGCTACTAATACTTACCCAGATGGTTATACTCAAGTAACCCCTGATATGGTACCTACGTATGGTGCTGCAGGATCGGATCGTGATTTGAATGACTTGGCCTTATACGGGGCTTACGGAAGCAAATTGCGTCAACGTGATGCAGACAGACCAAACAACTGGAAAGACAAATTCTATTTATGGCCTATCCCACAAGTGGAAAGAAATAAAGCGCCTTGGTTGACTCAAAACGACGGCTACGGACAATAATAAGCTATAATTTGTACACCTTAAGAAAGTAGTGGTTAGAGTCATAAGAAGCTAACCATTACTTTACAAAAGGTACACTTTATAAAATTAGAGTAATCTGCATGATTTAAAATTTGTTGTAATAACCGATTTATGGATGCAAATTACAGAGGAACATTCAAAAACTATAAATATTAACATATGAAAAAAATACTTTTTTTACTATTGTGTCTAGTGGGCTTGTCTTCTTGCGAAGATAGTTTCAGCGATGACCGTAGCTATCAATCGGGGGCTATAGTAGCAGTAAAAATCAATAACAAACTGTATAATATTGAACCCAATAGCGACAAAATTGCTAAGGTGATATTGGAACCTGGAGTAAACTTGACCGCGATTAAAACCGAAATTTTAGTAGCCAATGGAACGCTTTCTGGAATGGATCAAGTTTCCGTGATGGATTTGCGTAATCCTAAAGATATCGCGATTAGCGGATTTGATGGAACTAACAGTACTTGGAAATTAATTGTACAATCACCACCCAAATTAGTAGATTTGTCCGTGGTAGGATTGAGCATTCCTAAAGATAAAATTTATCCAGGAAAAACTTCGATTATCGTTCAAGTACCCGTAGGGACTGATATTACTAAGTTAGCAGCTAGCTATACTTTTGTAAATGGGACTATAAAAAACTTTGTTAATGGTACAGTTAAAGATTATTCTTTTAACCCGCCAGCAACTGCTCCATTCAAATTAGAAGTTTTAGGAGTAGATAACACCACTACTTACACTTATGATATTGTGTATACTTCCGAGCAGGTAGGTCCTGCTTCTATTTCTGGTTTAGAAATAAACGGACAAGCTACTACTAGAATGATTGTTAAAGATGCTGCAAAAAATATATTGCAACCAGTAGTACCTTATTTAACTAACTTCACTAATGCTACGGTGACCATCAAAACGCCTTTTGGTAATGTAGTAGATCCTAAATTTAATGGAACCAACTTGAATACTTTAGCTGGATTCAAAGTAAAAGTAACGGGAACCAACGGAATTGAAACGGAATTCACCATTCAAAACCCTCTAATAGAATCTACTCCGATTTTAGAAAAATCACATGCATCTCTTGGATATTCAGCTAATGCTGGTTCTTCCGTTGGATTTAGTGGTAATTCTATAGTAGTAGCTGCACATCAATTGCCAGCCGCTTTGCCTGGAACAACTGGTTTGTTCGGAATTTATGCCTACGACCTTTCAGGTAATTTAATTAAAAGCTTAGACAAGGGAGCTACTCCATTATTTGATGGAGGAGCCGTTACTGGAATCCGTAAATTGGCCACCGATGATAACGGTAAAATTCTTGGGGTGCAATTAGGCGCTGGTGCTGGAGCCACAGTGAACTTAAACATCGTAAAATGGAATTCAATCAACGATACCGCACCAACTAATTATATTACTTATTCCCAAACTAGTTTAGGATTAGCCTATTCTCCACGTAGCGCTAGTATCAGTATTAAAGGTTCTTTAGATGGTAATGCGGTAATTACTGTGCCTATTGCAAGTAAAACAGATGTCTTGGTGTGGACGGTAACTAATGGTGTGTTGAATCCAACCCCAACCAAACAAGCCTTATCTTATGCAGGGGTACCAGGAAACTACTATAGTGTTCAACCTGATGAAACAGGATTTGCTGCTGCCACTGTAGGAACAGGACACAATGGATTGGCACTTCTTGGTAGTACTTTTTCAGAAAGTGCTAAATCTTCTTCAGGAAATGCCACATCTGATTGTAAAACCATTACCTATAAAAACAGAAAATACTTGGCTTACGTAGCTCAAGTAGGAGGAAAACACGTGTTCCGTATAGTAGATTATACAACAGCTAGTACGGCTGCTTTAGATGCTCCAATTATGGAAATTACAGGTCCAGCTGTTTCTAACGCCAATATCACTGTCGATGCAGATTTTGCTGTAATTAATAATAAATTACACGTGATGTTCTTTGCTACCAACGACCGTTTGGCTGTATATCAATTAGAAAAATAATTCAAAAAAGTGCTTGTGGAGTTATTCCATAAGCACTTTTTTATTTTAAGTAAGATTGTCGCTTGGAACAGTAAACTCTATTGGAGTAGGCGATAGCACTTGCTTTAAAATTAATAAATGAGTTACCTATGAAAAAATTAATAGTACTTGCCGTCCTTACCCTTTTGTTTTCTTGCTCAGGTGGTGACGATCCAGTTAGGGTTGAGCCTAACAAACCTGTAACACCTCCTACAGGTGTAAAAGCACATAAAGGTGTTTGGGTGACGAATGTAGCTTCTGATGCTTTATATTCTTTAGATAAGATTAAAGAAACAGTCCAAACCTGTAAAAAATCCTTCATTACCGATATTTATGTAGTGGTTTGGAATAAAGGGAGAACGCTGTACCCAAGCGAGATTATGAATAAAGAATTCGGAATTCCAATTATGGAAAGCTTTGCAGGAAGAGATCCCTTGCAAGAAATGATTACCGAAGCCCACAAAGAAAACATTAAAGTACATGCTTGGTTTGAATACGGTTTTGCTGCCTCGAATAGTCAACAAGGTGGTGTTATCTTAACAAAATATCCACAATGGAGTGCAAAAGATGCAAACAAAAACTTGTTAGTATCTTCTAACGGTTTTGAATGGATGAACGGAATACATCCTGAAGTACAAAACTTCATGAAATCCTTGATTCTAGAAGTGGTAAAAAAATACGATGTGGATGGAGTTCAAGGCGACGATCGTTTGCCAGCAATGCCTATCATGGGAGGTTACGACGATTATACAGTTGAATTGTATAAAAAAGAAAAAGGCGTGGCACCTCCTACCAATGAAAAAGACGTGACTTGGATGAACTGGAGAGCCGATAAATTGACCCAATTTTTAGCCGATTTGTACCAATCAGTAAAAGCAGTGAAGCCTAACGTTGTTGTTTCGATGTCACCGAGTATGCACCCTTGGGCCAAAGAAAACTATTTGCAAGACTGGCCTACTTGGTTGGATAAAAAATATTGCGATTATGTCATACCACAATTGTATAATGGTAAAGAAAATATTGACAGGTACAAACAAGACCTTGCATCGCAATTAGGATACATTAAAAACCCAGCCGATCGCTCTAAATACTATGCAGGAGTATTATTAAAGGTAGGTACTTATACTATATCTCGTTCGGTTCTAGAACAAGTAATTAACGCCAACCGTAACAATTATGTGAATGGGGAAGTGTTCTTCTTTTATGAAGGGTTAAAGAGTAATACCGATTATTTTACCACCACCTATGGTACAAAATAATTAAAGTGCTTATTACCTCTCAAGCACAAAACGCCTGAGAGGTTTTTTTTCCTGCGATATCCTATTTATTGATACTATGGCCAGATTTTTAACTTTACTGTTTCTTTTTGTTTTGGTGACGCCAATCAGCGTTGCTCAAAATAATGTTGCCCCTTTGGCTACCCAAAAGGCTCGAAAGGAATTAGTAATAAAGTTAAAAGATACGCTTATAGCACAACAAGCCTTAGGTTATATTGACCACGATACACCCATTCAATGGAGTAGTTATGCTTGGGCAACTACCTTTTTGATGGACACCACTGCACTCAATTTTAAGGCCGTTCAAAAAGCTTTGTCGCATTCGGAATTGTTAGCTAAGCACGATCTTGAAAAAGTATTGGAAACAGTATTTGCCTGTTTTCCTAATGCTTTTTGTCCCGAAATGCGGAAAATTGCTCAAACCGAGTCCGAAAGTCCTAAGATTTTTGCTAATGCCATCACCTATTTAGTTAGAAACCAACAAGCGGTCGATTTTTGGAAGCAAACCCAATGGTATGCGTCTTCGCATCCTGTAATTGTAGCCTTGAAACAACAGTGGAACGCCGACTATCAACCCCTTTCAATTAATGAATTAAAGCAGCTAATAGCTTTTAATGCCAAGAAAAAAAATAAAAATTTATACGCCATCCATCATCAAGATCGTAATCTAGTGGGGAAAGTTTTTGTGCAAAATGAAAACGGTACCCTAGTTAAACAAAACAACCAAGTTGTACTTTTGAATCAATTAGCACGCAGCGCTACTAATTTGCCGATGTTTAGTACCAATGGCAATACGCCCACCGGTATCTATAAAATCAACGATTTAGTAGTCTCTGAAAATGGATTCATTGGTCCCACTTTGAGTTTTGCTACTTGTTTGCCTTTTGAATGCAAAGCCAGTGCGTTTTTTACTGTAAAAACGCAAGACTTCACACTAGAAAATTACCTTGATTTACTCCCCAAAGCGTTACAAAAAAATACTATATTGCAACAATCGTTTTGGGCGGGAAAAGCCGGTAGATCCGAAATTTTTTTTCACGGCACTACCATAGATCAAGCACTTTATGCCCATACCCGTTTTTCTGGTCAAACGCCATCGTTAGGCTGTCTTTGTACACAAGAAATTTGGGATGCCAACGGAAAATTAGTAAGTAGCGACCAACAAAAGCTTGTCGATGCTTATCTTCAAACTCCCGGAAAATCAGGTTATGCCTTTGTCATTGAGCTCAAAGAATCCGATTGGAAGCAGTTGGAACTAGATATCAATACATGGTAAAAATAAATTATTGCAACGCAAATTAAAATTGCCTTTGGGTAGGACCAAGGCACAGAATACTATAGTAAGTATAAGCCCTAAATATACTCTTATGAAAAAAATAATTTCGCTTTTCCTATTGGCTTTTGTAAGCTTATCGAATACCCCTAAAAAAGACCCAGAGCCTAAAAAATTAACGACCTATGTTAACCCTTTTATTGGTACCGGTGGACACGGACACACCTTTCCTGGAGCCGTTTTGCCTTTCGGTATGGTACAACTTAGCCCCGATACCCGAACTCAAGGATGGGACGCTTGTGGCGGATATTATACAGATGATGCTACTATATTAGGCTTTTCTCACCGTCATTTAAGTGGCACGGGGATGACTGATTTTGCCGATTTTTTGATTACCCCTTTCGTAGGATCTTTGGAAAAACCACAAGGGAAATTAAAAGAATATTATCCTCTATCTTTTTCGCATGCTAACGAAAAAGCGGCTCCTGGATTTTACAGCGTTACTTTTGATAACCAAATTAAAGCCTCATTGACCGCAACTACTCGAGCTGGGATGCACCAGTATGAGTTCCCTTACAAACAAGCGGGCTTGATTCTTGACTTGCATCATAACCTACACAATCAAAAAGTGCTTGAGTCTTCGATCGAAATTATTAGTCCTACCGAGATTAGAGGTATGCGACTTACTGAAGGCTGGTCCAAACGCGATTATGCCTATTTCTATGCCAAGTTTGATCAACCTTTTACCGTAACCTTGTACAATGAGGATGTTGCAGTAACCGGACAGTCAGCGAAAGGAAAAAACATAAAAGCTGTTTTGCAATTTCAAAATAGTACCAAGGTGCAAGTCAAAGTTGGTATTTCTGCTGTAGATGAAAAAGGAGCCTTACAAAACCTTAATGCCGAAATGACCGATTGGAATTTTACTAAAATAGCCCAAAAAGCAGATAAAGCTTGGGAAAAAGAACTTCAAAAAATTATGGTTAAAGGGGGAACAACGGATCAAAAAACTATTTTTTATACCGGTTTGTATCATGCCTTAATTCATCCTTCTACCTACTCTGATGTAGATAATCGTTACCGAGGTCAAGATCTGAAAATTCACACCTTAGAAAAAGACACCTACTACACCGTATTTTCACTTTGGGACACCTTTAGAGCGCAAATGCCGTTGATTGATCTAATTGCGCCATCCAAAACCAATGCTTTTATTCGATCCTTACTGTTAAAATACCAACAAGGGGGATTGTTGCCCATGTGGGATTTGGCCGCCAATTATACCGGTACCATGATTGGTGCTCACGCCACCTCTGTGATCGCTGATGCTTATACCAAAAACATTCGAGATTATGATACCGAGTTGGCGTATCGTGCTATGAAGCGCTCCATACCTTATGATACTACGGGAATCAAAGTCAATCATCCTGCCATTTGGGAATGGTTGATGACCAAAGGCAAACAGTACAATGCCGACTTAGGTTTTATTCCTGCTGATAAAGAGGTGATTTTTGCTACTTCGAGAGGATTGGAATATGCTTACAACGATTGGGCCTTGGCACAAGTAGCCAAAGATATGGGGAAAACCGACGATTATCTTTTTTTAAGTGAAAGAGGGAAACGTTATCAAAAATATTTTGATAAGAAAACAGGATTCATGCGGGCGTTAGACAGCAATGGGAATTTCATGGAGCCTTTCAATCCTAATGCATCCAATCATATGAATAGCCCGTTTTGTGAAGGCAATGCATGGCAATGGACTTGGTTTGCACCTCATGATGTACTTGGCTTAATTGATTTGATGGGAGGTAAAGACGCGTTTGAAAAAAATCTTGATCATTTATTTACAACCGATGCAAAAGTAGAAGGCGAAGATATTTCTGCCGATATCTCGGGATTAATTGGTCAATATGCCCACGGAAACGAACCGAGTCATCATATCATTTATTTGTACAATTACATCGGGAAAGGATACAAAACGCAAGAATTAGCTGATCGAATTATGAAAGAGCAATACCACAACCATCCCAATGGGATTAGTGGCAACGAGGATTGTGGCCAAATGTCGGCTTGGTACATTCTTAATGCTTTAGGATTTTATCAAGTAGCCCCTGGCGATCTAACGTATACCTTATCGCGTCCGTTATTTGATCAAGCCACTATTGCATTAGAAAATGGTAAAAAAGTAACCATTAAGGCAAATAATAATAGTTTGGAAAACAAGTACATCGCTTCGGTTACCTTAAACGGCAAAAAACTAGACCGATTGTTTTTTGAACATAAAGACATCGCTAACGGTGCTGTTTTAGAGTTTACCATGACCGCTAAAAGACCTTAAGCAATTTTCAACGCTGCTTTACCATGTCTTGTTTTAACCTTTTAGTACATTACAATATCCTTTACGCATGAAAAAAATATTTTTATTCCAATGGCTAGTGATTACGGCGGTGGTCAGTTGGGCACAACCCTCGATTTCACCCTACCACAAGCTGATTCCTGCTCCTCAAAATGTGGAGTTAAAGACTGGTGACGCTTTTGTCTTGTCAGAACAAAGTACAATTGCTTATCAGAAAAACAACACTAAGTTGCAGCAAACCGCTGAGTTTTTAGCCGAATACTTATACTGGGCCACAGGGCTCAAAATAAGGATAACTGATGAGGTTAATTTAGCCAACAGCATCCAACTTTCGGAAGGTTTAGCACATTCCAATCCTGAGGCCTATCAAATGCTAGTGGATGCTGCTCAAATTCGTATTCAAGGCGCTTCTGCAGCAGGTACTTTCTTTGGAGTACAATCTTTAAGAAAATTAGTGGCGCTGAATGCTAACGATAAAAAGGTTTCGTTGTCACCTGCAGTAATAACCGATTATCCCAAGTTTCCTTACCGAGGGATGATGCTTGATGTATCCCGTCATTTTGCTCCCGTGTCTTTTGTGAAAAAGTACCTCGATTTGATGGCATTACACCATTTCAATACTTTTCATTGGCATCTTACCGATGATCAAGGATGGCGTATTGAGATAAAAAAATATCCTAAACTTACCGAAATCGGGTCAAAACGCAAAGGGACCGTTATCGGAAAAACAAAAACACAAATTGACCCTACCCCTCATGAGGGCTATTATACGCAAGAGGAAATCAGAGAGATTGTGACCTATGCTCAACAACGTTTTATCACCGTTATTCCCGAAATCGATTTGCCTGGACATATGATGGCTGCCATAGCTTCCTATCCTGAATTGGGTTGTCAAGGTAGCGGATACGAAGTTAGAACGACTTGGGGTGTTTCCGAAGATGTACTGTGTGTGGGCAACGAGAACACCTTTACTTTTATCGAGAATGTGTTGAACGAAATATTACCCTTGTTTCCAGCAACCTATTACCATATTGGGGGAGACGAATGCCCCAAGAAACAATGGCAAAAGTGTCCCAAATGCCAAAACAAAATCAATGCCTTGGGACTGCTAAAAGACCAACACCATTCGGCCGAGGAAAAATTACAGAGTTATACTATAAGTAGAGTAGAAAAATTCTTAAACAGTAAGGGGAAAAAGATAATTGGATGGGATGAAATTTTAGAGGGCGGATTGGCTCCTAATGCTACAGTCATGTCTTGGAGGGGATTTGAAGGCGGGATACAAGCAGCGCAACAAGGACACGATGTGGTGATGACTCCCGGGTCACATGTTTATTTTGACCATTACCAAACCAAAGATATCACTCATGAACCCTTGGCTATTGGCGGTTTTACCAGTTTAGAAAAAGTCTATCTTTTTGACCCCATACCCAATATACTAAAGGAGGAAGAACGAAAACATATTCTAGGTGCTCAAGGCAATGTGTGGCGCGAATACATGCCCACTTCCAAACAAGTAGAATATATGGTGCTCCCTAGAATGGCAGCCCTAAGCGAAGTTTTATGGACATATCCTCAATCCAGAGCGTATAAAAAATTTGCTCAAAAAGCTGCGGACTATCTCCCTTTTTACCACAAGTTAGGGTATAATTTCAGTATGCATTTCTTAGAAATTGGTGCTAGTACATCTATAGACAAACAACGCAATGCGATCACACTTAGTTTAGCTAATCCATTATCGTATCCTATATATTACACAACCGACGGTACGATGCCAACGACAACGAGTCCGGTTTATACTCAACCGCTAGTGATCACTCAAAGTCAAACCATAAAAGCAGTAATACTCGATGATGTTTTCAAAAGTAAAGTCTTTGAGCAATCATTTGCATTCAATAAAGCCACAGTAAAACCAATTACGCTGCTACAAGCTCCAGCGGAAAAATACAAATACCAAGGGGCTTCCGTTTTAAATGATGGCAAAGTGGGCGACCAGCAATACGCTTCGGGCGAATGGCTTGGATTTTACAACCAAAATTTTGAAGTGGTTGTGGATTTACAACAGCCACAGAAAATTACCCAAGTTAAACTAAATACTTACATTTCTCCCAAAGATTGGATTTTTGGTCCAAAGGAATGGAGCGTTCTTGTCTCGAAAGATGGGCAAAACTATAAGGAAGTTTACCGTCAGTCTATTGCAACAGCCGATGCTAATGGGACCACTTTTATATTGCCATTGAAAGCTGATTTCAAACGTACTACGGCACAGTATGTAAAAATTGTAGCTCCTATTGTTACTAAAATTCCAGAAGGACACGCTGGGGCAGGACAACCCACTTTTATTTTTGTGGACGAAATACAAGTAGAATAATCAATTAATCATAAACCGAAGAATAATAAAAACACTAGACACGCTAACAGATTTGCATGACGTTTCCCTTGTGATTTACCATTCAAAAGGTTGTGCTAGTGAACAAAAAGAAATACTATGAAATGAGCTTGACCGAAAAATGTTCGCCAACACCAATAAAGAAATGCAACTCGAGTGAAGCGAATTGGCGAAGCAATTTCATATGACATAAAAAAACAAAATATTAGCTATATATGAAAACAAGAAGAGATTTTTTGAATACCATGGGTATCGGTGCTGCATCGGCCATTGGTATGACCATGTTAAGTTCATTCGAAAAAATGGCTGAGTCCGAAGCTGATGCTCGCCCTGGAATTGTTACAGGTCCTGATTTGGTTGTACCCAAGGACAAAGCTTTGCGTATTACTGGAACGTTCTTAGACGAAATATCACACGATATACCACATCAAAATTGGGGTGAAAAAGAATGGGATAAAGATTTTGCCCATATGAAAGCCATCGGAATTGACACGGTCATTATGATTCGTTCGGGTTATCGTAAATTCATTACCTATCCTTCAGAATATTTAATTAAAAAAGGCTGTTACCGTCCAGGAGTCGATTTGTTAGACATGTATTTGCGTTTGGCAGACAAACATAATATGAAATTTTATTTCGGCTTATACGATTCAGGAGTGTATTGGGATACGGGCGATTTAAGCCACGAAATCGAAGACAACAAATATGTAATTGATGAGGTTTGGAAAAAATACGGACACCACAAGAGTTTCAAAGGTTGGTATTTGAGTGGCGAAATTTCTCGAAAAACCAAAGGAGCTATTGAGTCGTTTCGTACCATGGGGCAACAATGTAAAGACGTTTCGGGTGGATTACCTACTTTCATGTCGCCTTGGATTGATGGAAAAAAAGCAGTGATGGCGGCTTCGGGTACTCTTTCTAAAGCTGATGCCGTTTCTGTACAAGAGCACGAAAAAGAGTGGGGCGAAATTTTTGATGGCATCAAAGGCGCAGTAGATGCCTGTGCTTTTCAAGACGGACATATTGATTATGACGAATTGGATGCTTTCTTCTCTGTCAACAAAAAATTAGGGGATAAATACGGTTTGGAATGTTGGACCAATGCGGAAACTTTTGATCGTGACATGCCGATTAAATTCTTCCCTATCAAATTCGAAAAATTGCGATTGAAATTGGAAGCGGCCCAACGTGCGGGTTTCCAAAAAGGGATCACGTTTGAATTCTCTCACTTTATGAGTCCACAATCGTCCTATTTGCAAGCAGGACACTTGTACAATCGTTACAAAGAGTATTTCAATATCAAATAATTTTAAACACTAATTAAAATAGTTTAACCGATGAATCAAAAAGAAAATTTAAAATATGTCCTTTTCCTCTCCATTATTGGGGCCATAGGGGGCTTCTTGTTTGGCTATGATGTGGCTGTGATTTCTGGAACCATTGATCAAGTGGCACAACAATTTGGCCTAGATAATGTGAGTACCGGTTGGTACGTAGGCTGTGCTTTGATAGGATCCATTATTGGCGTGGCCTTTGCTGGAAAAATAGCCGATAGCATAGGAAGAAAATGGACACTTTTGGTAGCCGCTACACTTTTTTCTGTTTCGGCAGCGGGTTGTATGTTTGTTACCAGTTTCGATGTCTTAATTTATTGTAGAATCCTTGGCGGAATGGGGATTGGCGTAGCCTCTGTAGTGTCGCCGTTGTATATATCCGAGGTGTCACCTTCACGTTATAGAGGGACTTTGGTTACCTTGTATCAATTGGCCATTACGGTAGGAATTGTAGCGTCTTATTTTGCTAATGCCAAAGTGTTAGAGTGGGCTACTTCTGCTTCTTTTGAAGCAGGATGGATTCAAAAAGCCTTTCAAACCGAATATTGGAGAGGGATGTTAGGACTTTGTGCCGTTCCTTCGTTGGTGTTTTTTATCATTTTATTTTTCATTCCCGAAAGTCCAAGATGGCAAATTGCTAGAAACAATATCGCTGCAGCTGAGCACACTTTAACTCGCTTATTTGGAAAAGAGGAAGCTTTAGAGCAAATCGAAAACACCAAGAGTTCTTTGTTGAAAAAAGAAAAATCAGATTGGCGTATATTATTCCAACCAGGTTATCGCACCGCTCTGTTTATAGGGGTGAGTTTGGCCATGTTGGGGCAATTTATGGGAGTTAATGTAATCTTTTATTACGGCCCAGTGATTTTTAAAGAGGCAGGTATGGCTGCTCAAGGTTCTTTGGATTTCCAAATTATCATTGGTGTTGTCAATGTACTTTCGACCGTTTTGGGAATGTATTTGGTAGATAAAATAGGTAGAAAACAATTGGTATACATTGGTGTAACCGGTATGTTTGTTACCCTTCTAGCCATTGGAGGATATTTCTTTAGCAATGGGCAAAATCCAAAACTCTTACTAGGACTCATCATGGGGTATATCTTCTTCTGTGCCATTTCTATTTGTGTGGTTATTTGGGTTTTAGTTTCGGAAATGTATCCGGTAAAAGTGCGTGGTTTGGCAATGTCTATGGCAGGTTTTTCTCTTTGGATTGGCTCGTATTTAATTGGTCAACTAACCCCAATTTTATTAGAATCGATTAGTCCGGCCTTTTCATTTTGGTTATTTGCTGTAATGTGTATACCCTACTTGTGGATTACTTACAAATTAGTACCCGAAACCACTGGAAAATCCTTAGAAGAAATCGAAGACATTTGGATTGCTCATTAATTTTTTAACCAACCAAAAAATATAAAAAACCAATTTATAATTTATGAATTTAAGTTCCACTACAACTTCAGAAGCCCCAAAATCGATTCTCAATGCCGCCGTAATTGTCGCGGCCTTGGGGTATTTTGTAGATATATATGATTTACTATTGTTCGGAATTGTACGAACAGACAGTTTAAAAGACCTAGGGTTAACCGGTGATGCGATCCGTGACCAAGGCGAGTTTTTATTGAGCATGCAAATGATTGGGATGCTTTTAGGCGGTGTGTTATGGGGTATTTTGGGCGACAAAAAAGGTCGAATCTCGGTACTTTTTGGCTCGATTTTAATCTATTCGGTAGCTAATATTGCTAATGGTGCGGTAGATACTATCGAGGCCTATGCTTTTTGGAGATTGATTGCCGGTATTGGACTTGCGGGCGAGTTAGGAGCGGGCATCACCTTGGTGGCCGAGTCGTTGCCCAAAGAGAAAAGAGGGTATGGTACTATGATTGTAGCTTCTGTTGGGGTATCGGGTGCCGTAGCGGCCTATTTGATTTATCAAATTTTTCAAGATTGGCGCTTGTGTTATTATGCAGGAGGTGCATTAGGTATACTATTGTTGTTTCTTCGTATTAGTATAACCGAATCCAAAATTTTTCAAAAAACACACGAATCCACCGAAGTGAAAGGCGATTTTCTTTCATTGTTTACCAATGCCAATCGCTTTTTCAAGTATATGAATTGTATTTTTATTGGGGTGCCATTATGGTTTTTAGTGGGTATTCTCATTACTTTTTCACCTGAATTTGCCAAAGCAATGGGCGTTCAACAAGCCGAAACCATCGAAGCGGGTAAAGCCATTGCTTTTTGTTATGCTGGGTTGGTTGTTGGCGATATCCTTAGCGGATTGTTGAGTCAATGGTTCAAGAGCAGAAAAAAAGTAATGTATTGGTTTTTGGCGTTCAATTTTATAATGGTCATCACTTATTTAATGGAACAAAACATTTCTACCGCTATGTTTTATTTTTTATGCTGTATAATGGGCGTGTCTGTGGGGTACTGGGTATTGTTTGTGACTATTGCAGCAGAACAATTTGGGACCAATATTCGTGCTACGGTTACGACCACCGTGCCTAATTTTGTTCGGGGTTCATTGCCAGTTTTACTGTTGTTCTATTCTTTTGTTAGAGATTATATTTTTGATGGCAACATCATTCATGCCAGCTTGTTAGTAGGAAGTGTGGTTTCTGTCGTAGCCTTATTTTCTTTGATAAAATTGAAAGAAACCTTTCATGTGGATTTGGATTATTCCGAAGAAAAATAAATCTTTTTATTACTAGAAAGAAAGGGACAATAAATGAATTTTTGTATTTATTGTCCCTTTTTTAATCGTTAGTTTTTAATTTTTAATACAACACTATTACTATGAAAGTTTGGTCTATTGATACCAAAAGAAATTTTAAGTTAAAGGTGATTTCTCTGGTTCTTTTTTTCTTTGTTCTTTCCTTGCAAGCTCGGGTCAAATTACCCAATGTGCTTTCGGATAATATGGTCTTGCAACAACAAACTCAAGTGAAATTATGGGGAGAAGCACTAGCCAACAAAAAGGTGAAAATTCACACTTCTTGGAATAAAAAAAATTACGTCACTAAAGCAGATGCTACTGGGAACTGGGAAGTCAATGTTGTCACACCAAAAGCAGGAGGACCGTATACGATCAACATATCCGATGGAGAAACCCTTGTACTGAATAATATTTTGATAGGCGAAGTTTGGTTTTGCTCCGGACAATCTAATATGGAAATGCCCGTTCAAGGATTTGTTCGACAACCCGTAAAAGGAGGCAACGATGCTATTGCCAAAGCACAACCTTCCATTCCTATTCGGATTTTTTCGACCGATACGAAAGCAGGAAAACCCCTCAAACAATTTGCCAAGCAACCGCAAAAGAATTGCGATGGTCAATGGGAAGAAAATTATGGCGATGGGGTGGCCAATTGCAGTGCTACAGCCTATTTTTTTGCGAAATACCTTCAAGAGGTGTTGCAAGTGCCAGTTGGAATCATCATCTCGAGTTGGGGAGCTTCCAATATTGAGGCATGGATGAGCCGTGAAGCATTGCAACCTTTTTCTACTATTGATACCGCCATTTTAACGAACAACGAAACGATCAGCAAACCCAATCAAACGCCAACGGTTTTATTCAATGCCAAAATAGCCCCATTGCTTTCCTATACTATTAAAGGGTTTTTATGGTATCAAGGCGAAAGCAATTGTATTAATGCCGAAGCGTATCAATCCTTAATGCCTGCCTTTGTAAGCGATTTGCGCAACAAATGGAATATTGGTGCATTTCCGTTTTATTTTGTACAAATTGCCCCTTACAATTATGGTAAACCTAACGGATTTTGGTCGGCCAAAATGCGCGAAGTACAAGAGAAGATCTGGAAATTAATACCCAATTCAGGGATGGTTACCACCTTGGATGTGGGAAGTCCTTTCTTCATTCATCCACCCGACAAACAAATGATTGGAGAACGTTTGGCGTTATGGGCCCTTGGCGCTACTTACGAAAGAAAAGGCTTCGCTTATAAACCGCCAGTATTTGAGAAAATGGAATTAAAAGAGGATAAAGTTTACATCGATTTTCAAAATGCCGAGCGGGGTATATATCCAATGGCCACAGAATTGCATGGGTTTGAAATTGCAGGAGCAGATCAAGTATTTTACCCTGCCAAGGCCATTATTGATATATCCTCCCCTCGTTTGGCGGTTTGGTCGGATAAAGTAACGCAGCCCGTAGCCGTACGGTATGCGTTCAAAAACTTTGAACAAGCCAGTATTTTTGGAGTTTCAGGGATTCCGGTGGCTCCTTTTAGAACCGATACCTGGTCATTAAAAGAGTAGTAAAGGTGGAATAGTATAGTAGAAACGCTCAAATAAAGTTGTGTTTTCAACTCGCTGTTCCTAATAGAGCTTTTGGGGGAGCACAAGCATGGCGTGCAGATTCAATTTAGGCATTCCACTAATTGAGGGAAGTGAACGGATTAAAGTTAAAAAGGGGCTAAGCATTTAATTGCTTAGCCCCTTTTTTATAGTGGTTGTGTTGAGTATACGTTAATGATCATAACTAATAACCCGTGAAACTTGCCATTTACCTTTTGTGTTTTTCCAAATCATTAAGAATTTAAAAGTGCCTATTTCTTCTTTTCCGTTTTCAAAGTGACGAAATTGGTGAGTACCTGTTTCAATGGCTCCGTAATCTTTGATAGGATGAACCGCTAAGCTTCCTGCCACGAGTTGTCGGGTGAGTTGGTTCTCGTTCTTAAACATTTTTTCAAAATTTTCAAAAACGACAGCATAAGAAAGTAAACCACCATTGTCTTGAAACCATTCTAAATCTTCGGTAAATAGCGCCTTGAATTTTACCATGTCTTTCGCATTGAAAGCCTCAAAGAGTTGTTTATCCATCGCTTCTATAGTATCGTACAAGGCTTTTGAAGTGGGCGCTACTTTTTTTTCTTGAGCACTGGAGAAATAAGTGATGAAAAAACTACAAAAAAGGGTAATGAAAAAAGGAACAGTTTTCATGGAGGGGTTATTTTTTTTGCGTGCTTTTCATGTTCATATAATCCAAAGTAAGATTTGACATGCTGATCATTCCTAGTATCATTCCACTTTCATCTATAAAAAAATCTGGGGTATGATGCGAAGGCATTTCGTTTGCTTGCTTGCCTTTGGGCATACCACCTAAAAAATAGAAGAACCCAGGAACTTTGGCTTGATAAAATGAAAAATCCTCGGCACCTGTTACGGCTTGAGTCAAATGGACATTATCGATACCCGCCGAAGCTTGTAAAGAAGGCAACATAGCTTCGGTCAATTCAGGATCATTGTACGTAATTAATGTTTTTTTCGAAATAGCGACATCGGCCGTAGCACCTGCACTTTCGGCTATCGAGCTAGCGATATGCTGTATGCGAGAATGAATGTAGTCTTGGGTGCTGGTGTCCAATGTGCGAATGGTTCCTCCTAGGGTTAACGATTCAGGGATAATATTGTTTCTAATGCCTGCGTTAATTTGTCCAATACTTACCACAGCAGGGTTTTCGGTTAGATTGACATTTCGACTTACAATGGTTTGAATGCCTAACACAATTTGAGAGGCAGTAACGATTGGGTCTACCGAATACCAAGGAGAAGCACCATGCGATTGTTTGCCATTCACTTTTATTGTAAACCAATCCGAAGAGGCCATGGTACCACGTGGGCGGTATCTGATACGTCCTACCTCGGTTTGTGAGTTGATATGTAGGCCAAAAATGACGTCTACTTTCGGGTTTTCTAAAACGCCTTCTTTTACCATTAATTCGGCACCACCTTCTTCACCTTCTGGTGGTCCTTCTTCCGCAGGTTGAAAAATGAATTTTACGCTTCCTTTTATTTCATCTTTTAAAGAGGCTAAAATTTCGGCAGTTCCCATTAACATCGCTACGTGGGTATCATGACCGCAGGCATGCATCACACCTACCGTTTGCCCGTTGTATTCACCTGTTTCTTTAGAAATAAAAGGCAAATTGACCCGTTCTTTTACAGGAAGGGCATCCATATCGGCTCTTAGTGCTACTACAGGTCCAGGTTTTCCACCTTTTAGAAGGCCAACTACTCCCGTTTTTGCAACTCCCGTTTGCACTTCAATGCCTAAGGACCGTAAGTGAGTAGCAATTTTGTCGGCAGTTTTAAACTCTCGGTTTCCTAATTCTGGATGTTCATGAATTTCTCTGCGCCATTGAATGACTTTTGATTCGATATTCTTGGCTTTTTGGTTTACTTTAAAGGATAAAGCCGTCCCTTTTTGTGCTGATGCGTTCAGAAACAGGAATAGGAATCCTAGATAATAGATGGTTTTTTTCATAATAAGGTTTTTTGGTTACTTACAAATATACTAAAAGAGAACCCTTTAAGTAATTTTTTTTGTAGTATCCAAAAACCACGAACGTTGCGAAGGAAGTAATGGTAGCTCACAAGCCAACAAAATAGTTGTAAAATGCCCCCTTGTAGCTACCTTTTACTACCTAATTTTTTATTTCTCCAAATACGCCCAAACAAAATTAGGATGATGACCATCTCTTCGAACCATTTTCACCCAAAGCAAGGTCATATGCTCCAAATGTAAGGCTTGGTCTAATGTGCCTGTATCTAAAGTTTCGTAGCCCATATCGGTGTTAATTGAGGAAACTTTCGCCTTGGCCTCGGCATCGTTTCCGGCAATCATCATGACGGGTTTTACGTTGTATTTTGGGTAGGCACTATCGATAAAATTTTCAAATCCATAAATGGTGAAGGCCTTGATCACTCGAGCATCGGGAGCCCATTCTTGCACTTTTTCGCTACCCGAAATTTCGCTTTTCAATCCGTGGGAAATGCCCATCCCAACGGGATTGGTACAATCGATTAGTATTTTGCCATTGAATTTTACACTTTTTAAAAGTTCCTCATTGGCCTGAAAGGGAGTCGCTAAGAAAACAACATCGGATTCGTCTATGCCTTTCTGTACAGGCATTACCTTGAACGAGGCATTTTGTGTCAAAGCTTTTTTTACCGTTTCAGAAGCGCTATCATTGTTGGCTACGATTATTTCGTGTCCTTTTTGTTGTAATTGGTTGGCTATGGCAAATCCTACGTTTCCAATGCCAATAAATGCAAGTTTCATTTTTTATTTGTTTAAAAGTTCTATAACTAATTCCGCCGCAGCTTCACCAGAATTTTGTTGTTGTCCTGTAATTAAATGGCCATCGGCAATGGAGTACGAACTAAAAGGTGCGGCTACTTTAAATGTGGTACCAGATATTTTACGGGCTTCTTCCTCAATGCGGTAGGGTTGAATTTTCATTCCCACAGCTTGATCGGCAAAATCTTCTTCGGCATCGGCAAAACCGGTCCAGGTTTTTCCTTTTACTAGTAGATCACCGTTCGAAAGTTTCGCCTCTAACAATAAAGTAGTGGAGTGACAAACCGCTGCACTGGGTTTTCCGCTTTCATAAAAGGTGACAAATAGGTTTTGTAAGGCTGTATTTCCTTTGAAAGTGTACATGGGGCCTTGCCCCCCAACTAAGAAAATGGCTTTATAATCTTCAGTGACTGCCTCGGTCAGTTTTTTGGTGTTTTTCAAAAGGGCTATAAATTCGGGCTTTTGCATATATCCCAATGTAATGATATCGTGAGCCGAATAACCACTGGCATCTGTGGGATTGGAATAGGAATCCATAAACAAATCGCCACCGTCGGTAGAAACCAAATCGACTTCATATCCGGCTTCTTGAAACACCCACAGCGGATGGGTTAATTCGGCCGCCCAAAAACCAATAGGCCAACCGGTTTGTACGCTTGTACTTGGCGAGCTGGCTACCATTAAAATTTTTCCTTTTGAAGGGGCACCATGAAAATGTACATAGCGCTTGTGTTCTTTTATGGGTTCCATTTTTAATAGATTTAGATATTTATTTTATAAAATTATTTCAATTTAACTCTTTGTGCAATAACTCACTATATTTGTAAGTAACTAACAAATTTGTAAGTATGCCTGATTTTATTACCGACAATCGTTTGTTTCACAATCCCATAGAGTTTGCCATGAATAAAATAGGAGGGACCTATAAGATGCCTATTTTATGGCGATTGAAAGATAAAAAATGGCGGTTTAGTGAGTTACAAAAGAGCCTTTCTCACGCCTCTGATAGAATGGTGTCAAAAGCCTTAAAAGAATTAGTGGAAGATGGTTTTGTAACTAAAGAAGTTTTTCCGGAGGTGCCTCCAAGAGTAGAGTATACCATTGCCCAGAGAGGGTTGAAATCAATAGCGATTATTGAAGCCTTGAGAAATTATGGTTTGGATTTAATGGAGGATTTTGGCATTAAACATGTGTAAAGTCAATGGCGTTTCAATCGGTTATGAAAAACTTTTTCAAATTTTTCCAATTTGGGCTGAATGACCATTCTGCAATAAGGCTGGCTCGCATTTTTTTCGTAATAATTTTGATGGCTTTCTTTGGCTTTGTAAAAACCGGTTAAAGGTTCAAGCGTTGTTACTATTGGGCGGTCAAAAGCTTTTGCTTTTGTTAAAGCTTCTATGATTTGTTGTCCCGCTTTTCTTTGTGCTTCATTTTTGTAAAAGATGGCCGAACGATATTGGGTCCCTTCATCAGCCCCTTGTCGGTTCAAAGTCGTAGGATCGTGTACCGTAAAAAAGACTTTAAAAATTTCATCCAAAGAAGTTTGTTTGGTGTCATAGACTATTTGTACTACTTCAGCAGCTCCAGTGGTTCCTGAAGCAACGGCTTCGTAACTTGGATTTTTTACTTTGCCCCCTGCAAACCCAGAAACTACTTGATGTACTCCTTTTAAATTTTCGTACACCGCTTCCACACACCAATAGCACCCTCCGGCTAGCACTAGGGTATCTAAGGTAACAGAAGCCGATGTTTTTTTTTGGGCGAAACCTAGGGAAACGGACAAAAGGGAAAGGAAAATTATTTTTTTCATAAGTAAGTGAATTTAGTCTTGGTCTGGAACAAAATCCAATGATATGGCATTCATGCAATAGCGTTTGCCTGTTGGCGCCGGACCATCATCAAATAAATGTCCCAAATGACTGTCGCATCTGCCACAATTGGCCTCTATACGTTGCATGCCATACGAATTATCCGGTTTGAAAGTGATGCTTTCTTTGTTGTCTTGCTCAAAAAAACTTGGCCAACCACAACTACTCACAAACTTTTGATTGGATCGGAATAAGAGAAACCCACAAGCGGCACAATAGTAAGTGCCTTTGGTTTCGGATTCCCATAAGGTACCCGTAAAAGCTCTCTCGGTGGCAGCCTCTCGGGCCACGGCATAGAGATCAGGAGACAATACTTTTTTCCATTCCGAATTGGGGATGTTGATTTTTTTAGTATCGGTATTAGAATAATAGGGGTTCTCAGGTTTGTTAAGTACGGTTTTCATAGAGGTGTTTTTTGATGAGGTTGTGGTAGTCGACGAATTTTGAGCACAGCCTTGCACTAAAAAGGAGAAAAAAACGACGACAAATAAGACATGTGAAATAGACATAACGTTAATGTTTAAAGGCTTAGTACTTGGGTTGTAGCATCAAAATAAGCAACAGTATATGTTGTGATATTTTTAACAATTGTTTTGATGATCATATTTTTTATTAAACTTTTTTTACCTCAAAATGCTAGTACATTTAGAAGTTGATTTTCAATTTAAATGGTAATAGTTAAATCGTATAGTTAATATATTAGAAAAAAATGCTTAAAATTGCCTCAATGTCAATACAATGTGATTTAAAGCAATTCAAAGATACAAAAAGGGAGAGACAATGAAAAGCCAAAGAGAAGAGGGGACTTTGGCAACTAAAAAACCTTGAACATTATGTAATTTTATGAATAAGAAGCAATCATTTTTGTACTTTTGGCCCTAAGAATAAACTATGGAAGAAGAAAAAGTAATCTTGGTCAACGAATGGGATGAACCCATTGGTTTAATGCCTAAATTAGAGGCACATCAAAAAGCTGTTTTGCATCGTGCCTTTTCAGTTTTTATCCTCAACGAGAATAAAGAAATCATGTTGCAACAAAGAGCGCAACATAAATACCATTCCCCATTGTTGTGGACCAATACGTGTTGCAGTCACCAAAGGGAAGGTGAAACTAACATCCAAGCAGGCAATCGTCGTTTGTTTGAAGAAATGGGATTCCAAACCGAAATCAAAGAATTGTTTCATTTTATTTACAAAGCGCCTTTTGATAACGGACTCACAGAGCATGAGTTAGATCATGTGATGATTGGCTATTATAATGAGGCTCCCGTGATCAATCCCGATGAAGTAGAAGATTGGAAATGGATGAAAATTGAAGACATCAAAAAAGATATGGTCAAGCATCCGGAAAGTTATACCGTATGGTTCAAAATTATCTTCGATGAATTTTATCATTTTCTTGAAGATCATACCTTGTAATACAATTGCAATTGCCTAAAAAACTAACCTAACTATGAAAGTGACCATTTCCAGAAAAGCTCATTTCAATGCAGCACACCGTTTGTACCGCAAAGATTGGTCTTTTGAAAAAAATCAAGCCGTTTTCGGAAAATGCAACAATCCTAATTTTCATGGCCACAATTATGAATTAATAGTGAGTGTTACAGGTCCTGTAGATCCTGAAACGGGTTATGTTATGGATGTGAAATTCTTATCCGATATTATTAAATCCGAAGTTGAGGATCAAATGGATCATAAAAACTTAAATCTAGACGTTCCCGAGTTCGAAAACCTAAATCCTACAGCCGAGAATATTGCAGTGGTCATTTGGAATAAAATTCGCTGCAAAGTTGCGGCTAATCTGGATCTTGAAGTGGTGTTGTATGAAACCCCTCGAAATTTTGTTACCTATAGAGGAGAAAAATAGTGTACTATGAAGACGTTAACCATTGGGGATACTGTACCTCATTTCAAAGCTATAGATCATTTAGGTAATCCTTTTGATTCTAATGAAATTATAGGAAAAAAAATATTGGTACTTTATTTTTACCCAAAAGATAACACCCCAGGCTGTACGGCACAGGCTTGCGAATTCAGAAATCAATACGACGATTTTAAAATGTTAGGTGCCGAAGTGATAGGGGTGAGTGGAGATACTATCGATACTCATGATACTTTTGCCCAACGATACAAACTTCCCTTTAGACTTTTAGACGATCAGGACAAAAAAATCAGAACTGCTTTTGGAGTGCCTACCTCTTTTTTTGGTCTACTTCCTGGGCGTGTAACCTATGTTGTTGATTTATCGGGTACTATAGTGTTTATGTTTGATAGTACTTTCAAAGCTACTCAGCACATTGCTAAGGCGTTAGCGGCGGTAGAAAAATTATTACAATAATTTGATAAAAAAATAGTAGTCTATCTTTTTCTAATTGCCGAAATTTGCAAGCAATACCAAAAACCCAAAAAAATGACTACAAACTATTATCCCTTGCAATTTGATCCCATTCTTAAAGAACGCATTTGGGGTGGCCAAAAATTAAAGAATTTATTAAATAAACCTAGTACCTCTGCCATAACGGGTGAGAGTTGGGAACTTTCAACTGTCGAAGGCGATGTAAGTGTTGTTTCTAATGGGGTGTTCAAAGGAAAATCCTTGATAGAACTTATTGATGTACAACCTAACGAAATATTAGGTAAAGCAGTTTATGAAAAATTCGGAAAGCAATTCCCGTTACTTTTTAAATTCTTGGATGCTAGAGAGGATTTATCCATTCAAGTACATCCTAACGATGAATTGGCACAACAACGTCATAATTCCTTTGGAAAAACAGAAATGTGGTATGTCATGCAGGCCGATCCCAAATCAAGGTTGATTGTAGGCTTCAAAGAAGATTCAAGTGCTGCTGAATATGTTCAGAAACTTGAAAGCAAGGAGTTATTGTCTATTCTTGATACCAAAGAAGTAGAAAAAGGGGACGTGTTTTTTCTCGAAACAGGTACCGTTCATGCCATTGGAGCGGGTTTGGTAATAGCCGAAATCCAACAAACTTCTGATATTACCTATCGTTTATACGATTTTGATCGTAAGGATGCGCAAGGCAATACCCGAGAATTGCATGTTGATTTGGCTTTGGATGCTATTAATTATAAGCAATGCGACACGCAAAATCAGTATACTAAACTTGTGAATCAATCCAATTCTATGGTTGATTGTCCTTACTTTACTACCAATTACATTCCTCTTGATGGTAGCAAAGACTGTAGTAATGATGGAGACTCGTTTAAGGTGTACATGGGAGTGGAAGGCGATTTTTCTATAACCGCCGATGGAGTTGAATACTCTTACACGATCGGCGATACTGTGCTGATTCCAGCAGGATTATCTTCCTTTACTTTGCATGGAAAAGCTTCTCTTTTAGAAATTTATATTTCATAGCGCGTATTCAAAAGATAATATGTAATTTTGCAAACGCAAATCGCGACATAATAAAATTTTAAAAAAATGGCAAACGTTAAAAACTTAAAGAAAGACATCAACTACGTTTTAGGAGATATCATCGAAGCAGTATACTTATATGAATTGACTACTACTGGAAAACCATCTGATGGTACTAATGCTATTATTGACGAAGCAATAGCAGCTTTTGACGCTTTAATCACTAAAGTGAACCAAAAGAATGTTGAAAATAAAAAAGCACATTTCAAACAAATCAATGTGGAATTAGAACAAGTTGCAAATCAATTGATTGCGAAAATCAACGATTTGTAATCTAAAAAATTAGCAAAAAAGTCTGAATTTGCTTTGGAAATTTCAAATTCAGACTTATATTTGCACTCGAAATAACGCGCCAGCGTAGCTCAGTTGGCTAGAGCAGCTGATTTGTAATCAGCAGGTCGTGGGTTCGAATCCCTCCGCCGGCTCCAAAACCACTTAAGAAATTAAGTGGTTTTTTTTATGATGTAAATGCAGGAAAACAATTCGTGTACATTAGAGTTTCGAGTTTGTAAAAGCTTAGAAAAATTTTAAAATTTAATTTGCATTATAAAAT
>NZ_JBUYSY010000021.1:0-36503 GCF_055231795.1 Flavobacterium riviphilum
GTGCAGTTTGTCAAATCGAGCAGAGCCTGTCTTGAGTTGGTGAAAGTAATAAATACAATAATTATGCAGTTTGTCAAATCGAGCGCAGTCGAGATTGTTTTATTAAACAAGAGTTCAATTGAAATGGGTCTCGACTGCGCTCGATCTGACAAAGTAAATCGAGCAGAGCCTGTCTTGAGTTGGCCGAGGGATCGAGAGTGGATTAGTTTAACAAAAGGGTAATGATAAATCCTATAATTATGCAGCTTGTCAAATCGAGCAGAGCCTGTCCCGAGTTGGCCGAGGGATCGAGATTGTATATTAAACAAGAGTTCAATTGAAATGGGTCTCGACTGCGCTCGACCTGACAAAACGAATCGAGATTGTTTTTTAAACAATAGTGCATTGGAAAAGGGTCTCGACTGCGCTCGACCTGACAATGTAGATCGAGATTTTTATGTACAAGGATTAGAGGTTGAAAATTTTAGCAGCGTAAAGGTTAAAGTAAAGGGAATGATTTATGAAATTCTACTATGTTTATATTTTGTGTTGTAATGATAATTCTTTTTATGTGGGTATCACCTCAGATGTTGAAAGAAGGTTGAATGAACATAATGCGGGTAAATATCCTGAGGCATATACACATTCTAGAAGACCTGTAACATTAGTTTTTGTTCAGGAATTTATGGATCCTAATCAGGCAATTGTATTTGAGAAAAAAATTAAAAAATGGAGTAAAGTAAAAAAACAAGCTTTAATTGATGGAGATTTTGATAGGTTGCAAGTGCTTTCAGAGTGCAGAAATGCAACGCATTGTAAATATAACCCCCATAATGATAATGGGATAGAGTAAAAAATAATGTTATGAAGAAAAAGAACTAATGTCAAATTGAATGTTCTTCCTTAGCTTGTCCAGGGATAAAATCCTTCTTAAATAAAACCATCAAGCAAAGGGATTGTTTTACACTAAAAAGGGATTACTAACAGGGTGCTAAGTAAACATTTTCTTTTAAGCAGCGATACTCCCCTCTCCAGAGGGGCCGGGGGTGTGTTTTCTGTTGGAGAGCATGTTTTAATTCCTAAACTAAAAACGTCAATGATAGCGGAATCCAAGGGCGAAATACAACTTAAACAAAAACGCATGGATAGTGTTTTTTGTGTAGTGAAACGAAACAGTAAAGGAAAGCGAACGGTTTTTTAAGCGAACGGCCTCTCAAGGACTCCATGCCGTTTTTTGGAGGACAATCACTCGAACGGACGAAATTTCATTTTAAAAAACTAATGTCACCCAATGAGTTTAAATTTAGGCTATGTACCAATCAGATCATTTAGGAAACGGTTTTGAATATTTGTCCCTAGAGCAACCCGACGATTATGAAGGCAAAGTTAAGGCTACTTTAGTTCGGAAACAGGGGAGAATAACTACAGGGAAGGCCGTGTTGTACGTGCATGGTTTCAATGATTATTTTTTTCAAACCGAAATGGCTCATGCGTATTTAGCGCAGGGGGTAACTTTTTATGCACTGGATTTGCGTAAACACGGGCGTTCCAAATTACCGCATCAAAAGCACAACAACATGCGCAATCTATCCGAGTTTTATGCCGATGTGGATGCAGCATTAACTCAAATACAAACAGAAGGGCAAAAACAAATTTTGTTGTCAGGGCATTCAACCGGTGGGTTGTTGCTAACGTTATATGCTGCTGATCGAAAGGGAAAAGAGCAGTTTGAAGCCTTATTTTGCAACAGTCCATTTTATGATTGGAACCTGCCTAAATGGGTAAAACGTTGGGGTGTACCAATATTGGCATTTTGTGGCAAACACTTTCCCGATTGGCCATTACAACTTTCGTTGTCCACATTTTATGGCTATAGTTTACATCGCGAAAAGTATGGGGAGTGGGAGTACAATCTGGATTGGAAGCCCCATAAATTGCCTGCGATTTGGGCAGGTTGGGTACGAGGGGTGTATCAGGGACACCAACGCATAAAAAAGGGGGTGTCCATAGGGGTGCCTGTATTAATATTACATTCGGAAAAATCGGTTTTTGACAAAAGTTGGAGTCCTCTTTTTCTAGAAGGCGATGCCGTTTTAAATGTACAGGATATCCAAGCGGGAGCTTTGAAGTGTGAAGCGCCTCATCGTAGCTGTATAGCCATAGCAGGAGGATTGCACGATTTGTTTTTGTCTTCGCAACCGGTTAGGGAAAAAGCCTACCAAGTCTTGTTTCATTGGTTGTCCCAAAACACGGCTATGCTCGATCAAAAGCAAGGACAGTAAAGGCTTTGGGTAAAAAAAATAACGGACAAATCTTGATTTGTCCGTTAGCTAATTTTGAAGTATTCGATCCTAGGCTTAATTCGTGTACTTTCCTATATTGGAATAATCCCAAGTTCTAGCAGCCGAAAGAATCCACTCTGAATCTGTCGCTGAGGTTCCTTTAGATTTTGCCCAATCCGTATTGGGTTGGGTGATGGTTTTCTTTCTGAAGATAGTATTGTTGCGAGTTTCAGCTTTTTCACCTGCAATGTCCCACATAAAATTATTTCTCGAAGAGCTACTAGCGGTAGCAGTTACTCTTGCTACTTTTGGGCTGCCGAACACATCAATAATTTTATATTTTACTCCGTTTAAAGTATGGGGGCCTGCGGCATCTTTTTTCAATAAGGCAATAGCACTATTCCCACTTAATTGTAGTGGTTTGCTGGCATCGGCATTAGCAGTACTTGTGGTACCCCAAGTCACATCCCCTTTAACAAACGCAGCATCAGCTTGTACGGAAGCAATAACATGTGTTTTTACACTCGCTAAAGATCCTGTTAATAGCAAATAATTAGTTGCATCAGTAAAAGACCATTCTGCTAAAGTAGCCTCATCAGTTGTGGCTTGATACCCGATAGCATAGTTCGATAAATCGATAGCATTATCGGTGCCGTTATACAACTCAATGTAATGATTTCTTTTACCTCCAGCATTGGGATCGGTATTGATAAAGGTGGCAATTTCAGAAATCAATATTTCTTGGTAAGGATTCGTAGGGGTGGTACTACTTCCAGTAAAGAAACCAACATTGGTATAATCCCAAGCTCTTGCTGGCGAAATATTCCATTCAGAATTCGAGGCGGAGCTCCCTTTTGAAACTGCCCAATCCGTATTGGGTTTTCTAATGGTACTTTTTCTAGTAAAGGTATTGTTTCGGGTTTCAGCACTTTCTCCAGCGATGGTCCACATGAAATTATTTCTAGAAGATGAAGTCGCAGCCGTTACGCGTGCTACTTTTGGACTGCCAAAGACATCGATGATTTTATATTTTTCTCCATTTAGAGTGTGGGTGCCCGCAGCATCTTTTTTCAATAAAGCGATAGCGCTATTCCCACTCAATTGTAGGGGTTTGCTAGCATCGGCACTTGCGGTACTGCTAGTTCCCCAAGTAACATTACTTTTGATAATAGCAGGATCGGCTTGAACGGAAGCAATCACATAGGCTTTTTGAGTAGCCAAACTACCACTTAGTTGTAGGTAATTGTTCGGGTCAGTAAAAGACCATTCCGCTAAGGTGGACTCGTCTGAAGTGGCTTGATAACCAATCGCGTAGTTCGATAGGTCTATCACTTTATCGGTTCCGTTATAAAGCTCTACGTAATGATTTCTTTTAGAATTATCAGTATTGATAAAGGTGGCAATTTCAGAAATTAACAATTCCTCAAAGCTATCCGTTGGTACTTCAGGATCAATAATGGGCTCCTCGGTAAATTCCGAAGAACATCCCATGAAGAAGAAGACACTCAATATGCTGGTATAAATATATTTTTTCATGATAATAAGTTTAGAAGGTTAATTGTACGCCCAAATTGGTGTTCCAGTTGGAGGTAGAAACAGGTTCCACTTTGCGATCAATGTAAGTAGTGTTCAAGCCAATTTTTAAGGCATTGTTTTTAAGGTATTTGTTGATGCCTACGGTGTACCAATTTTCTTTTTGAATCAAGGAGGTGGCCGAATCTACTTCGGGTTCGATGAAGGAAACTCGAGTGTCAAAAGCCCATCCGCTTCGAGTTACATAAGACGATTGTAGGTTCACCCCATATCCCATGTTGTATTTAGAAGCCGAAGTCTCCGCATTCAAAAGGGTGGAAGCCGAACTGTTGCTGTATAAGTTTTTACCATTAACCGAGGCATTGGTATATTCTCCAATAAAAGAGAATCCTTTATATTTCACGATGAAATCAGTAACCACTTTTCGGTAATCCGCATAAGCGGCTTTACCGTCTTTGTCAAATATTCCGGTGATGCTATTATTCCCACTACCTCTAGCTTCACTAGCTTGTACGTTATAACTTCCCGCTACTCCAAAAGCAATTTTAAGAGAAGGTTCATAGTACAAATCGTGACTGATAAACGCATTGTTTTTGATAAAATCACCCAAAGGCATAATGTCTAATCGTCCTCCGTATTTGAGTCCAGAATTGGATTGTTCCCCAAAGGAAATAGGTCCATCACCTGAGGTAATCGATACCGAAGGATAAATGCGCATAGTCCCTATGGTGAAATTGGTTTCAATAAACAATCCCCCCTCGCGAGTGGCCCCTACAAAGTTTTGCATCATCCCGCCATAGGCAATACCATCATTGGATTGTCCGGCTATGGTTTGTGCAATGTTTTGAGCAAAGCGTTCGTCTTCTATGGCCAAACGGTTGTTGGTATTGGTGCGTTTTTCACCAAAGTACAAATAGGCATTTTTTTTGTATAAATTGAGGCCTACCCAAGCTTCTAATAATCCTTTGGTTCCGGTAAAATCAGTGACCAATCCAATACGAGCCTTGTCATTCAAAAAGGATCCGTTCAAATAGATGCGCGCCATGTTGATCGACATTCTACTGTTGTTTTCGGTATCGGTACCATTATCGGTTTTAATGAAGGCAGCGCCGGATTGAATAGTTCCAGAGACGTTAATCACCGTTTTGTTTTTCTTGCCTACATTGATAAAGGTGCCTTCTCCATTTTTATAAATAAAGGTAGAATCGGTTTTTTTGACTTCCTTTATTTCTTGTGCATTACTATAAGTACTGAGGAGTAATAATGCAGCGATGGTATAAGTAAGTATGTTTTGCATGATAAATTAATTTTGTAGTTGTACGATTTGACTCAAATTCACGCGTAATAGTCGTAACCTATCCGAATTGGGTAGCGTTTTTAAAATCTTGTTTTGGTATAACGAATTGTTGCCTTCTGGTTCTAACAAATCCACCACGGTATTGCCCATTTTTTGATGGGCTTTGATCAAAATGGAACGGGCGGGAACGGAGAGGGTTTCTTTTTGTATTTCAAATTTGCCATTCTCTTTTTGTACATAGGTTTCGACCTCCATATCATACGCTTTTTCAGTAACCGAAAATTCAATTCCAGAAGTTCTTAAAACGTTGAACAAGGGCTTGCTTTTAGTGATAATGACATAGCCTTCGGGTCTTTTTCTAGTCGCTTCCACAAGTTGATTGTTGTTGTCTTTGGCTAAGAATTTATAAATAGAGTACTCATTGGTACAGGTATTTATGAATTGAAAATTAGACTCAATCATGGTAGGTTTTGAGGCAATGACAATGTCGGTTTTACCTTCTAGTGCTTTTTGATGGGCTTTTTCAACGGTGGCTTTAAGGGTTTCCGAAAGACGGTTAGCGATTTCCAAATAGGATAAAGCAGCCAGCGTGGAAGTTTCGATTCTTCGTTTTACCGCTTTTTCTTTCTCGGTTACCCCGCGAATTTCCATCAAAATAGAGATTCTGTTCTGCAACGCATAATTCGTAGCGCTAGAACGAGAAGTAATTCCGCCAATGTTTAGAATAACTTGATTGTCCATACGTTGGGAAGAACTATAGTTTCTAACCACTCTGTTGTTTTTTTTCAACACGGCTTTGGTAGGCACCACAAAATCATTTTCAATCATTTTACGAATGTTTTCATCTACATTGAGATTACCCGAGTACAAAAACATGGCATCATACGAAGAAGTCAAACAATCGTCTAGATCCAAGAAATCTTTTCGTTGCGGGTTGTACTCGTGAAAATCAATCACCACATGGGGATCAAAGGTATTGATGGCATTTTTAACATTTACGGTTTCAGGTACATTCAAGATACCTAAATTGCGATTCAAATCGGTTTCGTCATTTGAAAATCGAGTTTCATCTTTATGCCCGTCTACGTTTACAATAGGAATAATTTGTACAATTGCTTTGTCTAAATAGGCACTATAGCTTGGGTTTTCAAGGATTTCATAAATGGTATTCAACATGGCGTCTGTGCTGATGGGTTCGTCCCCATGCATACTGCCTAAAAACGTAACCCGTACTTTTTGGGTATCACTGATAGTGCTTTTTCGGTTGAGAGTAACCACTGGGGTGTTGTTTCCTCTTTGCGACTTGCCAATGTTGGAAACGCTCATCACATTAGGATACTTTACCGCTAAATTGTCTAAAAACTTCAGCACATTAGTATAGCTAGTATAATAATCACTGCCGTTGGTAATGGGTACCGGAAGTTGTTTTTCAGGGTCTGGAAAAAATTTGGTATAAATGTCGTTTTCTTGAGCGTTGAGGTGCATGGCAAAAAGAAAACCAACTACTGTGATGAATATTTTTTTCATAATTATAATTGTATGGTTAACATAATTTGACCGTATAAATAATCCTTATCGCCTCCTTTGATATTGGATTTGCCAATTTCTGTTTGGATTTTCAAATCGTGACCTGCAAGATATTTGGTAGCCACAAGGGAGTAGTTTTTGTCGTACGTATCGAAGGAATTGGATACTTCATCTTGGAATAATTGGGTATAACGCAAGCCAAACGACCAGTTAGAAGGCAATAAATAGCCCGCTTGAACATTGAAACCGGACCCTAAGTTCAATCGAGAAAGTACTTTATTCTTGGATTCTTCAAGGGTGCCTGTAAAGGGGGTGAATTTTCCAGACAAGGAGAATTCTCCTGCAATATTGTTAGGGACACTGGCGTGGGTCATAAAATAACTGCCTAGAGAATAAAAACCTCGGTATTTGAACATATAATCAACGCCAAATTTTTGATAATCGGGCAATACGATATTTTGATTGGCATCACCATACAAATAGCGTCCTCCATTGGTGCCTTTGGCCGAAGTTTGTCCGTCGTTATAGCTGTACACGGCACCAATTACTAGTTTGGGTTTTTTCTCTCTGGCCAAATCTTCCATATAAAATTCGCCTAGTTTTGAGAAAGCACCAAAGGGAAGATAATCCAAACGGGCGCCATATTTAAACCCACCATAATTTTTGGATAATCCGGATTGTCCTTCTCCTGTAGTAATGGAAACATAGGGTTTGAATAATTGTCCTGCCACTCTAAATTGACCTTGATAACGAATTCCGTAATCAAATATCGCGTCAAAAGCGCTTGAGAGTTCACTTCGTTCAATGAACCCTAATACTTCACCTTCAATTCGGGTTTCTCTGGAATCTAAATAATCAGCTCTTAGCCCAAAATTGATGCGGTGTCCTTTGGCAGGGCGATATTCGATGTAAGCATCTTGCATCAGGTTGTTGAAGGAACGAGATCCCGAAGTAGTGCTTTGATAATCTGAAGCAAAATTCAAGCGAATTCTGTAATACAATTTTTTATCAAAAAGGTTACCGCTTACTTTCATACGCGCTCTTCGGATTCTGAACTGCGAATTCATCGTTTCAAAATCGTTGGAGGTATTCATTAGATATAAAGATTGAACGCTTTGGGTAATGTTCATCGAGGAACCATTTTCAGAAATAAAATTGATCCCATCTCCAATGTTGTAATTCCTTTTTAAACGGACGATACTAGAGGTTGAGTCTAGGTTAATTTCCTCATCATTATCATAGTTATCTTTGTCATCATCTTGAGCATAAGTAGTGGCTCCAAAGACAAAACACAACAATACGATGAGGTAATGATTTAGTTTTGTTACATTCATAGTGTGGATGTTAATTAATTTTTTGTTTCAAAATTTCCATAAACAAGGATGTCTCCATCTTTCATCATTTGTTTACCTCTTGCGATTACATCTGTCAGTTGTAAATCGGTAGTGAAAGCACAAAAATCGGCGTCGAAGCCTACTTTTATACTTCCTTTATGTTTTAAGGCTAAATTTTTGGCAGGATTGGTAGTGATTAATTTGAAGGCTTGTTCAATGGATAGTTTACCTTCTTGTACCAACAATACCACTTGTTTTAAATTCAAATGGATCGGGGCTTTTTTGAATCCGATAGTTACGCCTTGTTCGTTGACAATTCCGATACCAGCATTACCATCGCTACTGAAGGTCATCTTGTCTATTGATACCCCTTTTTCTAGAGCATAGAGCACCGATTTGTAGGGGTCGGTGTATTTTGTTCCGCCTGAAGTAATGTCGATCATACCGCCCAATTTGGCAAACTCAATGGCCTGTTCAAATAAGGGAAGGGTACGACCCACGTGTGTAGGAGAAATATGCTCGATTGGGAATTCGTATTTTTGAACCAACTCCAACAAAACATCCATTCTAGAACTCAGCGCGCCAAGATGAATATGAAGAATCCCTTTTTTTCCTGCAATTAGGCCGCCCACTCGTACTTGTTTTAATTCGCGAAGTAAATCAATGGCTTCAGGGTACGAAGATCGTTCATCACTGATGGCTACTTTGCACCCTACTACTTTGTCAATGAAAATCATATCGTCTTGAATAGATTGGGTAAAGGTCACCGCATCCAAACCAAAATAACTGGTCAAGATATAGGCCGAAATACCTTCGGATTCTAAAGATTTGGCTTTGGCATATAAGGTTTTGATGCTTCTTGCGCTGCCATCAGTACCTAGTAATCCTACTACAGTTGTGGTACCACAAGCAATAAACTCGCTCAACATGATTTCGGGCGTCATAGACCCAAAGCCATGTTTGCCTCCAGCGCCTGTAATGTGCACATGTTGGTCAATTAAACCTGGAGTCACGATTTTGCCATTAAAATCTATCACTTCCGAGAATAGCGTCGAAACTTCAATAGTATCCTCTATGGCAACTATTTTTTCTCCGGCGATAAGAATGTCTTTTTTGCCTAAAAATTCTGGGGCATAAACGGTGGCGTTTTGAATAAGTTTTAACATAGCTATAGTATAAAGTGTTGAACAAGCATTACTAATAGGGCCACAACAAACGGAATGGCATTGCGTTTGGCAATATCAAAAGGGGACACTTTGGCGATTTCTGAGGTGGATAACAGCACACCCGAAATAGGAGAAACCGTTCTCCCCATCGAAGCCGCAAATTCCATGGGTAAAATCATGTGTGTGGTAGAAACAGCCAATTCTCCGGTAAGTTTTGGTACCAAAGGACCAAAGGCAAAAAAGGCCGCATTACCACTTCCCATCAAAATAGAAGCTAAGAAAATCATCAGCGCCATGACGATACTAATCCCATCTGCACCTAAACCAAGACTTTGTGAACTACTGATTAATCCATCAATGAACATCAAACTGATTAATCCTTTGGAGAATATTTCGGCAGCGATGATAAGGGTTACTACCGATTTAAATATATCGCCCATACCATTAAAGAACAGTTTCAAGGAATTAAAAACCACTTTGATATCTCGGGTTCGAACCGCTTCAAAAACGAGTCCTACGAACACGCAAAAGATCATAACCATAGTGGTGTTTACGTGGATTGGTGTTTTGAAAAATTGGAACAAATCAGAAAACACCAATAATATAATAAGGGGTAAAACCGGAATAATTGCATAGAATACCGGTACTTTTAATTCGATTTCTTTGCTTTCAACCGCTGTAACTTCTGCGGTCATTTTTTTGTCATAATACCTGTTGACAAAATAATAGGTAATCATTAAGCTTATGGTCAACGGGATCATTAAGGGAATTTGGGAGCCAAAAAAATGGGCAACCGAATTCGTTTCAATAATTTTAACCGAGCGAGCCGTAATGACCGAGGCAGGCCCCACTCCAAAAGCCGTACAAGCCGTAATTACTGAAGCTGCCGAAAGGCGACTTACTCCCAAATTGACCATAATGGGAAAGATGGAAGCCATCAATAAAAGTGCTAAACCCGCGGCCGAGGGAATGCATATAAACAGAAATTGCCCAATTGGAATTACCAATGAGGCAATAATGTAGGGGTATTTTTTGAGTAAAGATAAGGGCTTCATGGCCAGGTACACCAAAGCATCCGAAGCGCCAATTTTATCGATAAAGGCTACAAATCCACCAATAGCCATAATCATCAAACCCACATTAGCATTGGTCTGACTGAAGGCGACACTGATGTATTCAAAAATGTCAAAAAAGGCCGAGCCTGTGGGTTTGTCTAGTTTTGGCATTTCAAAACCTAAGACCGCGGCGACACCAAGCATGAGCAGTCCGCCAATAAGTAAGACGGCATGGGCATAATAGTTTTTGATTAACAATCTTGCCACTACGGCAATGAAAACAATCGAGAGTAAGGAACCTAGTACTAGCATAATAGTAGAATGAATTAAGTGATGATCAATTGTTATTTAGTTGATGCTAAGAGGTTTAGAATAGTATAAATATAATGGAATTTGTTGATTTACAAGGGTATACTACTATTAAATTTTATAAAAAAAGATAAAAGGGTACACTGCAAGGCCTTATCTGTTACAAATTTATGGGGCCCATAAGTCGGGAGAAATGACATAAGTCAGTATTTTCTGTTTTGTGTTTTAATTAACGTCAACTGTTAATACCATGCCAATTTTAGTGGAAAAAGACCCTGATTTGGATCCCTGCCCTAGAGAGAACTTGAGTTGGTCTACCTGTTTTTTACTGAGTTAAAAATGCCATTAAAGGCAATACTTCAAGTTTGCAGCCCCATTCATCATGTCGAAGCAAAGAGGATAAATTATTTTAGGTTTCTTCGTGTTATCCTTAGGATCATGGCAAAGGTTAACCCAAGTGGTGGGTGGGTTTTTGTTTTGTTAACAAAATGTAAAATTTATTAAATAATTCATATAAAATTAACAAAACTAATAGAGTTTACACTTTGTATAATTCTTAATTTTTTTAATTAATACAGTTGAATTGTTGTGTTATTTTAATTTATAGTTGTTGAATTGTGATATAATCCCTTTTTTTGATGAAATTTATTTTTTTAAATAAAAAAATAAAATCAATACTTATTTTTTTATGTTTGTATTTCTTTAACACTCTATTTATTTCAAAATATAAATATGAATACATCCAAAATAGCGCCTGATGAAGCATTGACCTTAGCTGAAATTGCAGCGGGCAATGAATGGGTCTATAGTCAATTGGTGGGGAAATATTGGCAAAAAGTGGTCCTACATGCCCTAAGTTTTGTGAAATCCTATCCCATTGCAGAAGAATTGGCGCAAGATGTATTCATTCAAATCTGGGAAAAAAGAGAAAAACTAGCCCAAGTTCAACAGTTCGACAATTATCTTTTTATCGTTAGCAGAAACCTAATCATTTCCCATATCCGTAAAAAACTGGTAGAAACCGCTTCCTTAAAAGAAGAAAAGTTACAAGAAATGTTTTTCAAGCCCGACGATCAATTCGAATACCAAGAATTGAATACCATCATCCTTAAAGGGGCTAATCTGTTGACCGATCCCAGAAAAACTATTTTCCTCCTCAGCAGAATGGAAGGAAAAGATACCGATTATATCAGTAAAGAATTAGGATTGGCCAAACGCACCATTAGATGGCATCTGTTAGAAGCACTTAACTTTTTGAGAGTGCATGTGAATCAACAATATGGCTGGTGTTTTTGGATATTTTTTGTGGTATCTGTATTTTTTTTCTGCAGTTAAGGGTTTTATTATCAGCGATTTGAAATTTTTTTTCATTTTTTTTCATTTTTTCATTGCCACTTTTCTAACGGTATCTCGTCTTTAATATAGAAAGGGAGGCATACGACCTAATCAATAAATTATGTATCAGAAAAAGACATTTAAAAAATTAATGCATCGCTATCAATTGGGTGTGCTGTCCACAGAGGAAAAAGCTCAGTTGCTGCAGATGCTAGACGACCCACAATACAGTAAGGTGTTAGATGCCGTACTGCGCCAAAACTATGAGGCTACGCCAAATACCTTTGCTGATACTCCCGCGACAGAAGCCTTTGTAGAGGCGATAAGGGAAAGAATGAACAACAAGTCCGAAACCGAAGACGCCAAGCTTACTTTTTGGAATTGGCAAAAAATAGCTGTGGCGGCTAGTATTGTGGTGTGCTTGGGCTTGGGGGTCTTCAAATACATTCAAACTCCTAGCGTACCTACTGTAACATTACATGAGAAAAATCAGATTGCACCGGCTACAGCTGGCGCTATACTTACCTTGGCAGATGGCTCACAAATAGTGTTGGATAGTGTAGCAAATGGTATTTTGGCCGAACAAAACCATACTTCAGTTGTCAAAAAAGAAGGGACCTTGGTGTATTCGGCAAACCAAACAAGCAAAGCCGCAAGGAACAGCATGCAAACACCTAGAGGCAGACAATACCAGTTGGTACTAGCCGATGGAACCAAAGTATGGCTCAATGCCGCCTCATCGATCACGTTTCCAACCGCTTTTGTAGGCAAAGAAAGAAAAGTAACCCTCAGCGGGGAGGCGTATTTTGAAGTAGCCAAAGACCCAAAACATCCTTTTATCGTGGATACTAGAGGAATGGAAGTACGTGTATTGGGAACGCATTTCAATATTAACAGTTATAAAGAAGACAAAATCACCCAAACCACCCTAATAGAAGGAAGCGTACAAGTAAGTCAAAACAACCGCAAAGTGCTATTGCAACCCGGACAACAAGCAGCACTAAAAGCAACGGGTGAATTCCAGGTGAAAAAACTAGAGCATCTAGAAGAAGTGCTCGCTTGGAAAAACGGACAGTTTTATTTTAACAACGCCAGCCTCGAAAAGGTGATGCAACAACTCAGCCGATGGTATGATGTAGATGTAGTCTTTGAAAAAGGAGTGCCGCAACGCAACTTTGATGGTGAAATAAGCCGGGATTTAAATCTGGATCAAGTGTTAAAAGTATTAGAAACCAATAACATTCATTTTAAAATGGAAGGAAAAATAGTAAGGGTGTTGCCTTAAAATCGAATTGATTTGTGATTCCAAAAAAAAAACCAGCAAATGTTGGAAGCATTGCTGGCCTATTCTTACAAAGAAGAAAAAAATTGGAATAACAAATAAATAACCAAGCAAGGAAATTTTATTATTAACCAAATTCTCTACAAAAGTATGAAATTATTACGAAAATGCAAGACAAGAAATTCTTGGCTTACTCCTAAATTATGGAAAATTATGAAATTATCAACCGTTTTGATAATTGTTTTCACATTTAATGTTGCCGCTTCTGTTTCTTCTCAAACGGTAACCTTTTCCGGAAAAAACATGTCGGCCAAAAAAGTGTTAAATGTTATAAAGGAACAAACCGACTATGTCTTTTTTTATGATGTTACAATTTTAAGTCAAGTCAAACCCGTTTCAATTGAGGTGAAAAATGCTTCTATTGAAAATGTTTTGCAAAAAGTATTCAAAAATGCTCCAGTAAAATGGATCATTCAAGGCAATATCATTTCATTAGTACCCAAAAGCGTTGCAAAACCCTTAACTTCAAAATCGGCCGAGATCGAAAAAAAGATCAAAGGAAAGGTAGTAAACGAAAAGGGCGAACCATTACCTGGCGTAAACATTGTTGCCAAAGGCACTAAAATATCCACTCAAACAGATTTCGAGGGAACGTTTGTACTCACTCTACCCGATGAGGTGACCGAATTAGTAATTACCTACATCGGCTTACAAGAACAAGTGGTAAAAGTAGTGGGAGAGGATGATCTTTTTATCATCATGAAAGAAGTGGGCCAACAAATGAATGAAGTAATTGTGGTAGGGTATGGCTCCCAAAACCGTCGTGCTGTAACCACTTCTGTTTCAAAATTAGATAAAAAAGTATTAGAAAATATTCCGTATTCCAATGTTACCCAAGCTTTGCAAGGTAACGTGAGTGGGGTGATTGTGCGTACCGCTTCGGGGCAGCCTGGGAAAGCCTCAAATATCTTGGTGCGTGGGGGTACCTCAATTGACAACCCTGCAGGCGCCACACCATTGTATATCGTGGATGGCGTAATTCGTATGCAAATAGACGACATCAACCCAGCCGATATCGCCTCTTTACAAGTGCTAAAAGATGCCGCTTCGACCTCTATCTACGGAGCACGTGGATCCAATGGGGTAGTAATCATTACCACAGCCAACGGAAAATCGGGTAAAACTAGAATTTCCTATGGGTATTCTACTATGTTGAGTCAAATCAACAAAAAATACAACTTTTTGAAAGGCGAAGACTTCATCAGATTGTCACGTTTAGGAGTGAAAAATGCGGCAGACATCTTAGGAGGAACTCGTCCTAATGCGAGAGACAATCAATTGCTAGGCGCAACGCCTTACGGTACCGGAAACAACCTAACCGGAACAACTCCTTTTGCATCCTTGTCCAAAGCCTCTCTCGCTGCGGCGGATGTAACGACTTTGTTGGCCAAAGGATGGCAAGAAATGGCTGATCCTTTAAATCCAACAAATACCATCATGTTTAAAAGCACCGATTGGAATGATGTATTGTTCCAAGATGCGTTGACTCAAAATCATTATCTCAACTTTAGTGGAGGCAATGAGGAGTCGCTATTCGATTTGAGCTTGGGGTATTTAAAAGGAGACGGTATCACCATTTTTACCGGCTACGAACGTTTTACTTCCAAATTGAACGCCTCCTTTAAACTAGCAGAAAACTTTACCATTGATGGAAAAATGTTGTATGCACGTTCCAACAACAACCAAGTGGTGAGCAACAGTGTGGTGTTTAACCGTTATTTAGGAAATGCACCTACTACCAAATTTTTGTTTGAAGACGGAACCTTAGCACCAGGTCAAAACAACATCAACGGTAACCCATTATACCAAATGGGGAAAGTAAAAGGGATTAATGAAAATGAAAAACTGCAATTGGCCGTGGATGGTGATTTGAGAATTACCAAAGATTTGAATTTTGTGCCCTCCATGTCCTTATACAGTGAGAACAATTCAGGAAATGTGTTTCAACAAGCGTTTTTAAGTGGAACTGGGGTGTTAGACAACACGAGAAATGCTTCTCAGTTTAACAACCGTTATTTCCAAACTCAATTCGAAGGAGTGTTTACCTATAGAAAAGACTTGGAGCGTATTGGAAATTTTGAAGCCAAATTGGGTGCCTCAAACTACAATAGGGTAATAAAAGCATTTAATGCCGCAGGAAAAGGAAGTGCCTCCGATTTGACTCAAACCCTAGATTCGTCACCTATTCCTGTTTCGGTCTTTGCCAATAATTCTAAATTAATCATCAATGGGGTTTTTGGAAGACTCAATTACGACTACAAAGGAAAGTATTTGTTTACCGGTTCTTTTCGTTATGATGGTGCTTCGAACTTAGGTCCCGACAATAAATTTGGATTTTTCCCAGGGGTTTCTGTGGGTTGGAATGCACATGAAGAAGCATTTTGGAGTCATGTGCCGAAAATCGTTTCGTCTTTGAAATTGAGAGCCAGTTATGGAGTAAATGGTAACCTAGGTACCTTGGGCGATTTTCAAGCGGGTGGATTGTATTCAGGGTCAACCAACGGTTTGGCCAACAATTACAATGGACAATCGGCTATCGTAAACGCGCAAATTGCGAACCCTGGTTTGAAATGGGAACAATCCAGAACCAACAATATTGGGTTTGACCTTGGCGTGCATCAAGATAAAATTCGTGTAATTGGCGATTTCTATAACAAATTAACTTCCGATTTGTTGACCAACTTAACCTTGCCTTCTAATAGTGGTTTCTCAACCGTGTTGACCAATTTAGGAGGACTAAGAAGTAAAGGTTTCGAAATGGAAATCATGGGAGCGATATACAATGACGAGGATTTAAAAATCAATGCCGGATTTATCATTTCTCACAACGTAAATACAATCGAAAAACTACCCTTCAACGGCAACTTGAACAATCGAATTGGAGGAACTCAAATTTGGGATCCCAAAACCAATGCCTATGTGTTTGTTGGAGGATTACAAGAAGGGCAAAAAATTGGCGATTTCTACGCGCACCAACAAGTGAAAATTTTGGCAACGCAAGCTGAAGCTGATGCCTACAATGCCCAGTACAAAGATACATATGTAGGAAAGACAGCAGCAACTGGAGGCAATCCTAACGGAATCAAATTTCCAGGGGATGCCATTTTTGAAGATACCGATGGCAATAAAATCATCGATAGTAGAGACCGTAAATTCATGGGAAATATGTTCCCAAAATATGTGGGGGGATTCAATTTTGATGTGGCTTACAAAGGCTTTTCATTAAACGTTAGAACCGATTACTCTTTAGGGGCTACCATTTATAACGAAGCCAGAGCCCGTTTCATTGGACAATTTCAAGGAAATTATGGCTTGTTGGCCGAAAGTTTGAAATCATGGCAAAAAGAAGGGGATATTACCGATGTGCCTCGCTATCGTTGGGCCGATCAAACCAATCAAAACAACTTGTTCCGTTCAGAAGCCAGTGGAGCGGCCTATAATACCAACATGTTCCAAGGCAACAGCAGGTATTATGAAAGTGGCGATTTCCTTTGCCTAAGAGAAATTACTTTAGGCTACACAGTTCCGAAAGCCTTCACCGAGAAAGTAAAACTTTCCTCAGCTAGACTTTATGTTACAGGTAGTAATTTGTACTATTTTACAAAATACACCGGATTAAGCCCTGAAGTTCAGGGTATTGATGGAGGGTCCAGCCAAGGACTCAACTCAGCAGGGGCTACAGGTACGTATCCTGTACCGAGAAACATCATCTTTGGTGTAAACATCAGTCTATAATTTTAAATTCAACATCATGAAAAACAAACATTTTATATATATCTTTTTATTGGCAGGATTGGGATTTTTGAATTCTTGCGTCGATGACTTAGAACTAGAATCAGAAAGTAGTATTACGGCCAATGCTTTTTGGAAAACGGAAGACGATGCCAAAGCAGCAGTCAATGGTTTGTACTACAATTTTAGAACCCAAACCCAACAAAATTACTATCTTTTGGGAGGAGCACGTAGCGCCGAAATCAAAGGAGGGGTGCAATCGCCGCTGAATTTGGCCAATTATTACAACAACAACCTAACAGCTCAAAATGTAGATGTGGATTGGAGCGGATTGTATACCGTGGTGCAACAAGCCAATTTGATTATTAAAAATGTGCCAAAAATTACTTTTAGCGCAGCTACAGCTAAAGAACAAAAAAGGTACTTGGCTCAAGCCTATACGATGAGAGCCTTAGCGTATTTTATCATGGCACGTTCCTGGGGAGGGGTGCCAATCGTTACGACCCCAACGGAGAATACCAATCAAAACGAATACATTGTTCCTAGAAACAGCTTGGAAGAAACGTTTGCTTTTATCAAATCGGATCTAGAATTGGCTTTGAGCAATTTTCCTGACGAAACAAATAATAAAGTACAATTGTCAAAGTCGGCGGCCAATGCGCTGAAAGCGGATGTGTTCTTGTGGACCGCAAAACAATTGAACGGGGGAACTGCCGATTTAAATGTAGCACTTAGTGCTATCGACGCCATCCCTCCTTTATCCTTATTGCCTAATTTTAAGGATGTATTTAGTTATGCCAACAAAGGAAATGCCGAAGTTTTGTTCGCCATTCGTTATTCTTTAACCGATGTGACTTCAAACTTATTAGACAACTGGAACTCTTTTATGTATGTAGGTCCTGCAGATTACCCAGGGGCTACCGCAGCGGCAGCTACCGCCATGTTTGGAACCTTGGGGTCAGGTTCAGGTAATGCAGGTATTTCTAGAGTACAACCCGATCCGTCTCGATTTAACTTTTCGGCTACAGATACCCGAAAAGACGCCACTTTTCTCACGCTTCGCAATACAGCCAACACGGCCGACGTAGTAACTGGTTTGGTGAAATACAACGGGACGGTAGACGGAACATTAAGACGTTTTACCAGCGATATCATCATTTACCGTTGGGCCGACATCTTGTTGATGAAAGCCGAAATCAAAAACGCTTTAGGTCAAAACCCTACAACCGAAATGAACCTAGTGATGCAAAGAGCCGATGCGGCTGCAAGTTTTACAAACGGTACGCAAGCAGCTAATGATGATGCCATCTTAAACGAAAGGCTGAAAGAATTGGCCTTTGAAGGCAAAGCTTGGTGGGATATCGTGCGTTTTAATAAAACATCGCTGGTGCCATCTATGACCGGGAAACCAATTTACTTCCCAATCTCTCAAAACACCATCAATTACAACCCTAAAGTAAAACAAAATTCAGGGTACTAAGTAAACCTTTTTTTAATGGAATACAGACTGAGTCGACAACTATCCAATGTTCGACTTAGTCTTGTATATTCCAAACATAACACAGTATTTATCATGGAATTCTCTCATTTAGAAGGACTTATAGCAGCTCCATTTACCCCTTTTAATGAAAAAGGGCAGTTGGACACCACCCTCATACCAACCTATTATAAGTTCTTAAAACACAATAAAGTAACTGGGGCTTTTATTAATGGATCTACAGGCGAAGGCGTGAGCATTACCCTTGCAGAAAAAAAAGCCGTGGCGCAAGCCTGGGCCGAGGCTTCCCATCACGATCCCGATTTTAAAGTAATGGCCTTTCTTGGAGGCACCTGTCTGCAAGATTGTATCGACTTGGCCCAACAGGCTGAAGCACTCGGATTGTATGCCGTTTCGTTTACCGCGCCTTTCTATTTTAAACCAGCCAATGTAGACATGCTAGCACAAGCATGTCGTAAGGTAGCCGAAAGTGTACCCAATATGCCATTTTATTATTATCATATTCCAGTATTAACAGGCGTGAATTTCCCCATGTTCGATCTGGTTCAAATCCTAGACGAGACCTTGCCCAATTTTGCCGGTATCAAATACACACACGAAGATTTTATGGATTTTCAAAGCTGTATGAGTTTTAAAGAAGGCAAATACGACATGCTTTGGGGCAGAGACGAAAACATGCTTTCTGCACTGGTGCTTGGAGCCAAAGGAGCGGTGGGAAGTACGTTCAATTACGCCGCACCCTTGTATCATGATTTGATGGCTGCGTTTGAAAACAACAGGCTGGAAGAGGCTAGAAAATTGCAACAACGCTCAATTGATATGATCCGATTGTTAGGTAAATATGGCGGAATTGCTGTAGGTAAAGCCTATATGAAATGCGTTGGCTTGGATCTAGGAACTTTTCGCCTTCCAGTCAAAAATATGAATGACTCTCAATGGGAAGCCTTCCAACAGGATGTAGCCGGTTTGAATTTCGACCAGTTCAAATCTGAAATGTTTGCTGAAGAATAATGAAACTCAGCAATAAAATAATACTAATCTGTATCCCTTTGCTAACAATGCTTATCAATTCGACTGACTCTTTTGCACAACAACAGGAAAATCCAACCCTAGTATGGGAAAGAGCTGCCTATTTACCCGACAAAGCAGGCCAACCCTCTTTGGGTTTTGCAGGCCCCATCAACGGGTTGCACCATCAAGTGTTAATAGTGGCCGGTGGAGCCAATTTCCCAGATAAAATGCCTTGGGAAGGCGGTAAGAAAAAATATTACGATAGCGTGTACGTTCTCGAGAAAAAGGGAGATAACTATGCTTGGAACACCAAAGTACAATCAAAATTGCCCGAACCCATTGCCTATTGTGGCGTTACGTCAACACCTAAAGGGATAGTGTATGTTGGGGGCGAAAATGAAAAGGGCCTCTCCAATAAAGCTTATTTGTTACAATGGAACAAAGAAACGAATGAGGTTGTCTGTACTGTCTTGCCAAATTTTCCTAAGCCAATTACCAATATCGGTTTGGCTTCGTATGATCATATGATTTATGCGGTGGGTGGCGATGAAACTACAACTACTTCGAATCAGGTGTTTTGTTTGGATTTAAAAGCCGAGCAACCGCAGTGGACAGCATTGGAAGATTTTCCTTTTGCGGTGGCCAATGCAGCGGTGGCCATTCAAGATACCCAAGAGGGACCTTGTTTGTTTGTGATTGGGGGAAGAACCAAAAGTTCAACGGGAATCAGCGATTGGCATGCCACCGTGTATGCTATGTCTCTCAACAAGAAAGCGTGGAAAGCTGTCGCGGCGCTTACAAATGGGCAAACTCCTTTGCACTTTGCTGCTGGTAGTGTAGTGCCTATAAACCATACTGAATTGTTGCTCTTAGGGGGCGATACAGGTGAGGTTTTTCATAAAATAGAAACGTATTTGTCCCAAATTGCGCATTCCCATTCGGAAACAGATAAAGCTAAATGGATACAAGAAAAAAACCTACTCAATACCCAACATGCAGGTTTTAACAAAAGTATGCTGTGCTTTAACACTTTGACTTATTCTTGGAAAAAGATTGGCGAATTGCCTTTCATGCCTCCTGTAACGACTCCTGCTGTGGTATGGGATCATCAAATAGTATTGTCCAATGGAGAAGTAAAGCCCGGCATTCGGACCCCCAATATCATGATTGGGAAGTTTAAAAAAGAATAAATACAACAACTAATGGGATGTGCCTTGGAGGCATTTCCCTTGCAACACCTTGATAAATATGAAGCACACAAAATATTATCCTTGGCTAGTCGTAGGCCTACTTTGGTTAGTAGCCCTGCTCAACTACATGGACCGTCAAATGCTGGCTACCATGCGACCGGCTATGGAAAAAGAAATTCCAGAATTGATAGCAGGAGAGAATTTCGGAAGATTAATGGCTATTTTTTTATGGGTCTATGCGCTCATGAGTCCCGTTTCTGGTGTTATAGCCGATAAACTCAATCGCAAATGGCTGATTGTAGGAAGTTTGTTCGTGTGGTCTTTAGTGACCTATGCAATGGGCATGGCCGAAAATTTTCAACAATTGTATTGGCTTAGAGCGGTAATGGGAATTAGTGAGGCCTTGTACATTCCTGCAGGTTTGTCTTTGATTGCCGATTATCACCAGGCAAAGTCAAGATCGTTGGCCATAGGCATTCACATGACTGGACTTTATATTGGTGCTGCTTTGGGTGGCTTTGGTGCAACCATTGCGGCTGCATTTTCTTGGCATACCACCTTCCATTACTTTGGCCTCATAGGAATGGGCTATGCGGTGGTTTTGGTGTTTTTCCTGTTTGAGAAAGAAGCCCCTTCCCAGAATCAGTATAGAGCCGTGGGCGAACACCAAACCGAAAACATCCCCTTGGTAAAAGGATTGGCGCTATTGTTTACCAACGTTTCGTTTTGGGTGATTTTATTCTTTTTTGCCACCATTAGTCTCCCGGGATGGGCTACCAAAAACTGGCTGCCTACTTTGTTCTCGGATAATTTACACATATCCATGGAGCAAGCAGGACCCTTGGCAACTATTACGATTGCCATGGCTTCTTTGATTGGCGTCTTGTTTGGTGGGGTACTTTCTGATAAATGGGTGATGAAAAATGTTAAAGGCCGAATCTACACTAGTGCTATTGGTTTAAGCTTGACCATTCCCGCTTTATTTCTGATTGGCTTTGGAAGTTCTATGACGCATGTGGTTGCCGCCGGTTTGTGTTTTGGCTTTGGGTATGGCATGTTTGATGCCAATAATATGCCCATTCTCTGCCAATTCGTGGGGGCAAAATACCGCGCAACAGCCTATGGAGTGCTCAATATGACCGGAGTGGGCTGCGGCGCTTTAATTACCACTTTCCTAGGGCAATACGCCGATAACGGAAAGTTGGGCTTGGCCTTTGCGTTGATGGCAGTTGTAGTGGTCTTGGCCTTAGGAGTACAAATGAGTTGCCTCAAACCCAAACATAATGATTATTGTGAAGTGTAAATAGTTTAGTTTTTTAATTTGATTTTGGTGAGTGCTCAGCTACTAAGGGAGCACCGTTTCCCTTAGTAGTTTTTTTAGTAGCAAGGCAATAGCAGCAAAGCTGTCTGCCATGCCTATAGCTACTAAACCGTTGGCGGGTGTACGTCACGCTCACTTTTAATGTATGCTATTGCTTTAATACCAATGAAAAATAAAACAATTCTCTTTTTATTATATATGATCGTTCAGCTATATACGGAGACGAGCCAGGGGTGGGCTAAAACTAAAGTGGCTTGCATGGGCGACTCGGTGACTGCGGGTTATATGTTAGGAAATCCCATAACCGAAGCCTATCCTTCACAATTACAAGGACTATTAGGCGAAACGTATGAAGTCAAAAATTTTGGATTCAGTGGGGCTACCTTGCTGAAAAAAGGTCACAGACCCTATGTCAAAACTAAAGCATATCAAGAAGCCTTACAGTTTCAACCCGATATTGCCATTATTCATCTTGGGTTAAATGATACCGACCCTAGAAATTGGCCCAATTACAAACAGGATTTTCAATCAGATTATCATGCAATCATACAGGCATTACGAGCACAAAATCCTACAGTCAAAATTTTCATCTGTAAGATGACCCCCATATTTAACGAACATCCGCGATTCCAATCGGGAACAAGAGATTGGTTTTGGGAAATTCAAGCCGAAATTAAAACGGTAGCCCAAGAAAATAAAGTGAATTGGATTGATTTGCACGAAAAATTATATGCCCGTCCTGATCTTTTTCCCGACGCTTTACACCCCTCCAAAGAGGGAGCTGCGACTATTGCCAAAACGGTATATTCTGCCCTCACAGGCGATTTTGGAGGTTTTGCTCTTGCCCCACAATTTGCAGACCACATGGTGCTGCAACGCCAGCAACCCATCACCTTTTTCGGCAAAGCCAATACAGGAGATCTTGTGGAAGTAACCTTCAATGGGCAAACTTTAAGCACAACGGCAACAACTAATGGAAAATGGAGTGTGCAATGGCCTTCCATGAAAGCGGGGGGACCCTATGAATTGAAAGTCCGTTGCCAGAACCAATGGCTGGAAGTGAAAAACATTTTGATTGGCGATGTATGGTTTTGTTCCGGTCAATCCAATATGGCTTTTCCGCTTCAAAAGGAAAAAATGGGGGCAACTGCACTAGCGAAGGCGGCTAGCAATGATAGGCTACGCTTAATGCATTGGCAACCTATTCAAGAGACCGATGATACGGCTTGGGACTCGCTGACTTTAGCAAAAACCAATGAACTGAACTATTTTTCCGGAAAGTGGCAGCGCTGCGATTCGCTATCGGCCAAAGCTGTTTCGGCTATAGCCTATTACTTTGGGCAAAAAATACTGCAAGAAGAAAAGGTACCCATTGGGATCATTCAAGTAGCCGTTGGTGGATCTCCTATTGAGTCGTGGGTGGACCGCTATACATTGGAACACGATGCGAAAACGGTCAACGCCATGACGCAATGGCGAAAATCCGATTTTTATATGCCGTGGGTTAGAGAACGAGCTGAGGTAAATCTCAAAAATGCTCTTACTCCTAAACAACGCCATCCGTATGATCCATGTTACAATTTTGAAGCAGGAGTGAGTGCTTTTACGGCTTTTCCCATCAAGGGTATCCTCTGGTATCAGGGCGAAAGCAACGTACACAATCTAGCACAGTACCAACATCTGTTGCCGGTTATGGTGCAAAGCTGGAGAAAAGCTTGGGGACAAGACTTGCCCTTCTTTTTTGTGCAATTATCAGGAATGAATCGCCCTGCTTGGCCAGAATTCCGTTGGATGCAAAGTCAGTTGTCCGAAACCATACCCAACAGTGGCCTAGCGGTAAGCATGGATTTTGGGGAGGAAAACAATGTGCATCCCATACAAAAAGAAGCAATTGCCAACCGATTAGCCCGATTAGCGCTGCATAGGGTATACCATAAACCGATTCAAGACCAAGGTCCAAAAGTGAGCAAAGCGGTGCAAACAAACGAAACGATAGTACTGTCGTTCACTCAGGCCAAACAACTCCAAACCGAACAGGAGGCGCCTTTAAGAGGGTTTGAAATAGTGACCAACGAAGGGCAATACCTTCCTGTTCCAGCCGAAATTAAACAAAACAAAGTGCTGCTAATTGTGCCCAAGGCTACACAAGTGAGAGCCGTTGTCTATGCCTGGCAACCTTTTACTTTGGCCAATTTGACCAACGAAGCAGGATTGCCTTCTAGCACTTTTAAAATAGCGGTATCTCAAAACTAGAAAACAAACTTATAAACTAACGACACCATGAGCTATACTAAAAATGAACTACACGATTTAAGTGATTTTTATCAAAATCAATTGTTGCATGATACACTTCCTTTTTGGTTTCCTCGTGCAATAGATCATCAATACGGTGGCTATCTGTTGATGCGAGACCATGACGGATCCCTCCTCGATGACGATAAAGCCATATGGATTCAAGGGAGAACCGCTTGGTTGTTGGCCACACTTTACAACACGGTCGAACCCAAAAAAGAATGGTTGGAAGGTGCCAAATCCGGTATTGATTTTTTACTCCAACACGGTTTTGATACCGATGGGCGCATGTTCTTTCATGTCAACCGACAAGGGGAACCCCTACGTAAACGACGTTATTTCTTTTCCGAAACGTTCGCCGTTATTGCCCTAGCCGCCTATGCCAAAGCGAGTGGCGACCAAAGTATAGCCCAAAAAGCCCGAGAATTGTTTGGAAAATGTATAGACTATGCTACACAACCCGAATTGTTGACCCCAAAATTCACCAATACACGTCCTGCCAAAGGGATTGGGGTACCCATGATTATGATCAACACCGCTCAGCAAGTGCGCGAGACCATAGGCGATTCCCGTTGCGATGAATGGATCAATCGATGGATTAATGAAATAGAATGCGATTTTGTAAAAGAAGATCTGCAATGTGTCATGGAACAGGTGGCTCCTGATGGAAGTATAATAGACCATATCGATGGGCGCACCCTAAATCCGGGCCATGCTATTGAAGGCGCCTGGTTTATTTTGCATGAAGCCAAATACCGTAACAACGACCCTCATCTAGTAGATTTAGGATGCAAAATGCTGGACTATATGTGGGAACGCGGTTGGGATCAAGAATATGGGGGCATCATGTATTTTAAAGATGTGTATCAGAAACCGGTGCAAGAATACTGGCAAGACATGAAATTTTGGTGGCCCCAAAACGAAACGATTATAGCGACCTTATTGGCGTTTACCATGACCGGTAACCCCAAATACGGACAGTGGCATAAAATGATTCATGAGTATGCCTATGCCAAATTTCACGATAAAAGCAACGGCGAATGGTTTGGCTACTTGCACCGCGATGGGACGATAGCACAAACCGCTAAAGGAAATCTGTTCAAAGGGCCTTTCCATTTACCTCGTCAGGAATGGTATTGCATGCAAATCTTGAAGGAGCAGTTGAAAAAGAAAGAACTAGAAAATCAACAAATTTCAGTGTAATATGAAACAAGCCCTATACAACGGAACAATTCATACCGGTGACGAAATCCTAACCAACCACGTGGTTATTGTAGCTGATGGTAAAGTGGAAGCGGTAACGCATACTCTGCCTACAGATATGCCTATGATAGATTTACAAAAACAACACCTATCTGCAGGAAGTATCGACATTCAAATTAACGGGGGCGAAAAATTTTACTTTACGCAACACCCCACCGAGGAAACCTTGCAAGATATATACGAATCGAGTTTGAAATATGGAACAACCCAGGTGTTGCCCTGCATGATTTCAGCCGCTCAGGATACCATTCTACAAGGCATCGAAGCAGTACGGCAGTACAGAGACAAACATAAGAATGGTGTTTTTGGAATGCATTTAGAAGGACCTTTTTTAAACCCCATAAAACGAGGTGCACACAGCAGTGAACACGTCAGAAAACCCACTACTGCAGAACTGGAAGAAATCATACGCTACGGCAAAGACGTGATCAAAGTCATGACCATTGCCCCGGAATGTTTTTCTAATGAACAATTGGAAATGCTATTAGATAGTGGCATTATACTTTCGGCAGGTCATTCTACCATGACGTATTTAGAAGCGCAGTGGTGTTTTTCCAAAGGCATCCAATTGGTTACGCATTTGTACAATGCCATGACGCAAATGGGCCATAGAGAACCAGGTCTAGTGGGGGCAGTACTCGAGAATAGTTCCGTTTATGCTCCCATCATCTTGGATGGTGCCCATTGTGATTATGCTGTGGCTAGAATCGCCCACCAAATGAAAAAAGATAAACTGTTTTTAATTACAGATGCTACTTTTTTGGGGCGGAAAGTAGCACAATTCCAATGGGGAAATTTTGAAGCCTTTTTAGACAATGGCTGGTATCGCAATAGCGAGGGTAATTTGGCAGGAGCTAGTATTTCCATGGAAGAAGCCATTAGAAATGCTACTCACAATTTGGGTGTTACGGTTGATGAAGCCATCAAAATGGGGACCACTCGAGTAGCTCAAGCCATTAAAATGGACCACCAATTGGGAAAAATAAAACCGGGATATCCCGCCCGATTCATGCAATTCAACGCCGATTTTTCCGAGGTAAAGCCACTCATACTTTAAAAATCTAAAGCAATTCTGCGGACAACTAAGGGCTACTATAGTAGTCCTTAGTTTTTCTATGTTATACTAATACTCTTAAAAATGGACATAGTTGTATACTTTATCAGCGCTTGAATCAAAAAAAAAGCGATGCCTTGACTTTCTTGTACTGCCTGCGCAAGCTGTTTTTTCAAACTATTGCTTGACGAAACACCTGGCTCCAATAACTAAAGCGCTATTTCCAAGATGCTATCTTGTGAAAATGGAGGTAGAAATGTTAAAATCACAACCTTTAAGCGGTTGGTTCGATCATCTTCAAAACGAATAGTTATTTTTGGAAGCAAAATGAGTACTTGTCCTTTTTTTGTGGTACAGTGCTAACAAGAGGAATTATAAAAATGAATTTGAGAAAAACGACCTTAGCAGAAGCCCCACAAGTGTGGGAGATATTGCAAGATGCTATTGCACAACGCAAAAAAGAAGGCAGTCAACAGTGGCAAGATGGGTATCCTAATTGGCAAACGGTATTGCACGACATTGAAAAAGAACAATCGTATGTGGTAGAAGAGCAAGGCAAAATTGTGGCCTGTGCAGCAATTATATTTGGCATGGAGCCAACTTACGAACATATAGATGGGAAGTGGTTGAGTGAGGATGCGTATGTGGTGGTACACCGAGTAGCTATAGCCGAAAGTTATAAAGGCAAAGGTTTGGCTACACTATTGTTCCATAAAATTGAGGCATTGGCACTGGCCCATAACACTTATAGTATCAAAGTCGATACCAATTTTGATAACTTGCCCATGCTGAAAATTTTAGAAAAAGCAGGCTATACCTACTGTGGAGAAATCAGCGTTCGCGGTTTGCCTAGAAAAGCATTCGAGAAATTACTTTAATAATTGAGTTTAAATTAGGACTTTTTTTAAAAGAGAATATGCATTAGACTTCGTAGCTAGACTTAATTGTTCAATAAAAGTAGGTATTCACGAACTTGCTTAGAAGAAGGAAACAACAAAGAGTGAATACTTACAAGAAATAGTAACCCATAAACTAGTTGTTTAGTGTGTTGAGTTTTAAAATAGGAATACTAGCGAAACATGTTTTGACCACTTCAAAATGTTACACAATGATATCAGCTCATAACCTAGCACACTTTTTAAAGCCCCATCACTAAGGGTTGAAACAACCAACAAAAGACCGAAATCAGGAGTATACACACCAAATTCAAAACAAATCCTGTAGATACCATTTGTTGCATTTTCAAATGACCTTTAGCAAAAATAATGGCATTAGGTGGGGTACCCATGGGCAACATACAGGCACAACTGGCTCCTAAAGTCATCGGAATGCCTAAAAGTAAAGGATCCAATTTAAAAGTGACTGCCAAAGAGGTTACGACCGGGGATAAAATCAGTACCAAGGCCAAGTTGCTGATAACCTCACTCAAAAAAACGGATACGGTGGTAATGCCAAGAATCAACAAGAAAAGATGCTGTTGGCCAAAATCCTCAAACCCTTTGCCTAAGCTAGTCACGAGTTGTGATTTTTCTATAGCATTGGCCAAGGCAATCCCTCCACCAAAAAGCAACAAGACATCCCAAGCCATGTTTTTGGTGTCCGACCAAGACAGTAAACGCTCGATTTGGTGTTTTTTGGAAGTTCCAGCTGGGGTTAAAAACAAGAGAAAGGCACCAAAGAGGGCAATAATGGCATCATCAAAAACCAAAATGGATTGCCAGCGGTTCCAAAAATCTTTGCTGATCCATAAGAAAACCGTAAGAACAAATACTACCAATACTCTTTTTTCAGGAGGGGTAAGTACACCTAAGGCTTTTTGGGCTTTGGCTAGGGTGAGTGTGGCTTCTTCACTGTGTTGAATGTGATTAGGATGTAAGACTTTGACCAAAACCCAATACAGCGAAAGCAGTAAAAGGACGGTCAAAGGCAGAAACAATAGCATCCAGTCCATGAACGTAATACTATAGTGGAACCGATCTTTTATATAACCCACATAGGCCACATTAGGCGGGGTGGCGATGATAGTGCCAATAGCAAAATTGGAAGCGTATGCTATAGACAAAAGGAGTACTAGCGAAAAATTGGCTACCTCCTTTTCGTTAGTGTGGTGGTTTTTGATCATTTTAATGACGGATAGCGCAATAGGAAACATCATCATGGTCGTGGCGGTATTGCTAAGCCATAAACTCAAAAGGCCCGTCGCCACAATAAAGCCAAAAATAATACGATTGCCATTGGTGCCCGTTAAGGATAGAATACCCAAAGCGATGCGTTGATGTAATCCCCATTTTTCAATGGCAAGGGCAATAAAAAAACCACCCATAAACAAAAAAGTAATCGAATCGCCGTAATGAAGAGTGACCTCTTTTAGGGAGTAAATTTGTAATGTCGGAAACAAAATTATAGGTAGCAAGGCCACGACGGCTAAAGGAAGGGCTTCAAATACCCACCAAAGGATCATTAATACGGCTATAGCAAAAACCTGATTCGCTTGCTGGGGTAATAACAAGGGATTACTACTATAGCAAAGGATACTCAGGAAGCCCCCAAGCAGCAAACCAATCTCTTTTTTGTATCGGGACCAATAGGAGCGCATAGCACTTTTTTGTGTAATAAAGTTACTAAATTAATGCATACTAAACTCTGTTAGTGGATTCAAATATCTGACAATCAATAAGAAGTGTGGGGCTGTACAGTAATTTTTGAAGGTGTAAAGGAGTTTTGGTTAGGTGTTCTTGAACCTTAGACAAAGGAAGTGATGGAAACGAAGGTTGTCAAGGGGATAAAAAAAATACTTTTTATTTTTACATCAAAATTTGTAAATTAGAGTACTGAAAATCAGTATATTGAAAATGAAGTTGAGGCGCTAAAGATCAAGTTGGAAAAGCTCCTCCATTGTGCGAAAGAAACTAAAATCAACCCCATAATAAATAGAAGCAAGGGGGCGAAAAGGAATGTGTAGGTAATAAGTGTAATAGTTGAACTATTTCGAAAGGGAAATTAGTTATTCTTCTTTTAAATTAAATTTTTTAATTCCTGATCACGTGCAATCTGAAGCGATTGAAGCAAAATACAAAGTTGATGATTTACATTACATTGACCTAAAACGATTAAAATAAAAAAAGATACTAAAAAACAGATTGAAATAAATAAACAAAACACGATAGTGAAGCAAGGGTTTGAAAAATAAAAGAATTTAGTGCGTTAGCGAAACATAGTTGCAATGATTTAATGAAATGTAATAGACCGTCAATAGAATTTAAAAGAGGACGTTTTACCTCTTTTTTTACAATTTTATCAGACTAAAAAAGAAGTAATATGAAAAATACAGCTAAAAACCCGTTTACCTGGCTCGAAATTTATGTAGACGATTTGCCAAGAGCCCAAAAATTTTACGAAACAGTTTTTCAATTTCAAATGATGCCAATGGAAAATCCCGCCGCCGAAATCGATTTGCTAATGGTAAGTTTTCCATGGGCTGAAGAAGGCGGGGATAGCAGAGGCATTAGTGGAGCACTATGTAAAACTACTGCGAGGAAACCCAGTCCCGATGGAACCGTAGCCTATTTCAGTTGCGAAGATTGTGCCATAGAAGCAGCTCGAGTAATTCCTGCAGGGGGACAAATAGTAAAAGAAAAATTTTCAATAGGCCCCTATGGATTTTGTTGTATTGTCAAAGATACCGAAGGAAATACCATTGGACTACACTCCCAAAGATAAGTCAGTAAAGGAAAGGTATGGAAGCCTTTAGCCCAAAATCTGCATTAGACTTCGTAGCGAAACTGAATTATTTAATAAATGCAAGAGTTCACGGACTATTTTTAAAGAAGGAATACTTGCGTATTTTGAATTTAAAAATGGGAGAACTAAGCGAAGCGTATCTTGAACACCAGAATAAAATATAAACGCGTGAAAAAAGTTCTTGGTTTTGAAGAAGAATTCAGTTGTAGTAGATTTCTAATGCGGATTTTGGGTTTAGTAGGGTTGCTGTGGCATTTTTGCGAGGAAACGCTGGTATTACCGTATTTTTGCAAAAAAAACAAGGTAGTATGCTTGAGGAACAGACGAACAACAAGCAATGAACACCAAACTATGGACATCTAATGATTATGAGTGAAGTATTACGTCAGCAAATTGAAAAGATAACGCCTTTAACAGACAAGGAATTTGATTATATCTTGTCGCATTTTGTAGTTAAGAAATTAAAAAAGCATCAGTTTTTGTTGCAAGAAGGCGATACCGTGGATCATGATTATTTTGTAACTAAGGGACTTTTGAAAGCCTATTACTTAAACCCCGAAGGCAAAGAGCATATCATGCAGTTTGCCATGGAAGATTGGTGGATTTCAGATTATCAAGCCCATTTTAAAGGGACCAAAGCAACACTCAACATCAATTGTTTGGAAGATACCGAAGTACTGGCCTTGTCTTTGTTGAATCGTGAAAAATTGTGTGCTGACCTGCACAAAATGGAACACTTTTTTAGAAAAAAATCCACGGCCGGCTATGTGGCTTTGCAACGTAGAATTCTATCCTTACTCAATAGCAACGCCAAAGAGCGCTATGAACAACTGCAAGAACAATATCCGGTGCTGATTCAACGCGTGCCCAAAACCTTATTGGCATCGTATTTAGGGGTTTCCAGAGAAACCTTAAGCCGTTTGTCTTCTTAGTGTGAGGTACATCACACCAAAAATGTGACTTAGGTCCTGTGAGATGGTTTATTTTTGGTAGAACTTTGCAACGTTAATTTTAAATACCAATAACAATGAAAAGTAAATGGAAAAAAATCATAACAGGAATTGGGGTTATCGCAGCTTGCACCTTAGTTCTGGTATCCAATCAAGCAACTGCTCAATCTCAAAAAGTAAAAAAAATGAATAAGAAAATTTTATTTGTAGTAACGAGTCACGACAAACTAGGAAATACAGGCGAACCAACAGGATATTATTTAGGAGAAGTTACCCATCCATGGGCGGTGTTGGCCGATGCAGGTTATGAAATAGATTTCGTTAGCCCAAAGGGTGGTACGCCACCGTATTATGGTGCTAATATGGAAGATGCTGTTAATAAACGATTTTTGGAAGATAAAAAGTATCAAGCAAAGATTCAGAATTCTTTAAAACCATCCGATGTCAAACCTGAGGATTACGCAGCTATTTTTTATGCTGGAGGTCACGGGACGATGTGGGATTTTGCCGATAATGAAGCCTTGGCGCTGATCGCTCAAAAAATTTACGAAAAGAATGGGGTAGTGAGTGCTGTATGTCACGGACCAGCAGGTTTAGTGAATATTAAACTCAGTAACGGAAAATATTTGGTAGACGGTAAAAAAATCAATGCGTTTACCAACGAAGAAGAAATTGCGGTAAAGTTAGAGCAAGTAGTGCCCTTTAGTTTAGAAACCAAATTGATAGAACGAGGAGCCATCTTCGAAAAATCTGGGCTTTGGCAACCACATGTAACAGTGGATCAGCGAGTGGTTACTGGGCAAAACCCACAATCTGCTCATGGCGTTGGTGAGGCAATTTTGAAAGAATTGAAAAAAAGGTAATACCAATCAATCGAAACTTTAGAGGTGGCTTATGGCTGCCTCTTTTTTTATTACTTAACCATGATTAAAGAAATACATCACATCGCAATTATTTGTTCTGATTATGTCAAATCCAAACATTTCTACACCCAAATTTTGGGATTGAATATGGTCAGTGAAGTCTATCGTGAGCATCGAGACTCCTACAAATTAGATTTAGCAATAAATGGACACTATTGCTTAGAGCTTTTTTCATTTCCGAATCCACCCAAGCGAGTGTCTAGACCCGAAGCCTGTGGTTTGCGACATCTTGCTTTTGCAGTCGAAAACCTCGATGAGGTAGTGGCGCATTTAGCCCAACATGCCATTCCAGCCGAGGATATCAGGGTAGATGAGTATACACAAAAAAGATTCACTTTTATCCAAGACCCCGACCATTTGCCGATAGAACTTTATGAAGTGCCTTAATTTAAAATTTAGTTTTTGGAATTTAGTTTTTGGAATTTGGATTTTTGGAATTTGGAATTTAGATTATTGGAATTTGGAATTTATTTTTTGGAATTTAGTTTTTGAATTTTTGGAATTTATTTTTTGGAATTTATTTTTTGGAATTTATTTTTTGGAATTTAGATTATTGGAATTTAGATTATTGGAATTTAGATTATTGGAATTTGGAATTTATTTTTTGGAATTTAGATTATTGGAATTTGGAATTTATTTTTTGGAATATGAATTTTGGAATTAAACCCAAAACGACCTAACCCAAACAAAAAAACCCAATCTTTCGATTGGGTTTTTGTATAAGTAAGTAATGCTAAATTGAGTTGATAAAACGTTATTTTACTTTGTTAAGAATTGCTTTGAAAGCTTCTGGGTGATTCATAGCTAAATCAGCAAGAACTTTACGGTTCAATTCGATTTGGTTAGCTTTTAATTTCCCAATGAATTGTGAATAAGACATTCCTTCCAATCTAGCTCCAGCGTTGATACGTTGAATCCATAAAGCACGGAAATTTCTTTTGTTTACTCTTCTATCGCGGTATGCGTAGCACATCGCTTTCTCAACCGCGTTCTTAGCAACGGTCCATACGTTTTTACGTCTACCAAAGAAACCTTTGGCTTGTTTCATTATTTTTTTTCTTCTTGCTCTCTTAGCAACTGAGTTTACCGATCTTGGCATAATTTTACTGTTTTTTTTGTAGCAGGCGTCCTGAATTGAATCAAAGGAACTTATGGCCGTACTCCAAGGTTATTAAATGTGTTTAACCTAAAGAATTCTTTAAAGTAATAGTCTTAATACTTAATACTTAGTACTCAAGACTTGATACTTGTATTAGATGATTCTTAATTGTTGTTTGATGCTTTTCATATCTGTTGAGTGAACTAGCGCTGAGTGTGTCAAAGCTAATTTACGTTTTTTAGATTTTTTAGTCAAAATGTGACTTTTAAAAGCATGCTTTCTTTTAATCTTTCCAGAACCAGTAACTTTAAAACGTTTCTTGGCGCTAGATTTGGTTTTCATTTTAGGCATTTTTTCCTAGTTTTTGAATTTATTCTTACTTACTTATTTTGTAACCCAGTGCCCCTTTTGAGGAGTTGGGATTTTATTTTTTCTTCTTAGGAGCAATAAACATAATCATGCGTTTTCCCTCTAAGACAGGCAAAGCTTCCACTTTACCATATTCTTCTAAATCGGTAGCCAAACGCAATAACAAAATCTGTCCTTGGTCTTTATAGATGATCGAACGACCTTTAAAGAATACAAAGGCTTTTAATTTTGCACCTTCTTTTAGGAATTTTTCCGCATTCTTTTTCTTGAACTCATAGTCGTGCTCATCGGTTTGTGGACCAAAACGGATTTCTTTAACGACTACTTGAGACGATTTGGCTTTAAGCGCTTTTTCTCGTTTCTTTTGCTCGTAAACAAACTTATTATAATCCATAATCTTGCAAACTGGCGGTGCTGCATTGGGCGATATTTCAACCAAATCCAGCTCAAACTCGTCAGCAAGACGTAGTGCTTCACTTAATTTATAAACTCCCGGCTCGATGTTCTCCCCAACGAGTCTTACTTCCTGTACTCCACGAATATTGTTGTTGATTCGGTGAGCGTCTTTTTTTTCTACGCGAGGTTGGTAACCTCTGTTGTTTCTTATTGCTATGGCTCTAAAATTTAAGTTAAACTATAAATGTTTGTAATGTTTTGTTAATCTCTTCGGTTACAATCGATACAAAGGCGTCTATCGTTACTGTGATGTTACCTTTGCCTTCTTGACCGTGTCGACGGATAGAAACTGTACCGTTTTGCTCTTCTTCTTCTCCTACAATCAGCATAAACGGAATCTTTTGCATCTCGGCTTCACGTATCTTCTTGCCGATGGTTTCATTCCTATTGTCAATTAGGGCGCGAATTTCGTGATTTTCTAGCAGATTTAAAACTTTTTTGGCATAATTTTCATATTTCTCGCTCAAACACAAGATTATAGCCTGTTCTGGCATCAACCAAAGTGGGAAATTACCTGCAGTGTGCTCTAGTAAAATGGCAATGAAACGCTCCATCGATCCAAAGGGGGCTCGGTGAATCATTACAGGTCTATGTAGTTCATTGTCAGAACCTTTGTAGGTCAGTTCAAAACGCTCAGGTAAGTTGTAATCTACTTGAATAGTACCCAATTGCCACTGTCTGCCTAAAGCATCTTTTACCATGAAATCTAGTTTCGGACCGTAAAACGCAGCTTCTCCGTATTCAATAACGGTATTCAGCCCTTTGTCTTTTGCGGCATTGATAATCGCGTTTTCGGCTTTCTCCCAGTTTTCATCACTACCGATATATTTGTCTCGGTTCTCCTTGTCGCGTAAGGAAACTTGAGCAGTGAAGTTTTCAAAGCCTAAAGAACCAAAGACGTATAACACAAGGTCGATGACTTTTTTGAACTCGTCATCCAATTGCTCTGGTGTACAGAAAATATGCGCGTCATCTTGCGTGAAACCTCTAACACGAGTCAATCCATGCAATTCACCACTTTGTTCGTAACGGTATACGGTTCCAAATTCAGCATAACGCTTCGGTAAATCTTTATACGACCAGGGTCTTACGTTGTAAATTTCGCAGTGATGCGGACAGTTCATCGGTTTTAATAAAAACTCTTCTCCTTCGGCTGGGGTATTTATAGGTTGAAAACTATCAGCCCCATATTTGGCATAGTGTCCTGAGGTAACATATAAGTCTTTTTGTCCAATGTGAGGAGTAACGACTTGTTCGTAGCCTGCTTTCTTTTGTGCTTTTTTCAAGAATTGTTCCAAACGATCTCTCAAGGCAGCACCTTTAGGTAGCCATAAAGGCAATCCTTGACCGACTTTGGTAGAGAAAGCAAATAGTTCCAATTCTTTACCTAGTTTACGGTGGTCTCTTCTTTTGGCTTCTTCTAATAGGGCTAAGTACTCGGTCAAATCTTTCTGTTTCGGGAATGAAGTACCGTATACTCGAGTCAATTGTTTGTTTTTTTCGTCTCCTCTCCAATAAGCTCCAGCCACACTCATGATTTTTACCGCCTTGATTATGCCGGTATTCGGAATGTGACCTCCACGACACAAATCGGTAAAGGAAGAGTGGTCGCAAAAGGTAATCGTGCCGTCTTCTAAATTGCTGATCAATTCAGTTTTATAAACATTGTTTTTGTAAACCTCCAATGCTTCTGCTTTGGATACCGGACGCATTTTGAATTCGTGTTTCTCTTTCGAGATTTCCAACATACGCGTTTCAATAGCTTTGAAGTCGGCTTCTGTGATTTTTTGATCACCAAAATCTACATCATAATAAAAACCGTTGGCAATGGCAGGTCCCAAAGTTAATTGAATTCCTGGGTACATCTCCTCTAGCACTTGTGCCATCACGTGCGAAGTGGAGTGCCAAAAAGCCTTTTTGCCTTCTGCGTCATTCCAAGTGTATAAAACAAGACTTCCGTCAGTGGTCAAGGGCGTGCTGGTTTCGATAGTGGTGCCTTCAAATGAGGCCGAAATAACATTTCTAGCAAATCCCTCACTAATATTTTTGGCAACGTCCATCGGAGTTACTCCAGGCGAAAACGCTCTAATTGACCCATCGGGCAAAGTTATATTGATCATCGTGCAATTTTTTAAGTGTGCAAATATAATCGATTAACAAAAAACTTACAATATATATCGGACTTGTTTTTTTTAGGAGCTAATCCGGCTGTCCGCTATATCTTGTCCTCCCGCCCGCAACCCTCGGGCGGGAGGACAAGGATGCCGCTTCCATCCGGACTAGGGTATTGGCTTTAGAAAGGAGGTTGGGTGCTAGATTAGGCAGTTGGATGGTGCTATTCTTGCTTGTTTAGTTTGTTCAGACGGGTGTTTTTAGAAAACAACCACTTTTTTTCCTAGCCTTTGGAGTCAATACAGGGATTACTATGCTATATATAAGTATAGC
>NZ_JBUYSY010000022.1:0-27383 GCF_055231795.1 Flavobacterium riviphilum
GAGCTGAATAGCTACAAAATCAGCTAAAGCTGGAGCCAATTCAAAGCAAAACGAGCTGAATAGTTACAAGACACATTGTCTTTTTAATCTGTGAAAATCTGTGTCATTTTGTCTCTAAGAAAATTAGCCTTACAATCAGGAGCGAAACAAAAGGCATTGTCAGCCATTATGGGTTCCCGCCATCCGCTGTAATCTTTGGTACCGAACCCCGGCACCAAAGGATTTCCACTACTGTCGGGGCTAAAGAGGTTTTAATTGGACATTTTTTAAAAAGTAAACCATTGTTAAAATCCTATAAAAACACATGGTTTACTATAAATTCCCAATAAAAACCTGAAAATAATCATTCGAAATTGTATTTTTACAAAAAACTATACCGATTTCGATATGAATGCAAGAATAGAAAGTAATCCCCTAATCGAGCGATTGCCGAAACATTTGAAACAGTTTATCAAACCGCAAGATTACGAAGACTACACGCCCATCAATCAAGCCGTTTGGCGCTATGTGATGCGCAAAAACGTGGACTACCTATCCAAGGTTGCTCACAGTTCCTATCTCGATGGGTTAAAGAAAACAGGTATCGAAATCGACTCCATTCCGAGCATGTATGGTATGAATCGCATACTGTCCGAAATTGGATGGGCAGCGGTTGCCGTAGACGGTTTTATTCCACCTAACGCTTTTATGGAATTTCAAGCCTATAATGTACTGGTAATTGCCTCAGATATTCGTCAATTAGAACATATCGAATACACACCAGCTCCTGATATCATCCACGAAGGTGCGGGACACGCTCCTATTATTGCCAATCCAGAATATGCGGAATATTTGCGTCGTTTTGGTGAAATTGGTTGCAAAGCCATTTCTTCGCACAAAGATTACGAAATGTATGAAGCCATCCGTTTGTTATCGATTCTAAAAGAAGCCGAGGGAACCCCACAAAGCGAAATAGAAGCTGCTGAAAAAGCAGTAGAAGATTTGCAAAACAATATGGGCGAACTCTCCGAAATGGCTCAAATCCGAAACTTACATTGGTGGACCGTGGAATACGGTTTAATTGGCACATTAGAAAACCCAAAAATTTACGGCGCTGGTTTGCTTTCTTCCATTGGTGAAAGCGCTTGGTGTATGACCGATAACGTAAAAAAACTGCCATATACTATAGAAGCAGCACAACAAAGTTTTGATATTACTAAAGTACAACCTCAACTCTATGTAACACCTGATTTTGCTTACTTGAGTTTGGTTTTAGAAGAGTTTGCCAACACCATGGCTTTGAGAACAGGCGGTTTATCTGGTATTAAAAAACTCATCGATTCCAAAGCTTTGGGAACCGTTGAATTGAGTACTGGTTTACAAATTTCGGGTATTTTTACCAACGTAATCGAACACGAAGGCAAACCCATTTACCTACAAACCACCGGAAAAACAGCCTTGGCCAATCGTGAAAAAGAATTAGTAGGACACGGAACTGCTGCTCACCTTGAAGGTTTTGGTAGCCCCATCGGGAAACTCAAAGGCATCAATCTGGCTATTGAAGATATGAGTCCACGTGACTTAAAAGCATACGACATTTACGAAGGAGAAACCGCAACTTTGGAGTTTGAAGGTAACATCAAAGTAGTTGGAGAAATCATAACTGGGAAACGAAATCTCCACGGTGAAATCATCTTGATTTCTTTCAAAAACTGTACGGTTACGCACGGTGATACAGTCCTGTTCCGTCCAGAATGGGGAACTTATGATATGGCGGTGGGCAAGAAATTAGTTTCCGCTTTTTCTGGCCCTGCGGATGTGAATAGTTTTGATTTGATTGCTCACGTACCGAGCAGCAAAACCATCAAAGCTTCAACCTCAGAAGAAAGAGATGCCTTAGAAGTATTGTATCATACTGTTCGAAATATCCGCGAGACAAAAGATACGACGACCTCATTGGCTCCCATTTTTGAAAAATTAAAAGAAGAACATTCTAATGATTGGTTGCTTTGTGTAGAATTGGCAGAACTTTTAAAAGCAAGAAACGAAACGCAATTGCTTAACGAGATTCTTTCACATTTAGATAATCTCAAAAAACAACGTCCTGAAGTAGCTCAATTAATTTCGAATGGTTTGGAATTGATTTTTGAAAAAGAGGAAACCGTTCACTAAAATTTACAAACACGAATATCACGAATTAGCACAAATTAAATTCTAATGATTCGTGTCAATTCGTGATATTCGTGTTAAAACAAAACTTACAACTTCAAATCCTGTTTTAGCTGGCTTTCATTTTCGATGACTTCACCGTTGTATTGTAGTTTCCAGCCCAAAGAATTCGTCAAGATGAGCATTTTAGAGATTTCGCTTACCAAACGATTTTTAGCATTGGTTTTCAATGTCGATTTATCTACTTTTTGAGCCATTCTGGTTTTAACCGTTTTATTGATTTTGTTGTAATCGGCTCCTGTGAATTCATTGAGTTTGCTTTGCTCTACATCATAATATTGGATGTCAGGATAAATCGAAATCTCTTCTTTTGGAATGGAAAGAATCGTTATGGTTTTGTTTTTTTCATCGATATCGTATTTCATTTGATGCAAATCATAAGCGACAGTGACTTTAGCATTCACCACTACGATCGCCTTTTTTTCAAAAGAAATCATATCCAAAAAGTACTTATTCGAATTCTTAAACGTGATGACTTCTGAAAAATGTCCTTCGGTCACCACCAATTTACCCACATTTAGGATTTGTTGCTGAATGAGATTCGTATTGTAATCGAACTCGTCTTCTTTTTCTTTTTTAAAATCGCAGTATTTGAACAACAACAAGCCAATAACTACTATTCCAACTCCAATTAAAATGCGTTTCAACATAACTAAAATTTCATAAATGAATACTGTGCCTCTAATGTAGCTATTTTTTCTTTCAGATTTGCCTCAAACTTTTGATGGCTTTCTGAATTGGGATTAAAAGGACGATGCGCCAAGCCTTTTTGTATGGCCTCAACCAATTCCATGGTAACTTTTGCCTTGTCGTCAATTTGAGTGGCTGCAAAACGTTCCCAGATATATTCAATCGCCAACGAACTAGGATGTATCATATCATCGGCATAAAAACGATAATCTCTAAGCTCGTCCATCATGATTTCGTAGCTGGGAAAAAGCCCCCTAGCCCCCGAAGGGGGAACTACTTCCGATTCTTGTAAAAAGCTATAAATAGCCGCAATCAAATGCGCTTTACTTACTTGATTTTCGACAAAACCGTCTTTAAGATGCCGTACAGGCGATACAGTAAAAATGAAATTACATTTTGGATTTAGGGTTGCAATCAAAGAGACTGTGTTTTGAATCGATTTTTGGATGGTATCAACAGACAACAACTCTTTGGTAAATTGCTTTTGTGGTACTTTATGGCAATTCGCTACAATTTCATTGGTTTCAATATGTCTATACACCCACGAAGTACCATAAGTAATAATAATATGAGTCGCCTCTTGCAATTGCTTTTGGGTATCTAAAAGAAGTTGGTTCAAATTATCCAATAGTGCTTCAGAAGTAGCGGTACTACAATCTGAATGCACCTCATAACAATACCATCTTTCGTTGAAGAAAAAAACATCTTCCTCGGTGAAATAGCGTTGCACCACCACTCTCTCTATAAGTTTTGCAATAGAAACGGGGTTGAAAATAATCCCGAATGGATTAGTAGTATTTTGAAACTTAAAATACTCAAATTTACCGCCTATGTTTTCAGCAAAACAGGAACCAAAAGAAACAATTTTAGAGTTATAATCTATTGGCTTGATATTTTGGGAAATGGGTATTTTCGTTGTAAAGTTCATAGATTTTCTCTCAAGTTTTGATCATTGAAAATAAAAATAGTTTAAAACTCATTTTCTCGCAAAGTCACAAAGTCGCAAAGAAAATACAACTCAATTTTTGCCCCTTAGCGCCTTTGTGAAATAAATTTAGTAAAATCCTTGAGAGAAATAATCCTTAAACAAAGAGTTATTGGCTAAAGATTATTCACAATTCTTGTAATTCCGTTTTTAATCAATGATTCATTAAAATTAATCAACAACCCTAATTTCATTCCAGCTATTTTCAAATAGGTCAAAAGTTGTTTAGGATGGACATTAGCTATTTGTTCAACCGATTTTATTTCAATAATCACTTTTTCTTCAATAATCAAATCAGTTCTAAAACCTATATCTAAAAATACTTCATCCCAAATTACTGGTAATGGTTTCTGTCTTTCAACTTTTAATCCTCTATTAATCAACTCATAATAAAGTATAGCTTCATAAACTGACTCCAACAATCCCGGCCCATGTTTAGTATGAATCTTATACGAAACATCAACAACAATTCTAGAAATTTCATTTTCAGTCATATTTGTAATTTTGACACAAAATACTAAAATTCCTTCAAAAAAAATAACGCCATTTATTCATAAAATAAAAAAAGACGCAGAGTAACAAATTTTATAGCTTATCAAATAGTTATTCAATAAACACTTTGCGACTCTGCGTCATTGCGAGAAAATATTGTCTAAAAGATTAGCGAACTACTTCACAAACTCAATAGCTTTTTCTAATGCTTCAGGAACACCAGCTGCGTTCTTTCCACCAGCTGTAGCGAAGAACGGCTGTCCTCCTCCGCCTCCTTGGATGTATTTCCCTAATTCGCGAACTACTTGTCCAGCATTTAGATTTTTATCAGCTACTAATTCTTTAGAAATATAGCAGGTCAACATTGGTTTGTCTTCATTTACAGTAGCCAAAACAATGAAAATATTGTTACCTAAATTTCCTAATTCATACACCAAATCTTTGGCACCTTCAGCAGTTAAATCTACTTTTTGCGCTAAGAATTTAACGCCGTTTACTTCTTGAAAAGCAGCGGCTAATTCGCCTTTCATATTTTTGGCTTTGTCTTTTAGCAAGGCTTCTATTTGCTTTTTCAACTGAGCATTTTCGTCTTGCAATCCATAAATGGCTTTGATTGGGTCTTTTGGATTTTTCAACACTTCTTTCATTTCTCCAAAAGTAATCAATTGCGATTCAAAGAAATCCTTAGCCGCTTCACTTGTAATCGCTTCAATTCGGCGAATTCCTGCAGCAACAGCACCTTCAGAAACAATTTTGAAATGCCAAATCTCAGAAGTATTCGCCACGTGTGTTCCTCCACAAAGCTCTACTGAATCTCCAAACTTAATCATACGAACCAAGTCGCCATATTTTTCTCCAAACAAAGCGATAGCACCTTCTTCTAATGCTTGTTCTTTTGGAATACCACGTTTCTCTATCAATGGTAAACTTTGACGAATACGAGCGTTTACAAAGTTTTCTACTTCTTTCAATTCTTCGTCTGACACTTTAGAGAAGTGCGAGAAGTCAAAACGTAAAGAAGCCGAACGCACCATAGAACCTTTTTGTTCAATATGTGTTCCTAACACTTTTCTCAAACCTTGATGCAACAAGTGCGTTGCGGTATGATTAGAAGACGTTCTTGCTCTTTGCTTCACATCTACAATCGCTTGGAAAGTATCGGTTAAATTATCAGGCAATGATTTTGCCAAGTGAATCGTTTGATTGTTCTCTTTTTTAGTATCAATGATGTAGGTAATGTCGCCATTACTAGCTTCTAGATACCCTTTATCGCCTGTTTGTCCACCACTTTCCCCATAAAAAGGAGTAGAATTAAAAACTAATTGGAAGATTTCTCCTTCTTTTACACTTTCTACTCTACGGTACTTAGTGATTTTTACTTGATGTTGCAAACGGTCATAGCCTACGAACTCTTGAATATCATCTTCTACAATTACGTTCCAATCACCAGCCGTAACTTTTGAAGCCGCACGAGAACGTTCTTTTTGCAATTGTAATTGTTCTTCAAAAACTTTTTCGTCTAATTGCAATCCTTTTTCGGAAAGAATCAAAGCCGTCAAATCGATTGGAAATCCATAGGTATCATACAATTCAAAGGCTTTTTTACCATCAATCACTTTGTTTTGATTGTTGCCAATCACTGCATCTAGCAAAACCAAACCTTGATCTAGCGTTCGCAAAAATGAACTTTCTTCTTCACGAATTACGTTAGAACATAGCGCTTTTTGAGAACGAATTTCAGGGAAAGAAGCACTCATTTGAGCACTTAACGTATCCACTAACTTATAGATAAACGGTTCTTTGGTATTCAAGAAAGTAAAACCGTAACGAATAGCACGACGTAAAATTCTACGAATTACATATCCAGCACCTGTATTGGATGGCAACTGACCATCAGCAATAGCAAAAGCAACTGCACGAACGTGATCAGCAATTACTCGAATCGCAATATTTACTTTCTCTTCCGCTTCGTTTGAAGCTTTAATGGTATAATTGGTCCCCGTGATGGTTTCGATTTCTCTAATTAGCGGAGTAAACACATCGGTATCATAATTCGATTGCACCCCTTGTAAAACCATACAAAGACGCTCAAATCCCATACCAGTATCAACGTGTTGTGCTGGTAATTTCTCCAAAGAACCATCGGCTTTACGATTGAATTCCATGAATACGTTATTCCAGATTTCAACCACTTGAGGATGATCGGCATTCACTAATTCTTTACCTGGAACTAAAGCTTTCTCTTCTGCTGAACGAATATCTACGTGAATTTCGGAACAAGGACCACATGGACCTTGATCTCCCATTTCCCAGAAATTGTCTTTTTTATTTCCTAATAAAATTCGGTCCTCAGCGATTAAGGTTTTCCAAATATCATAAGCCTCTTGATCGAAAGGAACATTTTCCTCAACGCTTCCTTCAAAAACGGTTACGTAAAGAATGTCTTTATCTATCTTGTATACTTCTGTTAATAATTCCCAAGCCCAGTGAATAGCCTCTTTTTTGAAGTAATCACCAAAAGACCAGTTCCCCAACATTTCAAACATCGTGTGGTGATAGGTATCGATACCTACTTCCTCTAAATCATTATGTTTTCCTGAAACACGCAAACATTTTTGAGTATCGGCAATACGTTGGCTTTTTGGCGTTCCTAGACCCAAAAAATATTCTTTGAATTGCGCCATTCCTGAATTATTAAACATCAAGGTTGGATCGTCTTTAAGAACGATAGGCGCAGAAGGAACAATTAAATGCCCTTTGCTTTCGAAAAAATCTAAAAATTGTTTACGTACGTCTTGTGATTTCATTTTAAAATTTAAAATTTAAAGATTGAAAGATTGAAAAATTAAAAAAAGAATAAAAAGTGAATTATATGAAAAATGGAATCTTCCTCCCAATCATTTAAACTTCTCATTCTTAAATCTCTCAATCTAAAACTGCCCCAGATAGTAGTGGAAAGCTTTGAGGATTAGAAGGCTATTTTTTTCTTGCTTTGGCAGAGCGACCAAAGGAAGCTCCTGACATGGCTAGAAAAAAAAGGCTTGTAACCGAGAACTTGCAACGAATAGCTGGATTAGGCCCAAATTATATTTAAGGTAAATTTTAGAAGAACAACTGAAACATTTCATAAATTTGTTCGACTAATTGATTTACAGCTTGCAAAAATAGGGTATTTTAAAATATGGCGAAAGTAAAATATTATTACGATTCTGAAAAATTGGCCTTTAGAAAAATCGTCCCTACCAAAAGGAGAAAAATTGGGTTTACTGTATTGTTTTTGGTTGCCTCTGCCTTGTTTGGTTTTTTATGTTTTGTGGTGTTATTGAATGTGCCTTACTTTAAAACACCAAATGACCGAAAACAGGCAAGGGAGATTGAACATTTGAAACTTAATTATGCGGTTTTGAACAAAAAACTAGAAGAATTACAAACTGTAGCGGATAAATTATCCGAGCGGGACAACAACTTGTATCGAACATACTTTAATATCACCCCCATAGAGGATGAAGAGAGAAAATCTGTGAAGAAAGACAAAAATCGCTATGCGGCTTTATTGGGCTATAATAATTCCCAATTAGTGGTTTCGACCACCGAAAAAGTAGATATTTTAAGCAAACAGTTGGCCGTACAATCCCAATCGTTGGATAAAATATTAAAATTGGCCGAAGCTAAGCAAGAATTTTTATCCTCAATCCCAGCTATTCAGCCCGTGAGAAATGAAAATTTAAAACGAGTGGCCTCGGGTTATGGTTATCGAACGGATCCGTTTACCAAAGCAAGAAAAATGCACAAAGGCATGGATTTTACAGCAAAAACAGGCACTCCTATTTATGCGAGTGGCGATGGCGTTGTGGTCAAAGCAGATAATTCGGCCTCGGGATACGGGAACCACATTGTGATTCGACATGGATACGGATACGAAACGCTGTACGCTCATTTGAGCCAATACAAATGCAAACGTGGACAACGGGTAAAAAGAGGTGATGTGATTGGATTAGTGGGAAGCACCGGTCGATCTGAGGCTCCGCACTTGCACTATGAAGTCCATAAAAACAATACCGTTGTTAATCCGTTAAATTATTATTACGGAAGCATAACTGCTGTAGAATATGTAGCCATTTCAAATGCCGCCAATCAAGAAAATCAATCATTAGATTAAGATTAGACAGAAAAAAATTGTAATTTATACCCTAAAAAAGCAACTAAAGAATAATGCACATAGAACTAACTCCCGGAAAACGATATTACAGCATCGGCGAACTCGCCAAAGCATTTAGCGTTAACGCTTCTTTAATCCGATTTTGGGACAGTGAATTTGATATTTTAAAACCCAAAAAAAATGCTAAAGGCAACCGAATGTTTAGCCCAGAAGATGTCAAAAACTTACAATTGATTTATCATTTGGTCAAAGAAAGAGGTTTTACTTTGGAAGGCGCCAAAACCCATTTAAAGGAAGGTCAAAAGAAAACGTTGGACAAATTTGAAATCATCCAAAAACTGGAAACCATCAAAGCGCAACTTTTACAAATCAAAAAAGAACTTTAAAACAAAACTTAGTATTCAATTAAATTTTTAACCTAAAAATTAACTTTAAAATCAAACATTATGAAACGATTTTTGCCTTGGATTATTGGAGCAGTAGTAGTATTTGGAATCTATAGCTGGGTCAAAGGAATTAACAACACGGCTGTTGGTTACGAACAAACCATCAACGAAGCATGGGGAAATGTAAACACGGCTTACCAAAGAAGAAATGACTTAATTGGCAACCTTGTGAATACTGTAAAAGGAGCCGCTGATTTCGAAAAAAGCACGCTAACAGCTGTTATTGAAGCTCGTGCCAAAGCGACTTCGGTTACTGTAGACCCAACTAACATTACTCCAGAACAATTAGCAGCTTTCAATTCAGCACAATCAGGTGTTTCTTCTTCATTATCTAAATTATTGGTTAGTGTTGAAAGATATCCAGATTTAAAAGCGAATGCCAATTTCTTGAAACTACAAGACGAATTAGCTAGTACAGAAAATCAAATTTTAACCGCAAGAACGCGTTTTAATGAGGCCGTTAAGCCTTATAACACTCACATCAAAACGTTCCCTAACTCTATCTTTGCTGGTATGTTTGGTTTCAAAGAAAAAGCGTATTTCCAAGCTGTAGAAGGTGCTAGCAAACCTGTAGAAGTAAAATTCTAAACAATCTCTTCATTTAGTTGAAGACGACTTTGTGTTATAAAAACAAAAAATCCACACAGATTTCATCAATCCATCAAATACTATTGGTGAAATCTGTGTATTAAAAAAACCATTTCCATGTCAAAAGTAGAAGACTTTTTAACCAAGGAAGAAGAAGAAGCAATTGTTGAAGCTATTCGTTTGGCCGAAAAAAACACCTCGGGTGAAATTCGGGTGCACATTGAAGAATCCTCGTCAAAAGACGCATATGATCGTGCGAAAGAGGTTTTTCATGACCTTAACATGGATGCCACTCAATTAAAAAACGGGGTTTTGATTTACCTTGCCGTTGCTGATAAAACCTTTGTGATTTGTGGCGACAAAGGCATCAATGAGGTTGTGGCACCCGATTTTTGGGACTGCACTCGCGATGCTATGATAAAACAATTCAAATTAGGCAATTACAAACAGGGGTTGGTTGATGGTATTTTAAATGCTGGAGAACAACTCAAAAAATATTTCCCCTGGCAGGAAGGAAACACCAACGAATTATCAAACGAAATTTCTAAAGGATAACCTATGAAAAATTCCAATATTCAATCCATAAATTCCAAAGGAATTTTTCGAATGCGCCTTTTGTTGATTGCATTATTAACGTTTCAATGCACTTTTGCACAATTTACCATTCCGGAGAAACCTAGTTTCCAAACTTCGGTCTATGATTATGCCAACTTATTTAGTGCCAATGAAAAAACACAACTCGAAGAAAAATTAGTTCGTTATTCTGATTCGACTACCACTCAAATTGTAGTGATCACAATTGAAAGTTTGAAAAACGAGGACGTGAATCAATTAGCTACCAATTGGGCACATACTTGGGGAATTGGTCAGGCTAAAGAAGATAATGGGGTCATTATATTAGTTGCCAAAAATGACCGAAAAATCGCCATAAATCCTGGTTACGGACTGGAAGACCGCCTCACTGCAGGAATTGGTGGAGAAATTATCAGAAACATCATCATACCTGAATTCAAAGCGGGTAGTTATTACAGAGGCATCGACAAAGGAGCTGATGCACTATTTGATGTTTTCAAAGGCAAATACAAAGGAGAACGTAAAAAAACGCCTCAAAGTAGTTTCCCAATTCTACCCCTGATATTCATTGTGATTGTCCTATTGATTATTTTCTCTAAAAACCGAAGAGGTGGCGGAGGCGGAAATCACGGCAATAGAGGTGATGGATTTGGTCCTAGCTTATTAGATGTTATTATTCTGAGCAATCTGGGCCGTGGCGGCGGAGGTGGATTTGGTGGTTCTTCTGGCGGAGGTTTTGGCGGTGGCGGATTCGGTGGCGGATTTGGTGGAGGCGGATTCTCTGGTGGAGGATCAAGCGGAAGTTGGTAATTTTAAATAGTAATCTTCTTTTACTATAGCATCAAAACCATTTCTAAAAAGCATAAAAGAACAGCGCAATGATAGTACATTGCGCTGTTTTTTTTTCATTAAAAACAGAAAACAAAGCCAAAAACTTTTCTGTCAGAGTATACTTTTTAACAAAAAATTAAAAATATTTTTAACCCTACTAATTTTATAGAATTTATATTATATATTTGCTCCCGACAATAATCAAATCCAAAATAAGACTACAATGAAAACCAATCAAAAGAATGCTTATTCAAGTGAGAAACTAAAAAAGAAGAAACGATTATCAATAGTTACAATCAATAATTGTATGATGTGTATGTGTTAGTTTAAAAAAAATTACTATTTAATTCTACTATTTACATATAATTTATATACTTATGAAAAACATCTATACAAAAACACTTTCGACTTTAGTTTTAATCTTAATCTTCTCAACTTCTTATGGCCAGAATCTTTTAGAGGGAGAGGTTAAAAACGATGACAACGCACCTATTGAAGGTGTCAATCTATTTGTAAAAGGAACTACTAATAGCACAACTTCAGATGTTAATGGTAAGTTTTCCATTCAAGCCAAAGCATTACCATTTACAATTATTGTACAATACGCTGGTTTTAATACAAAAGAGATTAAAATCACCGAATTACCTACTAATGCAAAACCATTACAAATAAATATCTCTACTGGAGAGGAAAAAGTATTATCTGAGGTAGTGGTTACCTCAAGACGTAGAATAGAAAAAGCCCAAGATATTCCAATCGCCATTTCAGTTGTAACAGGTAAACAAGCGGAACAAGCTGGAGCATTCAACGTGAATCGTCTTAAAGAATTGGTACCTTCTGTACAATTGTATTCTTCCAATCCAAGAAATACTGGAATTAACATTCGTGGTTTGGGATCTCCATTTGGGTTGACAAATGACGGTATCGATCCTGGAGTTGGATTCTATGTTGATGGCGTTTATTATGCCAGACCAGCAGCAACTACTCTTGATTTTATAGACGTAGATCGAATTGAAGTATTACGTGGTCCACAAGGTTCATTGTTTGGAAAAAACACAACTTCGGGAGCATTTAACATTACGTCTCGCAAACCTAGCTTTACTTCAAGTGCTGATTTTGAAGTGAGTTATGGCAACTACCAGTTCATTCAAGCCAAAGCCTCTATTACGGGAGCTTTGAGTTCAAAAATTGCTGGTAGAATATCATTCTCTGGTACTCAACGTGATGGATTAATCGAAAATATTGTAACAGGAAGAGCAACTAATACATTGAACAATCAAGGAATTAGAGGTCAATTACTGTATACTCCTTCTGATAGAACAAACATTCTATTCGCAGCAGACATCACTTTGCAACGTCCTGATGGCTATGCCCAAGTAGTTGCTGGTGTTGCTCCTACAAAAAGAGCGGCTTACCGCCAATTTGACGCCATAATTGCCGATTTAAATTATAAACTTCCTAGCTTGAATGCTTTTGACCGTAAGATTGATCACGACACCCCTTGGCGATCAGGACAAGATTTAGGTGGCGCCTCTTTAAATATTGATACAAAAATTGGTAGTGGAACACTTACCTCAACAACAGCTTGGAGATTCTGGAATTGGGATCCATCAAATGATAGAGATTTCACTGGTTTACAAGTTTTGGCATTATCTCAAAATCCTGCCAGACATACACAATTTACACAAGAAGTACGTTATGCAGGACAATTGACCTCATCTTTGAGTAGTGTAGTAGGAGTGTTTTACATTGACCAAGAAGTAAAAGTAAGAGGAAATGAAGAATCAGGAAAGGCACAATGGCGATTTGCTCAAAGTACTACTAGCGCATTATGGAGAACACCAGGTCTTTTTGAAGGATATGGTATAAGAACCAACTCAAATGTTCGTTCAACAAGTGCTGCTGTATTTACTCAATTGGATTGGGCAATTACTGAGAAATTACACGTACTCCCTGGTTTACGATATAATTATGACAAAAAAGCTGCCGATTACGACCGTAAAACGTACGGAGGTCTTCAGACTACTGATCCTGCATTACTTGCACTTAAAAGACTGGTTTATACAGACCAATCATTTACTTCAAGCACTGATGATACCTACTTTTCAGGAAATTTAACCGTGAACTATAAAGTAACCGATAAAATTAACGCTTATGCTACCTATGCCAAAAGCTACAAACCGGTTGGTGTGAACGTTGCAGGGCTTCCAACTATTGCTGGTCAACCAGCTCTTGATCTTGCAGTAATTAAACCCGAAAGTGTAAACCATTATGAATTCGGTATAAAAACTTCACCTATTAAAAATTCAGTTTTAAACTTGACCTACTTTGATACAGAAATTAAAGATTTCCAAACCAATGTACAAGCGTCTGAATTAGGGGTAAATCGAGGCTATCTAGCTAATGCCGACAAAGTGAGAGTTAAAGGTGTAGAATTAGACGCAAGTTTTTCACTAAACAAACACTTTAGCTTTAATGCTGCCGCTACTTATAGTGATGGAAAATATGTCAAATTCACTAATGCACCATTGCCATTGGAAGAAACTGGAGCTGCTGTATCATTTAAAGATGTTTCTGGAACAGACTTGCCTGGGGTTTCTAAATGGGCAGGAAGCTTTGGAGGGGAATACACTAAAAATGCTAAATTCTTCGGAAGCATTGGTAAGTTCTTCATCGCTTTGGAAAGTTTTGCTCGTTCTGAATTCTCTTCAAGCCCATCGGCATCAAAATATTTGGTAGTACCAGGTTATGCGATATTTAATGGTCGTTTAGGTTTCCGTGTTACTGATGGTTTATCAGCTTATATTTGGGGCCGTAACTTATTCGATAAAGATTACTACGAGCAATTACTTCCTGCTGGCGGAAATGCAGGGCACTATGCCGCAGTTCTTGGCGATCAAAGAACCTATGGCATCACTTTAAAGTATTCCTTATAGTGTTTTCAAACCTGCTTATTTTATATGAAATGAGCTGTGCTCTTTGCAACAGCTCACTTCATTATTCAATATTTTAAAAAAACACAAAAGTAGTCTCTAAGGTTTTTTATATTTGTTCAAAAAAAAAAAATTGAAACATTTCCTTTCAAGCTTATGCTTCATCCTAAGCGCATTAACTTCTGCACAAACCACGAAAAAAACAGACCAACAGAGTCTATTGTGGACTCGCTATTATAATCAATTAGCCATTGATACACGCTGGTCCATCCATACCGAATTTGACAATCGTATTTTTTTGAAACCCTTTGCAGAAAATCTATTTGTCTTTAGAATACAAGGAAGACACAAAATCAATTCTTCTATTGAAGTGGGAAGTGGCTTTACCTATTTTTCGGTTTACACTCAAGATCCTAACAGAAATTTTGACTTTGAAATTCCTGAATACAGAGCACAACAAGATATTACATATAAAAAAAACTACAACAAAGTAACACTAAACCAACGCTTTCAAGTTGAAGAACGATTCATACACAATGCTTCCAGAACAGAACTTTTAGAAGGTACCACGTTTAGTTGGCGTTTTCGCTACCGGTTGCAAGCAGAATATCCTTTATGGGAAAAAGAAAACCACTATTTAAAGGCTATCGTATATGATGAAATCATGGTCAATGCAGGAAGAAGCATCATTTACAACACCTTCGACCAAAACAGAATTTATGCTGCTTTGCAGTGCGGCATCAACAAAAGCATCGCAATCGAATTAGGCTATCTCAAAAGTTTTCAGCAACGCCCAACTGGAGTGGATTACTTTGATAGAGATATCGTCCGCTTGAGCATTTTTCATAAATTACACTTGTAAGCAAAAAAGTAATCCAAAAAAAAAAGACCAAAACATTGAAGTGTTTTAGTCTTTCGATTTTATTTTTCTCTAATATAAATATCAATAGGCACACCAGCAAAGTCCCATTGTTCTCTAATTTTATTTTCTAAATAACGTTTGTAAGGTTCTTTTACGTATTGAGGTAAATTAGCAAAAAACACAAATTGTGGTGTTGGCGTAGGCAATTGCATGCAATATTTTATCTTCACATATTTACCTTTAGTCGCTGGTGGCGGATAGGCTTCGATTACCTTTAACATAAAATCATTAAACTTAGAGGTTGGAATACGCTGTTGTCTGTTTTCATACACTTGAACAGTAGTTTCCAAAGCTTTCAACAAACGTTGTTTTGTCAAAGCGGACACAAAAAGAATGGGCACATCCGTAAAAGGCATTAATTCTTTTTGAATTTTGGCTATATAATCGCGAGTGGACATCGTATCTTTTTCAACCAAGTCCCATTTATTAACCAAAATTACTACCCCTTTTCTATTTTTCTCTGCTAACCAAAAAATGCTTTGATCCTGTCCTTCAAACCCACGAGTGGCATCAATCACCAAAATACAAACATCTGCATGTTCAATAGCACGCACCGAGCGCATTACCGAATAAAATTCTAAATCTTCTTTTACTTTAGCTTTACGACGAATACCAGCGGTATCAACCAAATTAAATTCAAAGCCAAAACGGTCAAATTTAGTATCAATAGCATCACGGGTTGTTCCCGCAATATCTGTAACCATAAAACGATCTTGTCCAATCAAGGCATTAATAAAACTTGACTTTCCAGCATTGGGACGTCCTACCACGGCAAAACGCGGTAACTCTTTTTCAACTTTTACAGGTTCTGGTTTTTCTGGAAAAGCCTCAATCAAAGCATCTAACAAATCCCCCGTTCCGCTTCCAGAAATACTAGCAAATGTAAAATACTCTCCTAATCCCAAATTATAAAACTCAACAGCGTCTTTCTCACGCATCGCATTATCCACCTTGTTTACGGCTAATAAAACGGGCTTGGTTACTTTTCGCAACAACTTAGCCACCGTTTCATCCATTGGAGTAATCCCCTCTTCTACATCCACCACAAAAATAATCACATCGGCTTCATCAATGGCCAATTCGACTTGTTTGCGTATTTCTCCTTCAAATATATCATCCGATCCACGCACATATCCTCCGGTATCTATTACAGAAAATTCCTTTCCATTCCACTCACTTTTTCCATAATTCCTATCTCTAGTTACCCCAGAAACAGAGTCTACAATGGCCTCTCGTCGCTGAATCAACCGATTAAAAAGTGTCGATTTCCCTACATTAGGCCTTCCTACAATAGCTACAATATTATTCATTTTGCTGAAATTCAATAAATTATCCCAAATTCAACCGAACTCTCGGTTTGGGGTGCAAAGGTAGTACATAAAACCATGAATATCAATTTTTTTGATATATTAGCAAAACATAACCTACCAAACCACTATTTTCCTATTATGAATACCGAAAACAACATTCGTTTAAGGCTGCGTTTTTATAAAGACCTCGACGAAAATACCGACATTGTTCGGTCCAAATTCGAAAAATTTATCCATGAAAATTCGCCCGATTATTATGCCAAAATCAGAGGCTATCACATTTGGCTGAACATCAAAGGTGATAAAAAAAGATATTGGTCGCCCCATTTGCATCTCGAACTAGAAAAAACCTCCGACACCACTACTCACATCCGTGGCCTTTTTGGCCCCGATCCCACTTTATGGACGTTTTTCATGTTTCTACATTTCATTATTGCTGGCACTTTTATTGTGTTTTGTGGGATAGCCTACACGCACCATGTCCTCAAAGAACCTACACAATCGGATTTCATCGTTCTCTCCATGATGGTTTTTGCTTGGTTCCTACTTTATGTTATCGCTAGACAAATTAGAAGTAATGGCGAAAAACAAATGAACGACTTAGAAAAAGTGTTCCTAAAAATTATCGAATAATCTTATTTTTCAAGAGCTAATCCAGCTCTCCATTACAACTCCTCGCGCCAAAAAACTGTGGTTCTACTGCGCTTGCAGGAGCTTCCGTTGGTCGCTCTGCCAGCACAAGAACTACTAGTTTTTGGCACTCCGGGGTTTCCATTACGATCTGGGCTAAAAAAAAATCAGTAGTCGAAACAAATTCCACTACTGATTTCACATTTATAGTAACTCAATAAAAAATTGAACAACTTCAATTTGCTTTTCACTTCCGACTTCTAATCTCTCACTTCTAACTTATAGTTACTGATTATACCCGAAACGTTTCAACATATTGGCATTGCTTCTCCAATTTTTATTCACTTTTACATACAATTCAATATGAATTTGTTTGCCAAAAAATGTTTCCAATTCTGCTCTCGATTCCATACCCACTTTTTTCAAAGCAGCGCCTTTGTGACCAATAATGATTCCTTTTTGCGTGTCACGCTCTACCATAATCACTGATCGAATTCGAATAATAGTATCCGTTTCTACAAATTCTTCGGTCACAATCTCAACAGCATACGGAATTTCTTTGCTGTAATTCAATAAGATTTTCTCTCTAATAATCTCATTAACAAAAAAACGTTCGGGTTTGTCGGTCAATTGATCTTTAGGATAATACGCTGGTGATTCTGGCAACAAGGCAATGATTCTTTGAAACACTTCAGGAACATTAAAATTCTGCAATGCCGAAATTGGGTAAATTTCCGCATTCGGCACTTTGTCCGTCCAAAAAGCAACTTGCTCTTCCAATTGCTCTTGATTGGAGTTGTCAATTTTATTCAACAACAACAAAACTGGGATTTTAGAATGGATAATTTTATTAAAAAAGGCATCGTCTTTCAATTCCTGCTCCCCTATTTCTACCATATACACCAAAACATCAGCATCCTCAAAAGCCGACTTTACAAAGCCCATCATAGCTTCTTGCATTTCGTAGGCAGGCTTAATAATACCAGGAGTATCGGATAATATCAATTGAAAATCGTCTCCATTAACAATTCCTAAAATTCTATGTCGAGTGGTTTGTGCTTTAGAGGTAATAATAGACAATCTTTCCCCTACAAAGGCATTCATCAAAGTAGATTTCCCCACATTGGGATTTCCAATTATATTTACAAAACCGGCTTTATGTGTCATTTCAAATATATTTATCCTGCAAAGGTAGCCATATCAAGTCAATAGACGAAATAAAACATTTTTTTAATACTAGGGATTGGATTTCAATAAAAATGTTGTACATTTGCACCCGAAACAACGCGGGATAGAGCAGTAGGCAGCTCGTCGGGCTCATAACCCGAAGGTCACAGGTTCGAGTCCTGTTCCCGCTACTAGGTAAATTTTATTGAGATTACAAAACGCACATCGCGGGATAGAGCAGTAGGCAGCTCGTCGGGCTCATAACCCGAAGGTCACAGGTTCGAGTCCTGTTCCCGCTACTAGAAAACACCACTTGAAAAAGTTGGTGTTTTTTTTTACTAATCAAGTGTTGAAACTGAATCACACCTAAATGCAACAAAAAACCTGCCGAAGCAGGTTATGATTAACTAAATTGTAATACAAATATAAAACTCAAATTGTTTCTAAAACGAGTACCTTACCATTTGAGGTCAACATCGTTAAATCTAAAAAATCTTTCTCGACTAATTTTTGAGACACAGACCCTCTAAAATGATTATAAGAAATATTTAACTCTCTTAATTTTTTCAATGATTCTAATTCTTTAGGAATCAACCCCATTAAGGCATTATCAAACAAGTATAAGGTTTCCAAATTTTTAAGTTGCGCAATATCAGAGGGCAATTCACCTTGTAATCGATTACTATTCAAACGAATCACTTTTAAACTTCGAAGTGTGAACAACACATTGGGTATTGTCCCTTCCAATTCATTGTTACTCATTGACAATTTTTCTAATTGTGATAACTTTCCTAATTCATTCGGTAGCGATCCGCTCAGCATATTCATATCAAGAACCAATTGTTTCAAACAAGATAATGCCCCTACAGTCGTTGGGATTGCTCCGGTTAACTTATTCTTAGAAACATCAAAATATTCTAAAAAACGTAATTTGCCAATACTTTTTGGCAACGACCCTTTTATAGAATTAGCTGCTAAATTCAAGCTTTTTAGATACTTCAACTCTCCTATTGCTACAGGTATTTCGCCAGTAAGATTGTTATTAGATAAATCTATCGCTACTACTTTATCATTTTCTAGACGTACCCCATGCCAACTTTGTACAGGTTCCGCTAAATTCCATTTGTGTTTCCATTGAACCCCATTGGTCGCCTCAAACAATTGTACTAAAGCTTTCTTCTCTTCCATTGACACCGACGCATGCACATAAACGGAAAATGTCAACAAAAACAATAGCATTCCTTTTTTCATAAATGTTAAATCAAACTTAAATTTATTTTTTAAAATTAGCACAATTGAAGGTGAAATGCAAAAAAAATCGACGAAATACAGCATTTTTTAAATTAAGAAATTTAGTCTTACAAATAATTATTCTTCATAAATGGATTTTTCATATTTTTACACCTAACAACCTAAAAACAAATAACTTATGGAAATGAATTATTTAGCCTTACTTTTAACCGCAATTACCACTTTAGTTACTGGTTTTATATGGTATCATCCAAAAATATTTGGCACCATCTGGATGCGAGAAGCCGGACTAACAGAGGACCAACTTAAAACTGGAAATTTACTCCAGATTTTCGTTTTGACCTATCTCTTTTCGCTTGGAATTACTACAATTACAATGACCCTTACTATCCACCAAATGGGTGCGGTAGGCATGGTTGGTGGCCCAACAAAAGCAAGCGAAGCCTTACCATCGTTTACCGCTTTTATGACCGATTATGGAACCGCTTTCAGAACCTTTAAACATGGCGCCTTACACGGATTGCTCTCTGGATTGTTTTTTGCATTTCCTATAATTGGAATTAATGGCCTGTTTGAAAGGAAATCTTGGAAATATATTGCTATAAATAGTGGGTACTGGATCCTTACTTTAACCCTAATGGGAGCCCTAATTTGCGGCTGGGTATAAAGTAATATAGAGGCGTTTCAAAATAACAGAAACGCTTCTTATCATACCAGTATGCAGTCTTTTGTTCTAAAAATCGATTCAAATTTGACTTTTTAGATTAAATTTGCTCCCCATTCAAAATGAATCCATTTGCACACTCGTTTAACTTTCAAAATATACCAATCAACTAGCGAACTTCCTGAAAATTGGGATAGTATTGCAAAAACAACTATTTTTTTAAAATGCGATTATTTTAAAATCTTAGATCATTCCTGCCCTACCAATATGAAGTGCTTTTTCATAGGCCTCTTCAAAGAAAATCAACTGGTGGGTATTGCGTTGAGTCAGTTTTTAGATTTAAAAAAATTAGAATCCTTTGGAGAAAGAGACAAATGCTTAAAAACACTACTTCGTAACTTTTTATTCAAACGATTTGCTTCTCATGTTTTGTTTCTTGGCAACTGCATGTTAACCGGTCAAAATGCATTCGTTTTTTCAGAAGCCATTCCTTTTGAAGATGGAATCGCCACACTTTTGAAAGCCAGAACGGCTATTGAGACCCTACTCAGAAAAGAAGGAATTTCTATTCATCTTCATACTTTTAAGGATTTTAGCCCATCGACTGTACAAAAAATAAAAAAAACTCGTTTTAGCTCTGTTTTCGAATTCTCAACTCAGCCAAACATGATTTTTAGTATTGAAAACCATTGGAAAACAGAAGACGACTACATCAAAGCTCTGTCAAAAAAGTACCGTGATCAATACAAAAGAGCACGAAAAAAAGCACAAGGAATTAGCAAAAAAAAAATGAACTTGGCCGAAATTGAAGCCAACGAAGCCACACTATATGATCTATATTATCATGTAGCCAAAAACGCTCCGTTCAATTCTTTTTTCTTATCCCGACACCATTTTAGTGATTTAAAAAGGCAATGGAAAGATGATTTTCTACTGTATGGTTACTTTATTAATGATCAACTCATCGGCTTTAATACATTAATAAAAAATGGCTCAGCTATGGATACCTATTTTCTTGGTTATGACGAAGGTATTCAAAGAGAAAAAATGTTGTACTTAAACATGCTTTACGACATGATAGCTTATTCAATTAAAAAGCATTTCCAAAAAATAAATTTTGCACGAACAGCCTTAGAAATCAAAAGTTCGGTTGGAGCAAAACCAGAGATCATGTATGGATTTATGGAGCATAAAAATCCAATCATCAACAAACTGCTCCCCTATTTCTTCACCTATTTGGAACCTAAAACGAATTGGAAACCCAGAAACCCTTTTCTATAAAACCACAAAAGCTCCCATTGGGGAGCTTTTATTTATAGTATCGGTTTGGTTTTTATATTGCTGTAACTATGAACTCACTTCTTCGATTCATTTGATGTTGTTCTTCGGTGCAATTGGATTGATTTGTAGGCTCGCATCCACATTCATTGAGTAATTGAGACTCTCCGTATCCTCTACCGGTCAACCTAGATTTGTCTATGCCTTTTGAAATTAGCCAAGCAATGGTTGATTTGGCTCTTCTTTCAGACAGTGCCAAGTTGTATTGTGCCGTTTGCCTACAATCGGTATGAGAATGTATATCCAATTTCATTGTTGGATTTTGTATTAATACATCTAAAATTTTAGCCAAATCTAAGGCTGCTTCTTTTCGTATATTGGATTTATCCAAATCAAAATAAATCATTTTGATTCCAAAACACTTACCAAGATCATCTCCAACTGTAACTTTACAAATAGTACTTTCTAGTGCAAGATTCAATACTGTTTCTCCATCAATTTCAGCGGTTTTAATTTTAGCTTCTTGATGATTAAAATCAGTTTTAGTTGCCCTCACAGTATAAGTTCTTCTGCAATTGACTACAAACATATAACTTCCAGAAGCATCAGTAGTAGTTTCTTCAACTACATTATAACTTTTATTCAGTAGAGTCACTTTGGCTCCTACCAAAACTTCCCCAGTACTTTTGTCTGTAATGGTTCCTTTCAGCACTTGTTTGCATCGATTTTTGCTTAAAAACTTATAAATATCATCCGATCCCAATCCGCCATCACGATTAGAGGTAAAAAAACCTCGATTGGTATCACTATCTCTATAATAAGCAAAATCATCTTTTGGCGAATTTACTTCAGCACCATCATTTTCAACCACATTAAAAGATCCGTCTGAATTAATTTTTGTGGTAAATATATCTAATCCCCCTAAACCCGGATGTCCATCAGAAGCAAAATACAATTGATTGTCTTTGGTTATAAATGGAAAAGTCTCTCTTCCTTCTGTATTAATTACATCTCCGAGGTTTATGGGTTCTCCATATGTACCATTGCTATGAATAGCCACTTTATACAAATCCGATTGCCCTTTACTACCAGGTCGGTTTGAGGCAAAGTATAAGGTTTGTTCATCCGGACTCAAAGCAGGGTGAGCGGTACTAAAACTATCACTATTAAATGGCAACTCGACAATGTCGGTCCAACGTTTGTTCTTTAAAGTTGCTCTATAGATTTTCAAAAAAGTAGCATTATTCGCATCTTTCCCTTTTTTGCCATCTAAAAAATTATTTCTTGTAAAATACATTGTAGTACCGTCTTTGGTAAAAACTGGAGTAGCTTCATGAAACTTAGAATTTACTACAGCGTCATATCGCACAGGTAAGACCGGATTTAAATCACCATCTACATTCGCGGCATACAGATTGGTAAAATGCTCTCCGTTCCAAGTATGTACCCGATGAGCAACTCCTCCGGTATCTCTAGCGGAAGCAAATACCAATTTGTTTTCTATAATAGCACTTCCATAGTCAGAAAACTTTGAATTGATACCCGCATTTTCAATCGTATACATTCCAACGTTGGCATTAATCTCTTCCAAATAATCACTATTCGCTTTTAACCGCTTACCACGACTATCTTTATTGGCAATAGCGTTAAATTTATCCAATACCTCTTTGGCTTCTTTGGTTTTTCCTACTGATTTAAGAGATTGAGCATAACGATAGTAATACTCTGGGTCCAATTCAGGGGTTAATTGAAATAACTTTTGGTACCAATCTGCCGCTTTATCATAATCCGAGTTAAAATAATAGGCATTGGCTAGTTTCTGAAACATCTCTGTTGATTGATAGCCTTTGGTGGCCAAACGTTCATATGTTTGTATAGCATCTACATAGGCATACGTATTGTATTGTTTTTCAGCAGTAGCAAATTTTGCTTTTTGAGCAAAAAGTGAACAGCAAAACATCGTATGCAATACAAGACCAAGAAGTATGTTTTTTTTCATGATTACAATTTTAACTATATAGTTCAGACTTTTCATTGTTGTTTAATAGACACCGATTTCCTTGGTTTCTTTTTCGATTCTTGTTTCTCAATTTCTATAAACTTTAAACATTGTTTATGTTTTTCAGTATTTTCCTCTTTTGTATTTCCTGACAACTCAAATAACCTTTCAAAATATTTAATGGCTTTATGATAGTCTTTTCTAAAATAAAATTCGTTAGCTAACTCCTCCAGTATTTCGGTAGTCTGAACACCACTTTCAACCATCCTTTCATAGGTTTCCATGCGCTTTATGGTTATAGTTTTTGAAGGCAAACTTGTCACTTCTTCTTTTATTGTATCAGACACATCGGTTAGCGTATTTGTTTGGGGCGCATCATTAATGTGTTTTCGTTTTCTATACACTATTCTTTCCTTTACAATTCTTACGTTATTAGGTCCGAGGTCGTTGACAGGGATTTTTTCTTTATTCTCAACGGTATAGTGTATTTTGGAGCTCCCGAAATTCATTTGAGTCACTTCGGTTATTTCATAGATCATTTTTTTTCAAAATGAATACTGTCTTGAGACATTTGACTCCTTTGAAATTCTACCTTGCCATAACCCTTAAAGGAAACCAGTATGGCTACAAAACACGCTATAGCACACAATCGATGCATTCTTAGAAAAATCTTGGACTAGTTATTAGACTGTTGTTCTTGAAAAGCTCAAATCTTAAAAAGACTTCATGAGACCCTGAATTGTAGTTTTCCAATCGAGTAGTCTCCAAATCGTATCCATAGCCCACATACATGCCTTCCGTAATTTGAAAACCAACCATGGCACTCATGGCAGCACTCCATCTGTAAGCAAGTCCTACAACAACTTTGTCCACAAACATAAAATTAGCTGAAACATCTGTTTGTAAAGGAGCGCCTTCTACAACTTTGGCTAAAATAGCGGGTTTAAACTTAACATCATAAGACAAATCAAACACATAACCTGCCATCAAATAATAATTGATTTTTTCCTTAAAAATTGCAATTTCATTATCATCATATCGATTGGTTTGAATAAAATTGGGAACCGACAAACCTATGTAGGCATTTTTAGAATGGTAGTAAATACCCGCTCCGATATTGGGTGTAAAAACGTTGTTTAGATTTTTGAATTGGGGATCACCTTGACTCACCGGATTTAGCTTGTTCACATCTAAATTAAAAATATTAGCCGTTGCTTTCATTCCAAAAGACAATTTAAACCGCTCAGAAGTTGGTATTGTATAAGAAAGATCTGCTGAGATAGTATTTTCAACTGTTGGGCCAATTTTGTCATTTACAATAGACACCCCTAGCCCCAAATTACTGTTGGCAATAGGAGTATTGATTGAAGCAGTATTTGTTGTTGGAGCACCATCAAGTCCTACCCATTGGGTTCGATGCAAAGCAAAAATACTCATTGCCCCACGACTACCGGCATAGGCAGGATTTATGTTTATCGTATTATACATGTATTGTGTAAATTGAGCATCTTGCTGACTATAGGATGCTAGGGAAAACAATAATGTAATAAAAAATGCAACTTTTTTCATATATTTTCATTTTAGCCTTACACTCACGAGGCTATTATTATATTAGCTTTTATCTTGATAAATATAAAAATCCTGCTTTTTGGTTAACAATTCCACTAATTGGTTTTCTATATTTAATAACATAGTAATAGGTACCATTAGGTAGTGATTCGGCTTTATTGACAGTAACACGACCCTCCGAAATTCCAATAAATACTTTACCGTTATTATCATAACCGTTGGTTTCAAACACAAGTACTCCCCATCGATTATAAATTTCAACCGTATTGTCTGGATAATTTTCAATACGCTCAATAATAAAGCTTTCATTTTGATCATCATTATTAGGTGAAAACGCATTGTGCACTACAATATCACAAGAAGTTGGACTGTCATCAAAATCACAAGCATCCTTCACTACTATGTTGATTTTAGCCGTAGAGCAATTCGACGGATTCACAACATCACAAATAGTATAAGTAATCACGTAAGTTCCTACAGAAATACCAATTGGTAACACCAACTGTCCTTGTGCATTTACTACAACATCGGCCAATCCATTAGTGTCTTCTAAGGTTAGCTTAACAAGTGACATATTTGCCGGACTGTTTTCAACAGCATCGTTGGCCAACATTGTTAATACAGCACCTTTTGAAGCATTAATCGGTTGCGAAGTGTAATCGTCATCTGTTGCCTTAATTGTTGGAGCTACAACCGTAATCGAAAGGTTAGCTGTTTGACAATTGGACGGATTTGCTTTCTCACAAACTTGATAGGTTAACACATAAGTTCCAGCAGGTGTATTGGCTAATACATCTACAGTTCCGTCAACATTGAGACGTAAATTGGCATTAGGTGTTACTGTTGTAAAATTAACATTGGTCAAAACAATACCACTTCCATTGAATGAATCATTGTTCAAAACATTTACCACATTAGTTGTTGTAGTAATCGAACTTTTTACCGTAGCTACATCATTATTGGTTAGTATAGTAGCAAACGTTTTGCATTGAATACCAAAATCTAATGTATTATCAACAGGTGTTGTAGCACTTAAAGTGGTGTTTTTTACATTGTTATTGGTAACTCCACATACAATAAAACTATTTGTTCCTGCATTTTTACCCGTGATCAATTTATTTATTGGAGCTGATAAATTTTTGATTAGACCTGTAGCTCGTTTGGCTTGAGCTGCGGTTTCTAAATTGGATTCCATTATCAATTCCACCTTATAATCTCCCCAATTCCCTTGTGGTGCTCTTGCTCTCCAATAGCCTTGGATGCTCATGGTGATTTGTCTTGATAATCCATTTGGACCAGTAATAAAAATATTGGGAACACTTGTGGTACCGTTACCTATACCAGCAGCATTCAGCTCACCTTCGTTGATTTTTCCTAGATAACTACCGTCTCCGTTAAAATCTATCCACTCCCATTTCGCATAATCAATGTAACCGTTGGCGTCAGGAATATTTTTAGTTACAACACCATCATTGTTGGCATCAAACCATTCGTCTTGCAATCCGTTGCTATTCAAATCGTACCAAACAAAATTTCCTAAAACAGGTAAATCAGTTTTATCATAATCAAAGTTTCTTATTTCGTAGTTACAATTTTGAATATTTAAGAATTGCAAACTTGGACCAACATTGTATAGATTTTGAGCACTATTTAAGTTAACATCTTGTACTTGAATAATGTAATCTCCCGGTATAAATCCTGTAAAATTATACGACCCATCGGCTTTGGTTAACATTAACAAAACGGGACCTGTAGTCTGTTTGTCAGGAATTAAAGTTACCGGTACATTCGCTAAAGGTTTGTTATTTAATAAATCTCTTACTACTCCTGAAATCTTCGTTGTATTACAAATAACATTGACAGTCACCTTAGCTTGATCACAAGCTAAAGGTGAAACTTTGGAACATATTTCATATTCTAAAGTATAAGTCCCCTCCGGAGTTCCTGGTTTCACGTCTACTGAACCGTCAGCATTCAAACTTAAACTTCCAGTAGGATCAGGAATAGTAGTTTTAACATCAACTGTTCCAGGAACAATTGGCTGCAAATCCACTCTATCATTAGTTAAAACATTTAGCACTCTATTAGCTCCATTCAAACCATTCACGTTTACTATACAGTCATCATTAGCATCCATAAAAGGGGCCTGTACTGTAATTTCTACTTTTGCTGAAGCACAATTGGTTGGATTTAATTTCTCACAAATAGTATAATGAAACACATATACTCCTGCCGGTACATTAGAAGGAATTACTATTTCATTGGAAGTATTGTCTATACTAGGTGTTGGGTAACTTTGCTTATTTGGCAAATTAATATCTACTATGGTGACATTAACTTTACTCAAATTAACTTTAACCCCATTTAAAGTGTCCTCTCCATTTCCAAAATCTTCATTAATTGTTGCTAATCTTACACTATTGTTGGCACTATTGATTACTACAAAATCATCTTTGGCAATAATTGTTGCTGCATTAACTACAACTAATGAAGTTACCGTATCGCAATTGGTTGGGTTGGTTACCTCACAGATTCTATATTCTACATTGTAGTTTCCGGCTGGCGTATTTGGTGCAACCGTTACGCTGCCATCTGCATTTAAAGTCAAGCCGGTTGGAACTGTTATTCCTACCAAAGTTACTTGACCTGGGTTCGTTCCAATCACTACAGGACTTCCATTTAAGGTAT
>NZ_JBUYSY010000023.1:0-26406 GCF_055231795.1 Flavobacterium riviphilum
GTTCGAATCCGAACGATGAATTTAATGCCTAAAAGGACACGAACAAAGTGAAATGGCGAAGGAAACTTGGAGGTTTTTTTTATGGGTAATTTTTAGAAAAAATTAAATAAAGAAGGGTTCTCCCGATGTTTCGGTACGGACGATGCCTCTGAAAAAAAATACATTTCTGTAGCTCATTTTTGTTTTCAGTGTTATAAAATAAAGTATAGTATTACACAAAAAAAGCTTCTGAAAATCAGAAGCTTTGAATAGAATTTCAAAAAAGTATAATCCCCTACTCTATCTTTTCTAAGGCATTTTTAACCATTGCTTTTTCACCAGGAAAAAAACCCTGTGTAATTAAAACAATACCAAAAATCATTAAAACAACGGCAATTCCTTTTTTGATTTTATGAATATTGGTAGGCGTCATTTTAGATTTTAATTTCTTAGCCAAAACAATTTTGATACCATCAATCATCAAATAAGAAAGAATAACTGAAGTAAAAAAAGTCATCATTCTAGAAGTTTCCATATCCATTTTTGGTCCAACAGAAATAATTACAGCCAACCAAAAACCTAATACCCCAATGTTTATAACATTGAGAAAAAAACCTTTCATGAATAAACTTCCATAATTTTTCTTTAAAATCTCATCTTCAAGGATTTCATCAGGAGATTTTTCGGTTTTTTGTAATCTAACAAAGGAGATTACACCATAAACGAACATGATCAAACCACCAAAGATAAATAATGCTGGTTCATCTTTTAAACTTGTGATTAATCGATAACTTCCCAAATACGCTAACAAAATAAAGAGAATATCGCCTAGTATAACTCCTAAATCAAATACCATAGCGGCACGGAATCCTTTACTAATACTAGTTTCTAGTAATATAAAGAATACTGGGCCTATCATAAAACTTAAAAAAATACCCCAAGGAATACCCGCTAAAATATCATTAATCATATAGTATTGACTTGCAAAATTATTTTTGAATGATTGTACCTCCCAAAACAGTTTCTTGATTGATTTGTTTAGGTTTACCATAAATATAGATACTACCACCTGCCTTAACTTTTGCATCTACAAATTCTGTAGCATAAATCTCGGCTTTTCCCCCAGCAGCAACTTGAATGGAAGCTTGTGAACTAATCAAATCCATGGCTTCTAAAACACCCCCAGAAGCAACAGAAATAGTTTGTGCAGTAGTTTTTCCATTAAGAGTTAAAATACCTCCAGAAACGGCTCTAAGTGTTGTCTTGGCAGTGGCTAGTTCTAATTTGATTTGAGCGCCTTCTTTTGTTGACACACTTAAATGAGTTTGTTCAAAAGGGAAATCGCAAGAAACATAGCTCCCTTCATTGGCATCGATACTTTCTAACTTTTTGAAATACAAGACTACTTGTGTATCATTGCCGGCTAATAATTGAGGAAAGGGCATTCTAAGTTTTATTTCACCATTTTTGTTGATAACTTCTAATTCATTAGCTCTAGCACCTGTAATTTCAATTTTATTTTCCTCTGAAGGAACTAACTTTACGGTTAGTTTATCAAACACTTTTACACTATCAAAATCGCCTAAACTTTTGTTTACTTGTGCTTGTACAATACTGCTAATAACCAAGCATAAACTAATAATAATCTTCTTCATTCAATTCTTTTTAATAATTATTTCTTCTAATAAAATGAAAATCCAATTGTTTCTTCACTAAATCGGCATTTTTTACTTTGACAAAAATTTCATCGCCTAATTGCAATAAATCATGCGAAGTCGCTCCTACCAAAGCGTATTGTTTTTCGTCAAAAGTATAATAATCTTCTTTTATATCGCGAATTCTTACCATTCCTTCGCATTTATTCTCGATGATTTCTACATAAATTCCCCACTCGGTTACTCCCGAAATTACACCCAAAAACTCTTGATCTTCATGATTTTGCATGTATTTCACCTGCATGTATTTGATAGAATCACGTTCTGCATTGGTGGCTAAACCTTCCATAGTTGAAGAATGCAAACATTTAGTTTCATAGGTTTCTTCATCTACTGATTTTCCACCATCGAGGTAATATTGTAACAATCGATGCACCATGACATCCGGATACCTACGAATGGGTGAAGTAAAATGAGAATAATAATCGAAAGCTAGTCCATAATGACCAATATTCTCTGTTGAATATTTGGCTTTACTCATGGAACGAATGGCTAAAGTATCAATAAGATTCTGTTCTTTTTTACCACTCACCTCCTCCATCAAGGCATTCAATGATTTGGAGATATCGCCTTTGTTTCTAAAGTCAATTTTGTAACCAAATTTTGCAATCACATTTTGCATGGCAATGAGCTTATCTTCATTGGGCTCATCGTGAATTCTGTAAATAAACGTTTTCTTTTGTTTTCCAATAAATTCCGCTACTTTTCTGTTAGCCAAAAGCATGAATTCTTCAATCAAATGATTGGCATCTTTGGCTATTTTGAAGTACACGCCTTCAGGTTCTCCTTCTTGGTCTAAATTGAATTTTACTTCGACTTTATCAAAAGAAATAGCGCCTTCATTCATTCTATTTCTTCTTAAAATTTTGGCTAACTCATCCAATTTAAGTGTAGCTTCAACAATTTCATCGGCCACAACATAGCTACTTCCTGTGATTGAAGTTGCTATTGGAATAGTATTATCTTTGGTTTCAATGATGTATTGTGCCTCTTCATACGCAAATCGTTGATCAGAAAAAATAACCGTTCTTCCAAACCATTGGTTAATAACTTTGGCTTTGGCATCCAATTCAAAAATAGCCGAAAACGTATATTTCTCTTCCTGAGGTCGTAAAGAACAAGCAAAATTGGATAAAACCTCTGGTAACATAGGTACTACCCTATCTACCAAATACACCGAAGTGGCACGTTGATACGCTTCGTCATCAAGTATGGTTCCTTCTTCTAAATAATACGAAACATCGGCAATATGAACCCCAATTTCGAAATTTCCATTGTCTAATTTTTTGAAAGACAAGGCATCATCAAAATCTTTGGCGTCTTTTGGGTCGATGGTAAAAGTGAGCGTATCTCGCATATCGCGACGTTTGGCTATTTCACTTTCTTGAATACTAGTATCAATTTTTTGGGCAAAAGTTTCAACTTCGATAGGAAATTCTGCTGGCAAACCGTACTCGGCCAAAATGGCGTGAATCTCGGTATCATGTTCTCCAGGTTTTCCTAAAACTTTGATTACTTTTCCAAAAGGACTATCAGCGCGTTTAGGCCAATCTTCGATATGAACCAGAACAACATCTCCGTGTTCTGCCTCCCCTATTTTATCCTTTGGAATAAAAATATCAGTGTACATTTTTGGGTTGGCGGTCGAAACAAAAGCAAAATTCTTTTGAATGTCAATTACCCCTACAAAATCAGTTTTGGCTCTTTCGACAACTTCAATAACTTCACCTTCAGGACGTTTTCCTTTTCTTCGATTATAAACATAGACTTTTACTTTGTCTTTGTCTAAAGCTCTATTCAGATTATTGGTTGGAATAAAAATATCTTCTTCAAAATCAGGACAAATAAAATAAGCCGTTTTACGACCTGTCATATCAATGGTTCCTTCGTAATAATCTTGGCTTATAGCTTTTACAAGATATTTTCCTGGTTCGGTTTCTATAATTTTTTTGGCAGCAGCCAAAAGTTTTAAATCCTTAATGATTTGATTTCTACTTTGAGTATCATCTACTTCGAGTTTGGCTGCAATTTGTTTGTAATTGAATCCTTTATTGGGAGATTGAGCCAATACTTTTAAAATTTTACCACTAAAATCTTTCTCTTTTTTGATTGGCTTTCTGAGTCTTTTTCGCATAGCGTGTTCTAATAAAGTCTAAAATTACAAAATAGTTAACGGTTAAACCTAAAAGTATTCGAGAATTAAATAAAAAATAACTTTGATAAAAAATTGTATCTTTATGTAAAATATTGATATGCAGTCTTTTAAAACAATAGCGATTTTCAATTATCCTCACGAAATAGTCGTGCTAAAGCATATTTTAGAACTCGAGAAAATTCCTTTTTTCTTCGAAAATGAAGTCACCCTTTCCGTAGCTCCTTTTTATACCCATGCCCTTGGCGGTATTCAACTCAAAGTTCATCCCAACGATTTCGAAAGAGTACAAGCCATCTTAGATCATCTTTCTCCCCATCTTAGAATAGTGTAACTACTCCTACTCTATTTTTATTTTTTTGAAAGCTTCAAGGTTATCAACATACATTAAAATAAAAAAAAGAAAAATTTAAATTAAATTAATTTTTTGATGGTTATTATGGTGTGTTAATAAGGGGAATAATTTTTTTATAAAATCCTTTTTTTTGAAGTTATGCTAATTTATTTGAAGTTATTAACATAGTTGTAAAAAAGTAAAAGTTTAATTTTAAAGGAATTATAAGAAATAATTAACAACTGTTGACATCTGAATTTTAAATTGAATTGTAGATAACTTCAATTGAAAATTTTGTTGATAAACCTATTTTCTCTTTTGATAAGTTTTCTAAAAATCATCGAAACTTTACTTGCATATTTGAACCCAATTTTTGATTATAAATTTTCCCTATTCAAGCTAAAAAAAGTTCTAATTTTCTTTCTAAACTTATTAACATTTAATGTTAATTTAAAGTTAACTGAAAATCAGATATTTACAAAACACTATCAACATGCTAGTTAATTAACAAAATTATTGAAGACAATGTTTTGGTTTTTAGTAAATTATAAAAACTTCATATTTAGCACTTATCACCAAAGTCTTATCAATGAACATTTTAAGTAGATGAAGTTTTTTAACCTATATTAATCTAATAAATAGGTTAAAGAATGCTTTGTTGTAAAAGTATATTTTTTGAGTAAAACTCGAATACTTTGGTTAATTTTGTAACCGCACAACTTAATAACAATACAAATGAAAATTTCTATCGGAAACGATCACGCGGGACCAGATTACAAAAAAGCAATCGTACACTATTTAGAATCAAACGGACATCAAGTTACTAATTATGGAACAGATACTGAAGATTCAGTAGATTATCCAGATTTTGGTCATCCAGTAGCTTTGGATGTAGCACAAGGTAAAGCCGATTATGGAATTGTAATTTGTGGTAGTGGAAACGGTATTGCCATGACGGTAAACAAACATGCTGAAGTAAGAGCTGGGCTTTGTTGGACAAAGGAAATTGCTTATTTGACTCGTTTGCACAATGATGCCAATGTGTTAAGTATACCTGCCCGCTTTACTTCTATTCAACAAGCTGTTGAAATTGTAGCTACTTTTTTAACAACCGAATTTGAAGGTGGTAGACATCAAAATAGAGTGAATAAAATTGCTTGTCAGTAATTTTTTTTCGAGGTGCTTCGCACCATATTAATCCTATTAACCGCTTAGATTATATTCAACTAAGCGGTTTTTTCATATGAAATAAGAACCAAGTAACGGCTCTGTTTTTTCTAGATTAAGCTTTGCTATACAATTTGTTTTTACTCCAATTTTGAAAGAAAAAACTCAAAGTTTTAGTTACTATTTTTTATGAATATAATGGTATCAATTTTTTTTATTGTAGTATCAAACATTAAAATGTTAAGATGACTGGCAAAACCTATTTAATGTAATACCTTTGCAGTTAATTTAGACAAAATCAAGATAACAAAATTATCAATTGTTTCATTAACAAAAAACCAATAAAAAAATATTCAAAATGATACAAGTATCTGATACTGCCAAAAAGAAAATCATCGATTTGATGCAAGAAGATGGTTTCGATGCTGCCCGCGATTACGTTAGAGTAGGCGTAAAGAGTGGTGGTTGCTCGGGCTTGTCTTATGATTTAAAATTTGACAAGGAAAAAGGAGAAGAGGATAAAATTTTTGTGGATAATGAGATAACCATTGCAGTTGAAAAAAAATCATTCCTTTATTTAGCTGGAACAATTTTAGAATATTCTGGTGGTTTAAATGGAAAAGGCTTTGTTTTCAACAATCCAAATGCACAAAGAACTTGTGGCTGCGGAGAAAGTTTCTCCTTATAGTCAACTACCCAATGTTGTAAAGTTTACAATTAAATACCATGAATTGACTTTAGAACATACAAAATTTTAAAACAAAACAATGAGTAAATATACTGAAGACGATTTAAAAATCGAATTAGAAACCAAAGAATACGAATACGGATTTTATACCAATTTAGATTCTGAAACGTTTCCTGTTGGTTTAAATGAAGAAATTGTACGCGCCATTTCCAAAAAGAAAGAGGAACCAGAATGGATGACCGACTGGCGTATCGAAGCTTTTCGTGCTTGGCAAGATATGATCGAACCCGAATGGGCCAATGTTCATTATGAAAAGCCAGATTTTCAAGCCATTTCCTATTATTCTGCACCCAAAACTGTAGATCCTAACAAGACTTTGGACGATGTAGATCCAGAATTGTTGGAAATGTATAAAAAGTTAGGGATTTCTATCGATGAGCAAAAGAAAATGAACAACATTGCCATGGATATTGTAGTAGATTCCGTATCGGTGGCCACAACTTTCAAGAATACTTTAGCTGAGAAAGGAATTATCTTTTGTTCCATTTCCGAAGCCATCAAAGAGCATCCAGAATTAGTTCGTAAATACTTAGGTACTGTTGTCCCTCAAAAAGATAATTTTTATGCCGCTTTAAATTCGGCGGTCTTTTCAGACGGTTCTTTTTGTTATATTCCAAAAGGCGTACATTGTCCGATGGAATTATCTACGTACTTCCGAATCAACCAAGCTGGAACTGGACAATTTGAACGTACTTTAGTAATTGCCGATGAAGGAAGTTATGTTTCCTATTTAGAAGGTTGTACGGCTCCAAGTCGTGATGAGAATCAATTGCACGCAGCTGTGGTAGAATTGATTGCTTTGGATAATGCCGAAATTAAATATTCAACCGTACAAAACTGGTTCCCTGGTAACAAAGAAGGTAAAGGTGGGGTATACAATTTTGTAACCAAAAGAGGATTGTGCGAAACCAATGCAAAAATTTCTTGGACACAAGTAGAAACAGGATCTGCTGTAACTTGGAAATATCCTTCTTGCGTGTTAAAAGGAGATAATTCAATAGGAGAGTTTTATTCTATTGCAGTAACGAATAATTTCCAACAAGCCGATACAGGAACCAAGATGATTCATTTGGGAAAAAATACCAAATCGACTATCATTTCTAAAGGAATTTCGGCAGGAAAATCGCAAAACAGCTATAGAGGTTTAGTACAAATTAGCCCAAGAGCCGAAAATGCTCGTAATTTTTCGCAATGCGATTCTTTATTAATGGGTAATAATTGCGGTGCTCATACTTTTCCATACATCGAAAGTAAAAATCCAACAGCAAAAATAGAACACGAGGCAACTACCAGTAAAATTGGAGAAGATCAAGTGTTTTATTGTAACCAAAGAGGTATTCCAACCGAAAAAGCCATTGCGCTTATCGTAAACGGTTTTAGCAAAGATGTTTTGAACAAATTACCGATGGAGTTTGCTGTGGAAGCCCAAAAATTATTAGAAATTTCGTTAGAAGGTTCTGTGGGATAATTTTTTTATAAATTTACAGCAATAGTATTTAAGTCAGATTGTTATGGAACTCATTTTAAAAAACGTTAAGAAAAGAGATTTTCCCGTCTTGAAATCGTTGGCAAAATCATTGGGTTTTGAAATCGTTCAAGAAGTTGACCCGAGCAAAAGCGAACTGGCGAAGCAAAAGCCTTATAATCCAGAATTTGTAAAAGAAATATTGGAAGCTAAAGAAGAACTAAAACAAGGGAAAGGTATAAAAATGACTTTGGAGGAATCGGAAGAATTATGCAAATAGAATTTTCAAGGAAAAACACAATTATAAACATTATCAATATTTAGTTTAATATGAACTCTGCTAAAGATATCAAAGATCTAGGAAAAATTAGATTAGAAGAAGCACAAATATTACTAGATAATGAAAAGGTAAACGGAGCATTTTATTTATTAGGTTATACAATAGAACTTTATTTAAAACACAAAATATGTCAAGTTTTGGATATCGATGACTTATTTGACACTAAATGTTCTTTGAAGAAATATTTTGAGGGAAGAAATCCTTTTTTTTCTCATGATTTGAATACTTTATTAGTTTACTCTGGTTTAAAAAACAAATTTGATTTAGCAAAAAGTGATAATCAGGTTTTATTTAAAACAACTTCTTTATTAATAGACGCATGGTCTGAAAAATCAAGGTATGACATTCAGCCTAAAAGTAAAAAAGATGTGCAAGACGCTATAAATTTATTAAAAGACCCTAAAGGATTATTATCATGGATAGACAGCAATTAGAAAGTAAACTTTCGAAGTTTTTTGAGGTTTGCAAAGAAAGGAAATATCCTATAGAAAATTATTGTATCATTGATAACGAAACAGATCATATATTGGAAGTGAAGGCAAATTGGATAGATCAAATGAATTCCTGTTCCAACGCACTAGATATACTAAATGATATTTTATGGGAAACCACAGATGTGAATACTAGAAAAGAAATATTTGCCATTTCAATTTTGGATTCAAATGAACAACCACACTGTTATTCAGAAGTTACTAACAGCAAATAATTAAAAAAAAAACATATTCTAAAAATGTTATCAATAAAAAACCTTCACGCCTCAATAGGCGACAAAGAAATATTAAAAGGAATAAACCTTGAGGTAAAAGCCGGCGAAGTGCATGCCATTATGGGACCTAACGGTGCTGGAAAAAGTACACTTTCGGCCATTATTGCTGGAAACGAAAACTACGAAGTAACCGAGGGTGAAATTATCCTAGACAACGAAGATATTGCAGAATTAGGTCCTGAAGAAAGAGCGCACAAAGGAGTATTTCTTTCTTTTCAGTATCCAGTGGAGATTCCAGGAGTTTCAGTAACCAATTTTATGCGTACGGCTATCAATGAAACGCGTAAAGCCAATGGAAAAGAAGAAATGCCAGCCAACGAAATGTTGAAGGTAATTCGCGAAAAATCAGAATTGTTAGAAATTGACCGTAAGTTTTTATCTCGTTCTTTAAACGAAGGTTTCTCAGGTGGTGAGAAAAAACGTAACGAGATTTTTCAAATGGCAATGTTAGAGCCAAAATTGGCCATCCTAGACGAAACAGATTCTGGTTTGGATATCGATGCTCTTCGAATTGTAGCGAATGGCGTAAACAAGCTAAAAAGCGACAAAAACGCAATTGTTGTGATTACGCACTACCAACGTTTATTGGATTATATCGTTCCTGATTTTGTACACGTTTTATACAATGGTAAAATTGTAAAATCGGGTACCAAAGAATTGGCCTATGAGCTAGAAGAAAAAGGATACGATTGGATCAAACAAGAACAAGAAGCGTAAAAATGTTTGTAGTTTATCGTTTGTTGTTGCCTTGAGAAACAATAAACCTAAAACCATAAACCATAAACAGTAAAACTATGTTAAGAGAAAAATTACTATCGTCCTTTATGGCTTTTGAAGAAAAGATTGATGTGAAAACTGCTCTTCATGATATTCGTACAGCAGCGATAAAGAACTTTGAAAATAAAGGTTTTCCAACCAAAAAAGAGGAAGCTTGGAAATATACTTCATTGAATAGCATTTTAAAAAATGATTTCAGTGTTTTTCCAAATACCGAAAATACCATTGAGTACAAAGAAGTTAAAAAATACTTTTTGCACGAAATAGATAGCTATAAAGTGGTTTTTATAGACGGAGTTTTTAGCTCGAATTTATCCTCAACCACTCACGATGGAATTGATGTTTGTTTGATGTCATCGGCACTGAACAAACCAAAGTATAAAATGGTTATTGATACCTATTTCAATCAAATTGCAAGTAAAGACGAGTCATTGACTTCTTTAAATACGGCATTTGCTAATGAAGGTGCTTATATCAACATTCCAAAAAGTAAAGTAGCTGATAAACCTATCGAGATCATGTATTTTTCTACAGGTTCCGAAAAAGCACTTTTGGTACAACCAAGAAATTTGATCATTGTAGGCGAGAATTCGCATGTGCAAATCATCGAAAGACACCAATGTTTGAATGATAATGCGGTATTGACCAATTCGGTTACCGAAATTTTTGCTCAAAAACGTGCCATTGTAGATTATTATAAAATTCAAAATGATGCTGCCGAAGCGAATCTAATTGATAATACTTACGTTTCTCAAAAACAAGAAAGTCATGTCTCAGTACAAACTTTTTCTTTTGGCGGTAATTTGACTCGAAACAATTTGAATTTTTATCATCTTGGCGAACGTCTTACTAGTACTTTGAATGGAATTACCATAATAGGAGGGAAGCAGCACGTAGATCATTACACTTTAGTGCACCATGCACAGCCTAATTGCGAAAGTTTTCAAGATTATAAAGGAATTTTCAATGATCGTGCGACAGGAGTTTTCAATGGGAAAGTGTTTGTTGAAAAAGAAGCACAAAAAACCAATGCTTTTCAACAAAGCAATAATATCTTGTTGAGCGACAAAGCTACGATTAATGCCAAACCACAGTTAGAAATTTTTGCCGATGATGTAAAATGTTCTCATGGTTGTACGGTGGGGCAATTAGACGAAACGGCTTTGTTTTATATGCAACAACGTGGAATTCCTAAGAAAGAAGCCAAAGCATTATTGATGTACGCTTTCTCAAATGCTGTCATCGAAAACATCAAAATTCCTGAACTTAAAAAACGAATTACCGCTATTATTGCCGATAAATTAGGCGTGAAATTAGGGTTCGATTTGTAGTTTATAAACACAAAGTTCACTAAGGTTTACACAAAGGGTACAAAGTTTTTAATTTAACTTTGTGCCCTTTTTTGGTAACTTCCACTATCAAAAATTAGTATATTTGAGGTATTAATTTGCATTCTTATGGAAACAATTATTACAGACATCAATAGTTTAGATCTTTCCAAATCGTATACTTATGCGGACTACCTTACTTGGAATTTTAAGGAAAGATTAGAAATTTTGAAAGGTAAAGTTTTCAAAATGAGCCCTGCACCCAGCAGAAAACATCAAGAAATATCGGTTGAGCTTACGGGTATTTTTTATAATTATTTCAAAAAAAAGCCATGTAATGTTTATGTTGCTCCCTTTGATGTGCGATTAAAAAATTATAAAAAAAGTACTTCCGACAAAGAAATTACTACCGTTTTTCAACCTGACATTTGTGTGATTTGCGATAAGGAAAAATTAGACGATAGAGGATGTCTTGGGGCGCCTGATTTGATTATTGAAATTCTTTCGCCAGGCAATTCCAAAAAAGAAATGGATATTAAATTCGATTTATATGAAGAAAACGGTGTTAAAGAATATTGGATTGTAGAACCGTATCAAAAATCAATTTTGATTTATACTTTACAAAAAGGTACTTATATTGGACTTAAACCCATAGCCGAAGAAGGATTGGTACACAGTCCACTATTTCCAGAATTGAGTTTTAATGTGGCGGATATTTTTGTGGATTGATTTGTAATTTTATCCACTCTCAAAATTAGTATATTTGAGGTATTAATAGGCATTCTTATGGAAACAATTATTACAGACATCAACAGTTTAGATCTTTCCAAATCGTATACTTATGCGGATTACCTTACTTGGAATTTTAAGGAAAGATTAGAAATTTTGAAAGGTAGAGTTTTCAAAATGAGTCCAGCACCTAGTAGAAAGCATCAGGAAGTTTCATTTCAGTTATCCTTAATTTTTGGAAATTTTTTTAAGAAAACACCTTGTAGCGTTTACGTTGCGCCCTTTGATGTGCGATTAATCAATTACAAAAAAAGTACTTCTGACAAAGAAATTACAACGGTATTCCAACCTGACATTTGTGTGATTTGCGATAAGGAAAAATTAGACGATAGAGGGTGTCTTGGGGCGCCTGATTTGATTATTGAAATTCTTTCGCCAGGCAATTCCAAAAAAGAAATGGATATTAAGTTCGATTTATATGAAGAAAACGGTGTTAAAGAATATTGGATTGTAGAACCGTATCAAAAATCAATTTTAATTTATACTTTACAAAAAGGTACTTATATTGGCCTTAAACCCATAGCCGAAGAAGGATTAGTACACAGTCCACTTTTTCCAGAATTGAGTTTTAATGTGGCCGATATTTTTGTGGATTGATTAAAATAGAGTAATCTGTTAAAAAAACAAACCCGACAACTTTATAAAATTGTCGGGTTTGTGGTTAAATAAGGTAGGTGTTACTTTTTAAAACTTCCAATCACTCCTTTTAGCAATTCATTTACATTATATTTTCCTTCGTCGCTTAATCCCATGCGAACAACTACCAAATCATGTGAAGGAAAAATAGCAATCATTTGGCCTTGATACCCGCTACAATAATACATGTCTTTGGGGACATCCTTGAATTTTCCTCCTTTGTTAAGCCAAAATTGCGCACCATATTGATCCTTTGAAGTAGCGGTAGGTGTATGGCTGTATTTTACCCATTTTTCGCTTAGGATTTGTTCTCCATTCCAGTTGCCTTTGTGTAAGTATAACAACCCAAATTTGGCCCAATCTCTTGCGGTGGCCCATCCATAAGAAGAACCTACAAAATTTCCAGCCATGTCGGTTTCTACTATCATGGAATGCATTCCCATTTTATCGATAAATGCACTATACCAAAAATCGAGATATTCTTGATGGGTTTTGAATTGCTTGCGTAGTATACCCGAAAGTAAATTGGTTGTCCCTGAGGAATAATTCCAGTGTGTATTGGGTTTGTATTTTGCTGGCTTTACCAATTGTGTTCGTGTCATGTCTTCGTCTTGAAACAACATAATGGTAGCATCACAAATTTTGTCATAAGCCTCTTCCCATTCCAAACCCGAGTTCATGTGCAACAAATCGTTGGTGGTAATTTTTTTTCTGCTGTCGTTTTGCCATTCCGGAAATGGAGCCGGTTTATAAATATCAAATTTTCCTTGTTGTTCCAAAACCCCAAAAAAGGCACTGGTCAAACTTTTTGTCATGGACCAACCCAAAATTTTGCTGTTTTTAGTAAAACCAGTATCGTATTTTTCGGCAATAATATGATCTTTGTAGATGACCAATACGGCGCGACTTCTTTTGTTTTTTTCCCCATTTTCATCAAAAGCGTTGGCAACAACTTTTTTCAATTTTGTATAATCAACATTGGCAAAAACCGTGTCTTTGGGTTCCTCATTTCCATAAGGAAAAGGCAAGTTGATGGGTTTTAAGTTCCGTTTTGGGGTTAGATAAGGTTTTGAAACATCGAAATCATCATTGATTAAAGTGGCACCTAAACCTTCTCGATAAATCGCCTTTCTTTCTTTTAGACCATAAACTGAAGCCGTGGCAAATTTCTCAGCTTCATGAATAGTATTGGTAGCCAGATCAACTTTGTCAATATCATTGTCACCATTTTCTATAATTTCCTGACTTCGGTGATCAATAAAATGCCCCGAGGCCATACTTTTGGCCGAAAACCCAGAAATCAAATCGAGTTTAGGGTAGGTGGTAAATCCCAAAAAAACTAAGGTAAGCAAAAGTAAGATGCCAATACTTTTTACAATTTTATTCATAACGAATTAATTTTTAGCCAATTTAGTAAAAAGTAGTAAACAAGGGGTCTTTTTTTCATTTCTTGAATTACGGACGGTTTTCGTTATAAACGAATCCTATTTTGGTATTACGTTTTATTAACAACTGTTTGCTAATAATTAGCTACAGTTTCACTACTTTTGTATTTAGAAAAATTCTAAATTAAGTCATGTTAGACCTTCAAAAAATAAGAGCCGATTTTCCGATACTTTCACAAAAAGTAAATGGAAAACCTTTGGTGTATTTCGATAACGGAGCAACCTCTCAAAAGCCACAAGTGGTGATTGATGCGATTGCAAAGTATTACCAAGAAATCAATGCCAACATTCATCGTGGCGTACATACCTTGAGCCAATTAGCGACAGATGCTTACGAAGTGGCTAGAGGGAAAATTCAACACCATATCAATGCCAAACACGCACACGAAGTATTGTTTACTTCAGGGACGACTCATGGCGTGAATTTGGTTGCGAATGGGTTTGCCTCTTTATTAAAATCAGGCGATGAGGTATTGGTGTCTGCTTTGGAGCATCATAGCAATATCGTGCCTTGGCAAATGCTTTGCGAGCGTACAGACGCTACGCTAAAAGTCATTCCAATGAATGAAAAAGGAGAATTAATTTTGTCTGCATTTGATGAATTACTATCCGAAAAAACCAAAATTGTTACCGTAAATCATATCTCTAATGCGTTGGGAACGATTAATCCCATAAAATATATCATTGACAAAGCGCACGAATTTGGTTCTGCAGTGTTTATTGATGGCGCCCAAGCGGTACCTCATTTGAAACCCGATGTACAAGCGTTGGATTGTGATTTTTATGCTTTTTCGGGACATAAAATGTGTGGGCCAACAGGAACTGGAATTTTGTATGGAAAAGAAGTTTGGTTGAATAAATTGCCACCCTATCAAGGTGGAGGCGAAATGATCAAAGAGGTGACTTTTGAAAAAACCACATATGCCGATTTACCACATAAATTCGAAGCAGGAACACCTAATATTGCTGGAGGAATTGTCCTTGGAACCGCGGTAGATTACATGAATGAAATAGGTTTCGAAAACATTCAAGCGCAAGAGTTGGCCCTTTTAGAATACGGAACTCAACGCTTATCTGAAATAGAAGGCTTACGAATTTATGGGACTTCAGAAAACAAGACTTCGGTAATTTCATTTAATATTGATGGAATTCATCCGTATGATATTGGAACCATTATTGATAAATTAGGAATAGCCGTTCGAACCGGACACCATTGTGCCCAGCCGATTATGAATTTCTTTGAAATTCCGGGAACGATTCGAGCTTCTTTTTCGTTTTACAACACCAAAGAAGAAATAGATAGCTTAGTGGAGGCCGTTAAAAAAGCCAAAATGATGTTGTCATAAAATTCGTAAACGATGAAATTTTTTAGTCAATTATTTTTTGTTTTTATGGTTGTATCAAGCTGTTCTAGTCAAAAAAATACCGATTGGAATTCTATTTCCATTGAGTATACAGCCAACAGCCGTGGATTGTATCAAAAAATAATGGTCGAAAAACAACACGTTTGGATAACCCAAGATAGAACGGCAAAACCGGTAGAAGTTTTACTGAGTTCTTCCGAATGGAAAACATTAAGGAAAACGTATGACCAATTAGAATTAGAAGCCATTCCCTCCTTATATGCGCCCACAGAAAAGCGATTTTATGATGGAGCAGCAATGGCCCATTTAAAAGTAATAGCCAACGGTCAAAACTATGAATCCAAAACTTTTGATCATGGATTTCCACCAGCAGCTATAGCAAAAATAGTAACTTTATTAGTTTCATATACCGAAAAATAAGCATGAGTATCAAAGAAATACAAGACGAAATTGTAGAGGAATTTTCAATGTTCGACGACTGGATGCAGCGTTACGAATACATTATTGAGTTGGGAAAAAATTTACCTTTGATTGACGAAGCGGCCAAAACCGATGATAATTTAATCAAAGGGTGCCAGTCCAAAGTATGGTTGAAAGGCGAACAAAAGGAGGGTAAAATTGTATTTACTGCCGATAGTGATGCCATTTTGACCAAAGGTATTATCGCCATTTTAATACGCGCTTTCTCGAATCAGACACCTGCTGATATCTTGAATGCTGAGATGGATTTTATTGATGAAATTGGACTCAAAGAACATTTATCACCAACAAGAGCCAATGGCTTAGTTTCGATGATTAAAAACATCAAAATGTATGCATTGGCGTTTGACGCAAAAAAATAATTAAACATATAAGCCATTAAAGTTTTTTTCAAAGATGAAAATAACAAGAACTTTTTTAAAAGAATTGGTGTATCAGGTAAATGGAGCAACGATAGAAGTTCATAAAAGTTTAGGACCAGGTCTACTAGAAAACATTTATCATCAATGTATTAAAAAGGAATTAGAATTGCGCAAAATAAATTATTCTTCTGAACTTCAAATTCCTTTAACATATAAAGGTTTTGAATTGGAATCAAAACTTAGATGTGATTTGTTTATTGAGAATTCGTTGGTTGTTGAATTAAAATCTGTTGCTGAAATCAATCCAATTTTTGATGCTCAACTACTTACCTATATGAATTTATTGAAGGCTCCAATGGGTTTGTTAATTAATTTTGGCGTTAAGAATATATACTATGAGGGACAAAAAACTATGGTAAATGAATTTTATAGAGGACTTGATGATTAACGATAAATCAAATTTGATTAGAAAATATATTTTATAAGTTTATTGCTTACATGAATTTATATCCAGACTTTAGAAAACAAAAAAACTCATATGACTCATATGTTTTAATAAATTAAAAAAAATGACAGAAGAAATAAACACCGAAGCATTAGGAGAAGCTATCGTAAAGAAATTAAAAACGATTTACGATCCGGAGATTCCAGTAGACATTTATGAATTGGGATTGATTTATGACGTGATGGTCAATACCGATTACGAAGTAAAAATCTTGATGACTTTAACTTCGCCAAATTGCCCCGTGGCCGAGAGTTTGCCAAGAGAAGTAGAAGAGAAAATCAAATCGATTGAGCACGTAAAAGATGCCGATGTAGAAATCACTTTCGACCCACCTTGGAGCAAGGATTTAATGAGCGAAGAAGCTAAATTAGAATTGGGAATGCTTTAATAAAAAGTGCTCAGTTGTCAGTCTTTAGTACCCAATTTTACTGAACACTAAGAACTGACCACTGATTACTAAATTAAAAACATGGACGAAATAGTTAATAAAGTAGCCAATAGTGCGCTTAAAGTCTTCGATTTAGAAGATTATTATCCTAGCGGAATTCGAACACAAATCGATGTTTCGCAATGGCTGTTGGATGGGTTTTTATTAAAAGAAAAAGACTTTCGTGAAGCCTTAAAAAATCAGAATTGGTCGCAATACCAAGACCATTATGTCGCCGTGCATTGTAGTACTGATGCCATTATTCCGGCTTGGGCACTTATCTTAGTGACCACATATCTCATCCCTTTTGCCAAAAAAGTGGTGTTGGGTACTATCGATGATTTAAATGGAGCTTTGTATCAAGACATTCTCAACCAACTCGATTATTCTGAATACCAAGACCAGCCGTTAATAATTAAAGGTTGTTCTAAAAAGCCAGTACCAGAAAGCGCCTATCTTATGGCTATCCAAAAATTACAACCTTTGGCCAAAAGCATTATGTATGGTGAGGCCTGTTCTGCAGTGCCATTATACAAGAGGTCCAAGACGTAGTTGTTAAATTCAATTTATAGGAATTTATTAAATATTGCCCTTAAAACTCATTGATTCGCTTACAATAAGTCAAGAGTTTTAAGGGTTTTTTTATTTATAATCGTTTAAATTTCAGAGTATTAATGGTTTTTTTGCTACATTTGAGTAAACCAATAAAACCTTAATAATGAAAGCAGTTATAGTGACCCTAGCAATACTTGGGTGTGTTGCTATATCCAAAGCGCAAAACACCGAAAAAGAACTCATCAAAAACACCGAAGCAGCTGTAAAGAATATCAATGATACGTTACCTAACGGCTGGCGCAAAAAAGGAAATATTGCTTTTCTTTTCAGCCAATCCAACTTTAACAATTGGATAGCCGGTGGTGAAAACAATTTATCAGGAAATCTGGGTATCAACTATGATTTCAACTACAAAAAAAACAAATTGACTTGGGACAACAAAATCATTGCTTCTTATGGTATATTGCAAACCAAAAATGCCGATTTTGAGAAAAAAACCGACGACCGTTTAGAATTCAATTCTACCCTAGGACAACACGCTTTTGGGAATTGGTATTATTCATTATTTTTGAATTTTAGAACTCAATTTACAAGAGGGTATCTGTATGGTAAAGATGCCAATGGAGCTGAGATTCGAACCGAAAACACTAATTTTTTATCGCCTGGATATCTTACTTTTGGTCCGGGTTTGTTCTGGAAAAAAGGAGACCATTTGCGTTTGAATTTTGCGCCCTTAACTTCTAAATTGACTTTTGTAGACGATTTTTATACCTCGCTACCGGGTTATGTAGATGGGTCCTATTTTGGAGTGGATGCCAACAAAAGCATGCGTTACGAATTGGGTTTTTATGCTTCGGGCTACTATAAGTTTAATATCATGACCAATGTTTCGGCCGAAAACACCCTGAATCTTTATACCAATTATTTAGAGGACCCACAAAATGTAGATATTGATTATTCCTTGGCAATTGTCATGAAAATTAATCGATTCTTATCGGCCAATTTGAATTTTCAAGCCATTTATGATGATAACGCTTTTAGAGGTTTTCAAACCCGACAAGTTTTTGGCTTGGGAGTGAATTATGGATTTTAATTTTTGATAACTAATTCCATTAGATGAGTAAAGTAATTTTGTATATCGCCACCACAATTGATGGTAAAATTGCCCGAAATGATGGGAGTTTAGATTGGCTTTTTAACGTTCCAAATCCTGATCAATCGGATTATGGATATCAAGCATTTTATGACAGCATAGGAGTTACATTTATGGGAAGACGCACCTATGAAGAAATACTTGGTTTTGGAGTGGAATGGCCTTATCAAGGAATCGAATCATATGTAATTTCACAGCAGCAGGACTTTTCAGTAAGCACCACTGATACTTTTTTGCTCACGAATGACATCGTTGAGTTTGTTAACCAAAAAAAATTAGAATGCGATAAAGATATATGGCTAATAGGAGGAGGGGAGTTGATTACTTTTTTCTTAAACCACCAATTGATTGATCAAATGCAATTGACGATTGCTCCAACAATTATTGGAGATGGGATTTCTTTATTTCCTAATCAACCTATGGAAACCTTATGGTCTCTTTCAGCAACTGTACCGTATCCTTCGGGTATTGTAACCTTGATTTATGATAAATATGTAGACTTGAATTAAAAAAGCATTTGGAATATATTTGGATGACGTTAGTAACAAAAAAAGCCCTTTTGATGGTTTTCAAAAGGGCTTTTTTACGATTATTCTTTTTCTTCTTTCTCAATGGCATCCTTATAATCGGGATACAAGAATTTGTTGTAAGGGAAGCGCGTGATGTGAATTTGTCGCACGGCTTCGTACACTCGTTCTCTAAATTCCTCGAAGTTTTCTTTTTGAGTGGCCGAAATAAACAAGGCATTTTCAGATCCTAAGCGATGCATCCATGTTTGTTTCCATTCATCTAAAGTGAAGTGACGTGGCGTTTTCTCGGTCATCAAATCGTCTTCGTCAATGGTAAGATGACGGTAGGCATCAATTTTGTTGAAAACCATAATTGTAGGTTTGTCATTGGCCTTTATGTCTAGCAAGGTTTGATTTACAGATTCGATGTGATCTTCAAAATCAGGGTGAGAAAGGTCTACTACATGCAGCAACAAGTCAGCTTCGCGTACTTCGTCTAGCGTACTTTTGAACGAATCGACCAGTTGCGTAGGGAGTTTTCGGATGAATCCTACAGTGTCTGAAAGCAAGAAAGGCAAGTTTTTGATGACCACTTTTCGAACAGTAGTGTCTAGGGTGGCAAACAATTTATTTTCTACAAAAACATCGCTTTTACCCACGGCATTCATCAAGGTGGATTTACCCACATTGGTATATCCTACTAGTGCTACACGAACCATAGCGCCGCGATTGCTGCGTTGAATGCCCATTTGTTTGTCTATAGTTTTGATTTTATCTCTCAATAAGGCAATACGATCGCGCACAATACGACGGTCGGTTTCGATTTCGGTTTCCCCAGGCCCACGCATCCCGATTCCTCCTTTTTGTCGTTCTAAGTGCGTCCAAAGTCCCGAAAGACGAGGCAACAAATAGATGCATTGCGCCAATTCAACTTGCGTTCTAGCATAAGAAGTTTCGGCACGTTGCGCAAAAATATCCAAGATCAAGTTGGTTCGGTCAAGGATTTTGCAATCGATAATTTTGGAGATATTCTTTTGTTGCGAAGGCGTTAACTCGTCGTCAAAAATCAAGGTCGAAATGTCATTTTCTTTTACATAATGATGAATTTCGTCTATTTTACCCGTACCCAAAAACGTTTTGGGATTGGGTTTGTCCATTTTTTGCCAAAAACGTTTTACCACCTGTCCACCAGCGGTAAAGGTCAAAAACTCTAGCTCATCAAGATATTCTCTCAATTTCTCTTCACTTTGATTTTGAGTTACAATCCCAACAATGGCGGTTTTTTCGAAATTTATTTTTTCTTTTTCTAACATGTCTTCAAATAAGGCACAAATTTAATCATTTGCTTTGTACTTCCGACCCAGAAGCTTCAAAAACCGTAGCAGGTTCATAGACAAAAGTTTTTACCGTTTTAATCATTCCATTGTCCTCGATTAAGGAATACGATATTGGGTAATTTGTGGTGTTGTATTTAAATACGCCCGCTTTGATGACAGGCGAAGTAGAAGTATTGTATTTTATTTCATTGTTTGGACTGCTATCATTCCATTTGAACTCTTCATCTTGAAAAGAAACTAAAGGAACAATCACTTGATAATGGGGTCCAAAAATGGCTTTTACCATCAACCTATGAGCCGAAGTTTTGGTGTCATATCCAAAATAATGGATTGTTTTATCGCCTACAAGTCCCGTTTGTTTGGTAGGATTGCTTTTGTCATAAAAAAATTCGGTTTTGTGAATGATTTGTTGGTTTCTGTCTCGCACCGAACGTCGAACTACTAAACCATTCTCTACCACATAGTCAACTTCCTCCACGAAAAGTTGTTGAGTGGTGCTTTTTTTGGTTACCTGTTTGATTCGCGCTCCTTCGTAAGTGTAGGTAACCGTTTTTGTTACAATCTTACCATTTTCTTCATATTTTTTTGTGAATAGGATTAAACGATCTTGGGCATCATAAGTGTAGTTGTTTACTTCTTTCCAATTGCTCCCTACACGATCTTTTACGGTATGATCGAGTATTCCTTTTTTGTTATAAAAAAAACTTTGGGTCACATCAGAGGTCTTGATAGTGCTAAGTTTTCCGTTTTCAAAAGTATAATTTTTGTGAATCGCTTCTCCGCTTTTAAGGTTTCTAAAATTGGTTTTGATTACGGCAATATGTTTCAATTGTAAGGATTGGTCCAGCGTTTGACTTTTTACGCCACACGAAAATGCCATCAAAAAGAAGGCAGCAAAATAGGTTTTCATTTTTGGTTAAGTATTGATTTGGGACGACCAAAATACGAAAATGATATTTAGTAAAAGCGAATTAGAAAATCATTTCTTTGTGGGTAAAATGGAGATCTATTCTAGACTTTCAGCAGCCTTTCTGATTCGTGCCGAAATATCAAACAAAGCATTTCGTAACATTTCTTTTTCTTCATCGGTAAATTCGCCGTGACCGCCGTTACCATCTCTACCATTGAGTTTGTTGTACATCCAAGAACTCGATTTACCAAAATAGGTTTTAGCAATATCTGCCCAAGATATATCCAAAATTATATCATCTAATTGCTGTCTTGCTGTTTTTTTGTCTGCTACTTTCATACGGTTATATTTTATGAAACTTAATTTTCAAATTAGCCGTCTAATAAATTGTAAAACAACTCTACTATTAAAACTCTTAACGTTTTAGAAGGATTATGTTTGGCATTTTTATAATTTCTAATTTGCTCAATCAATTCCTTTTCTTGGTCGGTTGATTCCATTTTATTGGTTTGATTTTACTTTGTAAATGTACTGCGAATATTCGCAGTAAACAAAATTATTTATATTCTCCTAAGTTTGCTATTGGGTGATTTTATTATTCTTTACTTATCCCCAAAAATTTGCACATCGTCTATCATAAAAGCACCGTCTAGTGCGGCATTTTTTCCTGAGCCAGTGTAGCGAAAAGCAATGTTGACTTTGCCTTTGAATGCACTTAAATCTATGGCGCCCGAGCCGATGAATTGGTACCAAGTAGTAGCCTGTTTGGGCACTGTGGCTTGTAAGGGAGTCCAAGTGGCGGAAGCTATGTTTACGCCATCAAAATTGGTGGAAATAAAAACGTCTAAGCTATTCAGAGGCGAATCGACATCGAGATGATGTTGGGCCGAGCGGAAGGTCAAGATTTCATTGGTGTGGACATCTAAGTCGATCTTGGGTGAAATTAGCCAAGCTACATTCGAAGCTACTTTGGTACCCGAAATCGCAAACTCGGCGTATCCATTGCCATTATAAACGGTACCTTTCCACACGGGTGTGCCTTTTTGAGCTATATTCGCCCAGCCGGGTAAACTTAGATTGGTTTTATCGACTACTTTTTCAAAATCTTCTTTGAAGAAAGGTGTGATACTAGCGCCTGTCAAGTTCACATCTTTTTCGGAACGAGCGATGAGTTGGTAGTCGGCGCCAAATTTGGTCAAAATGCCTTTGACTTTTCCGCTGCCTTTTGGGACCGTTTTGGTGGCGAAATCGGCAAAACTAGAGGTTCTAAAAATAACTTGATTTCCCAATTGATCCATCAAATTCCAATTGGTGCCGCCACCTACATCTTCGCTTTCTTCATAGTATTTTCGTCCAACAGCATCTGATGTAAATTGTACGTTTTGCAACTCGACCAAAGTGTTCAAGTGGGTGTCATTCAATAATTCGGGAATGGTTAGGGCTTTGGTCAATTGCGATTCTTCGATAATGGTGCAGGAGGGGAATAGCACTTTTTTATAATCGTTTTGTGAAAGTCTGCCCACGCCCCCTTCGTTATAGGAATTGACATATATGGATCCAATTCTGAGTCCACCAAAATTGATGTCGGTATATTGATTTTTGAGTTTAAGATAGACTTTGTTTCCCAATCGAAAATCGATGTACAAATTAGTAGCATCGATAGGCACACTAAAACCAATAGCTGGCGAAGTAGGAGTGACCAACGTTTGAAAACTAATGGTTTTGAAAAAATTTCCGTCTTCGTCACTCGAAACCACATAGGCTTCAATTATATCTTCAAAAGGGTATTGCGCCACAATAGCATTGGCACTAGCTTTCAACTGAGCCACGGTTTGGTTGACTTTCAAATCGGGTTGGGTGCATTCTAATTTTGGAATGTCAAAATCTTCTTGAGCACAATTCGTCAAGAAGTAGGAAAAGACAAAGAGGAAGGATAGAGTAAAAATAAATCGTTTCATGTTGCTATGATTATAATAAGTTGGATTACAAATTCAGATAAAGAGAGACAAAATAATTGCGGCCATAGCCTTGGAAATATTTGTTGCCAAAATTGGGATTACCACTAGATACGTCTTGATTACGCTGTCTAAAATTAGCATTTCGAGCTTGTTCATACCCTCCGGTTTGGTAATGGGTATCCAAAAGATTGGTAACACTCATAAACAATCCAAGAGTTTTCCCTTTGATTCTCCACGTTTTTCCACCTGTGAGATTGAGCAGAAGGACAGGGGCTAATTTTTCTTGACGTAGTAATTCCTTGGCACGTGCTTCGGTGGCTTCAGGAAAAGGAAAACCATTGGCTGGATTTCTAAAAAAAATAGCCGTTCTAGCAATGGGCGAAACGGAGATATAAGATTCGGTAATGTAATTTACATTGGTCCCCAACCACCAATAGTGCGGGTCGCGATATTCTAATCCCATACTATAGGCCTGTTGCGGCATACCACTTTGAAAGTAATTTTTAAGGATAGCCTTTCCAAAATCAAATATAGGATTGGTGTTGTCTACGGAGGCTTGGGCATCATTTGTCACGGTAACGTTGGGGTTGCTGGCAAAGGTATAGCGTCCGTAAGCGGCTGCCAAGGTCGTCTTTAAGGTACTGCTTATGGGATATTCAATACTCAATTCGGCGCCATAATTTTGCTTGTCGAGTTGGGTAAGGGTTTGTCCCACAAAAGCATCGGTATTGGTGTAACCCGCTCCGTCGTCGAAAATACCTTCGGCGTAGAAAAAAGAATTCTCGGTGGTGTTTTTTAAGTAGGAATAGTAGGTGGTGATACGCGTTTTTAACCAAGGTGTTCGGTATTGATAGGTAATTTCGGCACTGCTATGGTTTTCGTTAGTGAGGCCATTTACAATACTGTTGTTCAATCGAGCGTTGGGAAAACTGTTTTGAATGGTAGGCGCTTTACTCAGGTGGGCAGCATGAATTAAAAGGGCCTGTTTTCCAGAAAAAGAATAGGTCATACCGGCTTTAAAACCAAAATTCTCGAAGTTGATTGTGTTGCTTTTACCCAAAGAATTATTCTCGTATAGTCCGTTTTTATACAATCCTTCGCGCTGATAGTTGGTCATTGAAAATTCCTGTCCAAGGTATAAATGCACTTTTCGAAATCGGAATTGAAACTGGGTAAAGGCTTGAATTACTTGTGCTCTTATGAAATAGTTATAACCGAATTTATCGCCCTCCACTACTTGTCGGTTGGGATGATTCAAATCGGATTGGGCTTGGGTGCCGTTGTAAAATGTATCGATATCTTCAAAATAACTACCGCCCAATAGGTCAACTACTTTTTGATAGTGCTCTGTTTTTGAAGTTTTGAAATTGGCACCTGCTGTTAAGGCAACAGCTTCTGAAATTTGAGAGTTAAAAAGCGTATTCGCGGCTAGGACCGTTTCATCAGCTCGGTCTTCATAGACAATATATTGGCTTTGGGATGGTTCGTATCCGATGATGGTTCCATTCGAATTAAGGATGGGTTGTTGATTGGCTTGGTAAAGGGCCGACCAATTGATTTGTGGATTTTCTAAGAAGGCAAGGCGACTTTTTTCGGCATTCTCTTCATCGGGAATGAAGGGACCAGAAAATTCACCTTGGTCTTTTTCATAAAGCGAAAGATAGTAACTCGGCATTTTCCGATAATAGGTCGGGTCGGGATTGTTGGCTTTTTGAAAATCGATATTGCTATTGCTGATGCTGCCCCATTGGTAGAGTATACCCGATTGTAGCTGAGTTTTGTCGTTGATTTTGAAATAATGGTTGAGTTGGACAATGGGTTCATTTACGGTTTTGATTCTGGCGTTTCGTTTCTTTCCGTTTTGAAATCCCCAATAGGAATTATATCGTACTCCCATTAGATGAAACACTTCGGCGGTATTGGGAGCGGTTTTGGCTCTTGAGTTGGGGGTATAGATGCCTGTTAAGTTGAGCGCATGTTTTGCATTGAATTGTTTTTCGACACTGATGAAAGCTGAGTTTCCGTCAAAATTCGTGCCGTCAAAATACGGATTTTCCCCGATTCGTTTGCCAGTCGAAACAACAAATGCCCAACCCTTTTTGTTTAATCCAGAGGCATAAGTGGCCATCATTCGCCAGTTGTAGGTAGTATTGGTTCCGGCAAAAGAGAGTCGGGAACCCGAACGATAAGCAGAAGCCCTAGTATTGATTTGCTGTGCGCCTAAAAGTCCGCCAAAACTGTAGTCGAAAGCGGCAGTGCCAATGACAATCTCTTGGTTGCGCAACACATCGTTGATGCCGCCCCAATCGCCCCATTGTGGACGACCATCGTATAATTTGTTCAATGTCATACCATTTATAAGAAAAGTTGCATTTTCGGCATCTAATCCTCGAATCCTAAAACGGGTTTGTCCCCATTGAAAAGCGGCAGTTTGTTGAAATACCTCGCGTGAAGCTTGTAGTAAAGCAGTGGTACTTTCTGCTCCGTTAAAGTCATCTTGCAGTTGATCTTCAGAAAGGGCAATGGTGGCACTTTGTTGTTCACTAGACAAGTCTGAAGCCAACAGGATTGCACCTAAATCGGATATGGAATTGGCCACTACGGTTACGGACAGTAATTGGTCAAGATAGCCTTGACTGTGAATTAAAATATAGTAAGTATTGGGGGGTAATTGATCAAATAATACCGTTCCAGAGGAGGAAGTTAGTTGTAAAAAGGATGTATTTTGAATACTTACCACTACAGAGGATAAGTTTTTTTTGTTTTGTGCATCCAATACTTTTAGGGTAAATCCGGATGAATTTTGACTATAAGTTTTAGCAACAACACACAAAAGAATAACACAAACAATTTTTTTAAGCATAAACCATTGAATTAAAAATGATGCTTTACAAGAAAAGGTGTTGGTATTGACCTTTTCTTGTAAAACAAAAAGCGAACGTTAGTAACGCCCATTAACAAAGTCAACGTTTTTGGAAATTTGAGTTTGAATCTCAAATGCGATAACGGTTTGATGTGGTATTTGAACCGTAAGTATTATAATGAATTGATATTCAGTTATAATAACAAAACAAATGTAGTATAAAAACTATTAACTTTTTCAACAAAAATTAACTTTTTTGTGAATTTACACCGACATCTTTTTTCAGCAACTGCAATAAAGGGCTTATGAAAACGAGTATTTATCATTAGCCCTGATGGGAGC
>NZ_JBUYSY010000024.1:0-26288 GCF_055231795.1 Flavobacterium riviphilum
CAAGCCACACCATAAAAAAAACCGTTTGTAGCACTTTCTCTTCAAACGGTTTTCATTTTTTAATACCCATGGGCGTGCCTACGAGCACTTTTTTCGCCAGAAATTTTCTTGGCTTGACCCGGAGGTAGTTTCTTTACTTTTACTACTTTCACAGGATGAACGTGGTGTACGGTACAACTAGTCAAGCTTTTAGTAAACCACACCCCTACTAACAACATTATAGCTTTAAACAAAGGAAATTTCATGTAATGAGCTTTTAAATTTTGGCAAAATAAATCAATTAATTTGACAATTGTAATACTTATCTTGAAAATCACTTTACCCTCAAATATTACCCAAAGTTTTATGTATTTTCCTTTTATGATGGGTTTGTCGTAATGCAACATCGCCCGAAATCACACTTATATTTCCATCAATTTCAAGCATCGCCAATTTTACCTCTTTGAAATGTTCTATTCCATGTTCACGTATAGCCTCCTCAAGTTCTTCTGAGGTTATTCCTAATTTGGATAAATTTTCAAAATCAAGTTTTCCATTATGAATTAAAATTTCAGGTTTGTCTTGTATCCAATCACTTATTGTTTTAGACTTATACATTATTTTTTTGAAACCATAATTTAAAATAAAAAGAGACAAAGCCGCAAGTAAACCACCCAACAGCGAAGTATTTTCACCCACCATAGCGTTTTGAACAGCGTTACTAATCAATAAAATCAAAATAACATCGGCTGTATTCAATTGCGATAATTGTTTCTTACCGAAAAAGCGTAGTGAAATCACCATAAACAAGTACACACTAACACTTCTAAAAATGATTACTAAATAAGAATCGAACATGATATTGGTATTAAAATTTATAATAGAGGCTAATTTGTAAAGATAAATAGGTTAACAAATCTCTAACTGGCTGTTTATTGACAACCATTAAATCACTATTTAGAGTCCACTTACCTGCTTTAAACTTCAAAGACAACCAGAACCTCTCCCCACACACAAAACCACCTGCAACAGCCTTTCAACCATTAAAAACACTACAATTTACAAACAAATCCAATCAAAAGGTAAGAAATAAGCATCTGTTTTTTATGAAATAAAAAAAATCGCAATCCCTTATACAAGTTCATGCGATTTTTATCAAAACAGAATTTAACCAAGAATTTACAACTAAGTCCTTTTACCGCTAATTGTTTTTAAAAGTCAGCAGTAATTGGCACTATCTCCAACCGCCCCCAATTGCTTTGTATAGCGCAATTGATGAAGAGAATTGTTCTTTTTTAGTTTCAATCAACTCCAACTGCGATTCCAATGCATCTCTTTGCGTCATCAACACTTCAAAATAATCCACTCTAGCCGATTGAAAAAGATCCGTCGCAACGCTTATCGATTTGTTAAGTGCATTTACTTCCTGCAATTTTAGGTCAAAACTTTTCTGTACATTGTCCATCTTAGAAAGCTGATTCGACACTTCCAAAACTGCTGTCAAAACAGTTTTTTCATAATTATACAAGGCTTGAATTTGCCTTGCATTGGCAGAACTATATTCCGCTTTTAAAGCATTTCTATTAATTAACGGCGCCACTAAATCAGCACTGAAAGCATACAACAACGACTCTGGAAAAGTAAACAAATAATTCGGCTTAAACGCATTAACCCCCATAGTAGCACTAATACCAAATGAAGGATAAAATTCGGCACGAGCCACTTTTACATCCAACTTGGCCGCCTCTAATTGCAGTTCGGCTTGTTTTATATCGGGTCTGTTATTTAGCAATTGTGCTGGAACCCCTTCATGAATCAAAAAAGGAGTTTGCTGTACAAAACTAGACTTTGCCCTTTTTATCTCTTGAGGAAACTGACCTACCAAAAAATTAATTTTGTTTTCTGTTTCCTTAATTTGTTGGAGAATACTAAATTCCATTCCTTTTGATGCTAAGACTTCGGCTTGGAATTTTTGCACAGCCAATTCCGTAGCTCGAGCGGCTTGCTTTTGGTTTTTTACAATTTCAAAAGCATTGGACTGAAGCTGAATATTTTGTCTTACCACTTCAAGCTGCCCATCTAAAGCTAACAATTCGTAATAAGAACTTGCAATTTCAGCAACCAAGTTAGTTATCACAAAGTTTTTTCCTTCCACTGTAGAAAGAAAACGTTGCACTGCTGCTTTCTTTGAATTGCGAAGTTTTTTCCAAATATCAACTTCCCAATTTGCATAAGCCGCTACTTTAAAATCTTTTAAATCTTCAGGAACAATGCGTCCTGGCGTAATTTCTGCCGAAGCATCCCCGGCACCTTGACTGGTATACTTACCTACTTTTTCGATACCTGCCCCAGCCCCAATACCCACGGAGGGTAAAATGGCTCCTTTTCGAATGCGAACATCATTTCTTGCAATTTCAATTTCTTGCAAGGTTATCTGAAGTTCTTGATTCTTTTGCAAGGCAGTTTCAATCAAAGAAACAAGCTGTGGATCTTTAAAAAAAGCGTTCCACGAAATAGCAGATGAATTCAAGGTATCCAAATGGGTTGAAAACGAATTTGGCATTTCTTTTTTCTCGGCCAAAGGCGCCAGCGTTGGGGTACAACTTGCCACTATTATAAGCAAACCAATTGGCAATAGGTATTTGTGTAATGATTTTTTAGTCATGATCTGTTAAATATTCGGTGAATGGATTTTCATCATCTTTGGCTGACAAAGGGTTGTTTTCGGAAATTTTTGCAAAAATAAAATACAAACCAGGGATCAAAATCACCCCAATTATAGTTCCTAATAGCATTCCACCAGCAGCAGCAGTACCTAGAGTCCTGTTTCCAATTTTTCCAGGGTCGGAAGCAATTGCTAACGGAATCAAACCTGCAATAAAAGCAAACGAGGTCATTAAAATAGGTCGAAAACGCACTTTGGCACCTTCCAATGCTGATTCAAATACAGAAGCACCATGACTGTGTTTATAAGCCGCAAACTCTACAATTAACACCGCATTCTTACCCAACAATCCAATGAGCATTACAAAGGCCACTTGTGCATATATATTATTGGCTAGTCCAAATAGTTTCAAAAACAAAAACGCCCCAAAAATTCCAGCCGGCAGCGATAAAATTACTACCAATGGCAAAATGAAACTCTCGTATTGAGCCGCAAGCACCAAATACACAAAACCTAGACAAATCAAAAAGATATACAGCGCTTCATTACCTCTAGCTACCTCATCTGCTGAGATACCCGCCCAATCAATTCCAAAACCTCTGGGTAGCGTTTTTTCGGCTACTTCCTTAACCACCTCAATGGCAGTACCACTACTATATCCGATAGCCGGTGCACCACTTACCTCAGCTGCTGTGTACATGTTATGACGTGTTATCTCGGAAAGACCATACACTTTTGTCATCTTCATAAAGGCTGAAAAAGGAACCATTTCATCGCGATTATTTTTTACATACAATTTCAAAATATCTTGTGGCAACGCTCTATATTGTGGCGAAGCCTGCACGATTACCTTGTATTGTCTACCAAATTTGATAAAATTGGTTTCATAATTACTTCCTACCAATGTAGACAACGTATTCATGGCATTCTCCACACTAACCCCTTTTTGTTGTGCCAAATCGTTATCAATATCAAGCATGAATTGTGGAAAACTTGCACTATAAAAAGTAAATACAGACGAAAGTTCAGGACGCTTTTTCAATTCTTTTACAAAATCCCTACTCACGGATTCCATTTTTTTGTAATCCCCCGATCCTGTTTTGTCTAACAATCGCAATTCAAAACCACCGGCTGCTCCATATCCTGGCACAGCAGGAGGCTGGAAATATTCGATGGTAGCCCCTGAAATGTCTTTGGTTTCCTCTTCAAGTAATTTGATGATTTCTTCCACATTATGCGTTCTCTCGTGCCAATCTTTCAAATTAATCAAACAAGTTCCGGTATTCGCTCCGGTGCCTTCGGTTAGTATTTCATAACCTGCCAAAGCCGAAACTGATTTAACGCCTTCTATTTTCTCGGCAACTTTTTGCAATTTTTCGGCAATTTCATTTGTTCTTTCTAGCGAAGAGCCTGGTGGGGTTTGAATGATGGCATAAAACATACCTTGATCTTCGGCAGGGATAAATCCAGAAGGCAAACTATTGTTTACAAAAAAGATTCCCGCACAAAAAACTAACAAAGCCCCTAATGACAATGAACGTCTATTGATAATCAACGATAATATTTTTTGGTATCGATCGGACAAACGATTGAATTTCTCATTAAACTTATCCAAAAATGTGTTTACCAAATTTTTAGGTCGCGCTTGCCCGTGCGTATTTTTTAACATCAAAGCACAAAGCGCTGGTGTAAGTGTAAGCGCGACTATACCTGATAAAATAATAGCCGTAGCCATGGTAATGGAAAATTGACGATAAAATATTCCTACGGGTCCCGACATAAATGCCACAGGAATAAACACCGCAGCCATTAAAAATGTAATGGCAATAATAGCCCCACCAATCTCAGCCATGGCTCTTTTGGTTGCTTTTCTCGCCGAGAGATGTTCTTCTTCCATTTTAGCATGGACCGCTTCGATAACCACAATAGCATCGTCTACTACCACCCCAATTGCTAAAACCAAAGCAAACAACGTAATTAAATTGATGGTAATTCCAAACATTTGCATAAAAGCAAACGTTCCTATCAATGATACAGGCACTGCAATCGCCGGGATTAAAGTTGACCTCCAATCGCCTAAAAACAAAAACACCACTAATCCAACCAACACAAAAGCTTCAACTAGCGTATGAATTACTTTATCAATTGAGGCATCAAGAAACTTAGAGGCATCATAACTGATTTCATAATCCATCCCTGCTGGGAACGTTTTTTTAAGCTCTTCTAATTTTGCTTTTACGTCTTCAATTACCTGACTTGCATTACTTCCGTAAGATTGCTTTATTGCAATTGCCGCAGAAGGTTTTCCATCAATACTAGAATAAATATCATACATGGCGCTTCCAAACTCTACATCGGCCACATCTTTTAATTTCAACAACTCCCCATTAGGATTCGATCTAACTACAATATTCTCGTAGCCTTCCTTTGTAGTATATCTACCTTTGTATTTCAAAACATATTCAAATGCCTGAGATCTTTTCCCCGAACTTTCTCCGGTTCTTCCTGGTGACGCCTCTAAACTTTGGCTACTTAACGACTCCATAATTTCGTCAGCAGAAATTTTGTAAGCCAACATTCGATCAGGTTTTAACCAAATACGCATGGCATATTCTCTATTCCCAATTACATCTGCTACCCCAACACCATTCACTCGTTTTAAATCGGATAATATATTTATATCCGCATAGTTAAAAAGGAATTTTTGATCGGTATGCTTGTCGGTACTAAACAAGTTGACATACAATAGCATATTGGGTTCTTCACGGGTAATTTTCAACCCTTCTCTTACCACTAGAGGTGGTAATTTATTGATAACAGAAGACACTCTGTTTTGCACGTTAATGGCCGCCTGATTCGGATCGGTTCCTAAATTAAAAATTACTTGTATGGATGCTTCACCATCATTTCCTGCATCGGAGGTGATATATTTCATCCCTGGAACTCCATTTAGCGCTCTTTCTATTGGAATTACCACCGCTTTAATCAACAATTCATTGTTGGCTCCTGGATATGCGGCAGTAATATTTACTTTTGGAGGAGAGATAGAAGGAAATTGTGTTACTGGCAAACTAACCATTGACAGCACCCCTAAAAAGACGATAACCAACGATATAACAATCGACAATACCGGTCTTTGTATAAATTTATTAAACATAATTTTGCTTTTTAATAGTGGGAAGTATTATTCTGATCTTAATCTCAAATGAGACAAAACTTCTTTGGGTTTGATATATTCGTATTCGATTTTATCATTATCACTTGCCTTTTGAAGTCCATCCAGTACAATTTTATCGTTTACGGTTATCCCAGCGTTAACAATATACAAATCAGGCAATTCTCCTTTAATGGTAATTTCTCTAGATTTGAGTACATTATTGCTACCCACTACAAAAACATATTTTTTATCCTGAATTTCATAGGTAGCCTTTTGTGGAATTATCAGTGCATTTTTCATAGGGACTTGTCGTAAAACTTTACCCGTTTCACCATTTTTCAATAGCTTATTTGGATTTGGGAAACTTGCTCTAAAGGCAATATTCCCTGTTTCATTATCAAATTCACTTTCTATAACTTCAATCTTTCCTTTTGGACCTAAGATATCGCCATTAGCTAACAACAATGAAACCGTGCTATTTCCTCTATCATTTTTCTGAGTTTGATAGTCCAAATATTCAGGTTCAGACACATTAAAATAAGCAAACATGCTACTGTTATCAGACAAGCTGGTCAACAATTCGCCTTCGTCAATTAAACTTCCCAATTTCTTTGGAATACGGTCGATGATACCATCAAAAGGCGCACGAATCTCGGTAAACGATAAATGTAGTTTTGCCAAAGCTACTTCTGCTCTTGCTTGTTCTAACTTGGCTTGTGCCAAAGCTTGTTCGTTTTTGGAAACAATATTTTTGTCTGCTAACGCCTTCGCATTTTGCAATTCAATTTCTGCTCCTTTGGCTTCTGCTCTTGCTTTCAACAATTCTGATTCATAAAGCCCCGGCATAATCTGAAATAACAATTGCCCTTTTCTAACAAATTGTCCTTCATCCACAAAGATTTTTTGCAAAAACCCCTTTTCTTGTGCACGTATTTCAATATTTCTAACTGATCGAATTTGTGAAACATATTCTTTGGTAAAAGAAGTATCCAATATTGTTGGATTGGTGACCGTAAACTTTACTCCTTCTTCTTGTGCCTCTTTTTTGGACGTACAACTTGCTAAACACACCATTGCCACGATGGCAGTGAACATGATTTTTTTCATTGGTTTCTTTATTATTAATTGATAAAATTTAGGTATAGCAACACCTTTTTATTGAAAAATACTTGTGATTTGTTGTTCTAAAACACCATTGGAATTATACATTGTATGATTTAGAAAAAGTCAAATTGATTTTTAAACACAGATAATACACGATAGGCAATCAACAATTTCAACTATAAACTGTATCAGAAGCCCGATAAGTTGTAATTAAATTAAAAAATGATTAACCATTAAGAATGCTGTGTAGAGAAGTAGCAATGGAATACAAAGACTATAGCTTTCGTTACGATGGAATAGCAGTTTGCCTATATCATATATCAATAGCCAAAACAGTCTAAATACTAGACTACATCAAAAAGAAAGACTTAGGTAAGATTTAATTTCAAATGAAATCAAAAGAGTTGTTTGATATCCAATTGCTTATTGAAAGAATCAAATTCTAAAAACCCTATTGATAAGATATAAAGGTAGGTCACAATTAAAATAGCTAATGTGATAGTCATCATTTGCTTTTGGCTTAATTGTATTAAAATTAAAAAGGGACGGTTTGAGAAGCCCCCCTGATAGATGGCGAACAAAAAGCTTATTAGAGAGCTTTTTTGCGGACTCTTGATCGTTATGTGTGTCCAGTTCCTCTTCTAACTCAAAGTTCACATTCTGATTAAAAGACAATGCTTTTTCAGCTTTTTTTACTAAAAAAAGATTTTTTTGTAGTAGATTCAATTCAGATGCATTATTCACCAACAGATTAGCTTGTGTTGCTAGCATCACTTGATTACTAACAAACAAACTAAAACATAATGAAATAAAAACTTGAACCACTCTCATTGCTTTCACAGGTGTTTTTTATTGTGTGCAAATATTAAAAAAAAAACTACGCAATCATAAACCAATTTGATTATTATTAAAAATAAAAATTGGTCTTAATTTGATGAATAACTACACAAAAAAAAACTTAAAAAATGACAATATATCATCAATTAAGTTTTTTTTAACCCTCTTATTTAAAAGGAGTGGTTTATTTTCCTTGTGTGGCTTTTTTCAAGTCTTCCCCACCCGGAAAACGAATTTTATCAGTTAGCAATGCTAAGTCATTCCAATTGAAATTCCCAACCAACGACATCAATACGCTTTCTTCGCCAGTATGACCGTCTATAAACATGAGTAATTCTTTAATTTGACCTGTATTGACACTATCCATTTTGGCCGAAATTTGAATAACCCGACCTTTGTCTTTCAATTGCATGACCTCATCCAATTGCAATGCTTTGGCATAAACTTGAGCACTTGCTTTCATATCTGCTTCTACTTGTGCATTCTTCGTAGCAAACACTTTTAAATGCTCTAATTTTTTCACCAAATTAAAATACTGCTGCAATTCTTTATCCGAAGTATCAATTTTTACTTTACTCATCATGTCAAACATTTTTTTGTTGACCACAATCGAAGTCACCGCCTCATTGGCCTGAAACTTATCGAGCGTATTTTGCCCCCAAAACGAGCCAGTAACAAAAAGAAAAAAAAGCACAAACCATTGCGTTCGAACAACAGGAAAAGGGAAAAAATCTTGATTTTTTATCATGATATTAGTTATTTTTTTAAAGTCTTCCATTCAAAGTAGACAAACAATATGCCAAAATACTACTTTTCATCACAAAGAAACTATTTTTAAAATTGGAGAAAAACATTTTAGGAGTATTTTGTGAGGTTTTAAGTGTAATTTTCTTCAATAATAATTATTTTCTCCTCTAAATATCATAGTACTTTATGAAATTATAAAGAATATTAATAAAAAGACTAAGCTCAAATAAAACAAAAGTTCTATTTTTACGTTACAGTATTTTCAAAACCAACTATACATGAAAAAATTTACAAAAATAACCTTCTTATTATTACTCAGCCTTTTCGTATTTCAGGGCTGCGAGGACAATGATGACCAACCCGCAACAAACCTCGATATCCAAAATTTTATTTGGAAAGGAATGAATCAATATTACTTATGGCAAAGTAGCGTACCGAATTTGGCCGACAATAAATTCAAAACCGAAAATGAATTAAACGCCTTTTTAAAAGGATTTGCATCGCCCGAAGAATTGTTCGAAGCGTTACGTGTAGACAAATCCTTAGATCGTTTCAGTTGGATTGTAGATGACTATGTTGCATTAGAACAATCATTTCAAGGCACTACTAAAAATGATGGAGTAGATTTTGGATTGAGTTACAAACCCGGAAGCACTACCGAAATTTTTGGCTACGTGCGTTACATCATTCCAGGATCAGATGCTTCCACCAAAGCCATCAAACGCGGGGATATGTTTACAGGAGTTAATGGCACACAATTGACCGTAAGCAACTACCAATCGTTATTATTGAACGCCGAAAGTTACACCTTAAATTTAGCCGATTATAACGGGACTACCATTGTAAGCAATGGCAAATCAGTAGCTTTGACCAAAACCGTCTTGAACGAAAACCCAATTTTGATTAACAAAGTCATTGAAACCGGTGGAAAAAAAATAGGGTATTTGATGTACAATGGCTTTTTTGCCAATTATGACTCCCAACTTAACGACGCTTTTGGAAGCTTAAAATCGCAAGGGATTACCGACTTAGTTTTAGACTTGCGTTATAATGGTGGTGGATCGGTACAAACCGCCACCCGATTGGCCAGTATGATTACCGGACAATTTACCGGAAAAGTATTTGCCAAACAGCAATGGAATGAAAAAATTGAAGCCTACTTCAGTACCAACAACCCTGATGCATTAAAAAATTTCTTCCCAGACAAAATTGGAAGTACGGCTATTAATAGTTTGAGATTAAACAAAGTCTATATCATCACTACCAAAAGTACCGCTTCGGCTAGCGAATTGGTTATTAACGGACTAAAACCATTTATTGATGTCGTGCAAATTGGTGATGTAACTACCGGTAAAAACGTAGGATCCATCACCTTATACGACTCCCCTACTTTTGAAAAAGACAAAGTCAACCCTGCCCACAAATATGCTATGCAACCTATAGTGTTGAAGATTGTCAATGCCAATGGTTTTGGGGACTACCAAAGCGGATTAACCCCAACGTTTCAACAAGCGGAAACCATTACTACGTTTGGCACGTTGGGCGATCCAAACGAACCTTTGTTGAGCTTGGCCATCGGAAAAATCACGGGTACCAAAAAAGGGACTCCAATTGAAAAAGGGAAATCTTTCCGTTATTTCAAAGATTCCAAATCCATTCAAGGCTTTAGAAACGATATGTATTTAGAAACCATTCCTGAAGGTTTGAAACAATCTTTATAAAACCTTTTTTAAACTACAAACAAAAAGGCGTTTTCTAGATGAAAACGCCTTTTTGTTGTTTATTGCTAATATTTAACCCAGAATCCGCAGTAGAAAACTGGATTTAATTATTAAAATAAAAACCATTAGGACCAATACCAACAGTCAACTCTTTCAACAAAGTTCCATTCAAAGAATAAACATAGGCCTTACTATTCGAAGCAAAATCCCCGCCATCGGCAATGTAAATTTTATCATTCTCTACCGCAAAACCATACATCACCCCATATTTAGAAGTCGATGAATACTTAAAGATAGGCGTTTCAGAAGGTTGTGTTGCCGTGATATCCATACTATACACTCCTGTATCTTTTGTAAAGTAAATTTTAGAACCATAAATATCCAAATTTCCTACCTCTGTCAAAGCCGTTGGAAACACCACTTCTGTAACCGATTTATCCGATAATTTCACTTTTACAATTTTGCTTGCACTTCCGTAAGGAGCCGCTAACACATACAAAACACCGTTTTTTACTTCCATTGTATTGGCGCTTGACCCAACGGTTATTGGTGTTTCTAAAGTTTTAGTTACTGTATTTACCACCAAAACTTTGTCGCTATTATAAGGTTCTGTGATGTACAACTTATCACCATCTAAAACAATACGATTGGCGGTAGCATTCAAGTTAATTTTAGATTCCACTTTATTCGTGGCCAAATCGATAACGGCTACAAAATCATCTGTGTTTCCCGTGGCTGGATTCGCATAAGAATAAGTGTTCGCATTGGTTACGTATGCTTTACCATTCTTTACCACCCCATATCTTGGGGTAACTAAACCTGTTTCGATTTTAGCAAGTAACTTAAAAGAATAGCGATTCACGACATTAATCACATTTGACCCTCCTGCAATCACATAGGCTTTATCCCCATCAAAAAAAATCGATTGCACATATGTCCCGAAAAAATCACCTACGTTTTCTGCTCCATACACATCTTGTTTAAAAGTAGTCAAATCATCTCCTAAAAACGATACCGAACCTCCAGATGAATTGCCTTCATTTAGAATAAATACGCCATTATCATAATTCCCTTTGGACACATTTTCGTTGTCGTCGTTTGTACAAGATGCCAAAAAGGCAAAAGTAAAGGCTACTAATAAAACTCTAGTTAACTTCATTATATTAAAATTTAAAGATTAGATACAAATTAAAATTACGCCCGGGCATCATTCTATTTTCCAGACTTTCATATTTTTCATTCCAAAGATTAAGCACTTGAGCGCCAATTTTTATTGGATTACGTTTAAAAAACTCATAATCTACACCCACATTAGCCACCCAATACGAAGGAATAATAGCGCTAGGATCGTTATCGGATTGCGTATAGACAAAACCATTAAACAGGAATTGATAATTGGCACTCCACTTTTTATAACTATACGCCAATGCAGCGGTAGCTTTGTGATAAGGCACAAAAATCAATTGCTTTTGGGTTTCCTCATTTTTGGAAATGGTGTACGCATACGTCCCATTGATTTGCCAAATACTTTTTCCAAATTGTTGTTTCCAAGCCAATAAAGCTTCTATTCCATAAGCGGCTACGCGATCCGTATTTTGAGGAGACCAAATCCCATTATTCCCCGGAACCCAACGCAGCAAATCTTTAATTTTATTGTAATAGGCCGTTTGCGTCAAACTGATATTTTTATAAGTAAAAACATTGGCTAGTTCGCCTTGGTACGCACTTTCGGGTTTTAAATTGGGATTACCGCCTTCTTCCCAATACAAATCATTGTAGGTAGGAATTCGGAAATTATGAGAAACATTGACTTTCAATTGATACCAAGGCGCGATCCGCAAAGCACTTCCAGCCGAAAAAAGAACAGGTGATTTATAAGTATTGGTAAACTCCTTACGAATACCCAATTCATTTTGCCATTTCGAATCAATTTCATATTTGACCAACACAGATACTGCACCAATATCTCTTTCGTGGTATTCAAATCCAGAGCCTTCTCCTTGGGTCGTATTATATTCTAAAATTGTGTTTAGCAAAAAAGAAGGCGTCGCTTGAAAACTAACATCCGCTTTGGTAATCCAAGTCTTAGTATCCCCAAAACTGTATTGTTGTAGCGACTTGTTCGGATAATACTGATAGCCTTCGGTGAGGTAAGCCATCTTACCATTCATCGTCCATTGGTCAAAAACACCATTGTATTCCAACAAATTTCTACTAAAATCATTCTTGTATTTCGTTCTAGACTCCGAGGGCGAAAGTAAAGAAATATTCCTATCGGTATTCGAGGACTGACTGTAAGCTTTTAGTATTTGTTTATCAGAAATTTTAAAACCAATAGCTGCATTGAACCCAATCACTTCATATTCCCCATTTTCATTAAAACGCTGATTGCCTTTCCAATCAAAAAGACCAGGATAATCGTAATCGTTATCAGAATAGTTTCTAGAAAAACCAATTTGAGCCGACCATTTTGTATTTGAAAACTGGCTATTATAATGTATGCCCTGCGTATTGAAACTTCCATAATCCAGTCGCAATTGATTTGAAAAAGAACGGTCAAATCGCAAGTCATTGTTCAAATGTACCGTACCACCAATAGCCCCACTGCCATACATCACACTTCCCCCACCTCCTTTAACAGCAATCGCATTATAATCCGTTCCTGAAATGGTATTAAAATCGGTACTCCCATTCATTTGGGAATTGATGTTGATACCGTTCCAAATCACCGCAGTTTGCGACGCAGTGGTTCCCCTAAAAGCCACCGTCGAAAGCATCCCACGACCGTATTCTTTAAAATATAAAACCGAATTGTAATTGAGTAAATGGGTCAACAACGCACTATTTTTTGACAAAATAGAGTCGTTCAAACTCAAAATCGTTTGAGAGCTAGAGAATTTGCGCAGCTTCGCATCAGCTATGACGACCTCTTTTAAGCGAGTAATCGAATCATTCTGAGCAAACGTCAGTTGACTTGCCAGCAAACAAAAACAGAGAAAAGATTTAAAATGTGCCATAATTTCCTGAACCTTTTTTCCCGAAAGTTCGTTATTGGTTAAGAAAAAAGGCAGGTCTCCTGGCTTGCGTCTTGTTGTTGACCTTCCCATTCCAAGGTAGAAGTTAGAGGATAGAGGATAGAAGTTATACTTCTATTTTCTAATTTCTAATTTCCCACTTTAAAAACAGTGGTTTTGTAGATAACAACAAGCTTCATAGCTTACAGTTGCGGGTACAGCTTAGGTTTTTATCCTAATTCCCTTTTAATGCGTTTTCTAAAAAAATAAAAACGCAACCTTAATTCGGATGCAAATATAGAATTAAAAAAATGGAATACTAAAATTAAAACTCAAAAAACAAGTAAAAAAAATCATAAACCACTGCAAAACAACAACATAAATCACATCAATCATAACTTGGGCGTGCCCCGCCTGATACTTCGACAGGCTCAGTAGTCAGGTCGGGCTGTACGTTCCCGCTTCCCGATAGAAAAAATCGGGAGAGCTCCACCTTCATCCCAATGTCATATAATTAAGAAATAACTCTGTTATTTTCACGCAGATTTCGCAGATTTTCGCAGAAAAATCATTTAAAATCTGTTGTATCTGCGTGCTATTTTTTCTTTTTCCTCTTAACTTAATGACATTGCCCTCACGCAAACCCTGCTTAACGAGTATACTCCACTTTCACCACTACACCGTAATCCAAAGGTGTAGCAAAAGCTTCCTGCAAAGGAATATTATTTATTCTACACAAAACACTTCGAATCACCCCAGAATGCGTGACTAAAATCAGCGGTTTTTCATTAGATTTCTCTAATTCCTCCTCCAAAAATTCCCAAACCCTTTGGTCCAAATCAATAAACGATTCGCCATTGGGAACCGCAACTTTCACAAAATCATTCATCCAAGGGTCCAAAACAGTCCTCGGAATGGCGTTCCAAGCCTGCAATTCCCAATCCCCAAAATGCATCTCTTTCAATCGAGGTTCTTCGGCTACTATTGGAATTCCTTTAGCTTCTTGAATATGCTGCGCCAAAATCGAACAGCGTTGCAACGGACTGGTATACAAAACCCCTTGCTCTGGCAATTGCTCCAAAATCGATTCAAAAATCGCATCATAAGGTACTCGAATGCCAACATCGCTTTGACCATAACAAATCCCTTTCTCACAAACCGTTTCGGTGTGACGCACTAAATAAATTTCCATATTGCAAGTAAGGTTAGGTAAAAAATAACTTCACACACCTGTTGTGTAGCTCCCAAACAATCACCCGTGTAACCGTCAATCCATTTCTGGAAATAACGTGCCAAAAAATAACGTGCCAAAAAAACAGGTAATACCACCAACCCAATAATCGCCTGATTCATCATCAAAACCAGCAAAGGCAATAGCCCAAAAAACAAAGCGCCCACAACTTCTTTCCAAGAATACTGTTGCGCAATGGGTTTGCTTTTACTCGTAGCATCCTCGCGAGAATATTCGTGAGTAAACACAATCGAAATCGCCGCCAATCGACTCAAAGAATGCCCTGTTATGAAAACCAAAAAAAAAGTGAAGAGTGAAGCGTAATTAGTGAATAGTGAATCGTCTTTGGCCAAAGTGACCAAACTCGTATACTTCAACAAAAAAAGCAATACCAAACCAATCGCACCATAAGCGCCAATAGCGCTGTCTTTCATAATCGTCAAAATCTTAGTTTTGGTCCAACCGCCACCAAATCCGTCGCAGACATCGGCAAAACCATCTTCGTGAAAAGCGCCTGTAACCATCACACTCGCAATCATCAAAAAAACTATCCCAATCTCAGCATTCCACAACCAAGACGCCGCAGCATATACTCCAAATGCGATAGCCCCCACAATCCAACCAATTAATGGAAAATAACGAGACGCTTTGTTCAAATAATCAGGATTATGGTCAATGTTCTTCGGACACGGAATTCGGGTATAGAACATCAAAGCGGTAAAAAAGATGTGGAGTTGTTTTTTCATTTATTATCAACCATTTTAAATCCATATTTTAAAATAAATTCATCATACTCTTCTTGAAATGACTTCTTTTTATGATGTTCTTCTTGATTTTTAATATAATTCCTAACTTTATCGAGAACCGATTCTGACACCGAAACTGCAAAATATTCCTCCTGCCATTGAAATTTTTCTTTAGTTAAGTCATTTTTGTTAATCCAAAAAGAGGATTCTCCTTTGATAAGCTGAATTACTTTTTGAATATTCTGGTCCACACCTAAGGAAATCAAACAGTGACAATGGTCAGAATATCCATTTATAAAATCAATATATATTCCTTTTTGAATGGCGTTCTCTCTTATATGATTCCATACTTTTTGGCGTAATTCAATAGAATCTAAATACGGAATTCTGTTTTTAGTACTCCAAACACAATGAAGATAGAGTTTTACAAATGGCATTCTTATATTTTTAGTGGTTTAAAATTCGGCTAAAGCCAATTTATAGATTTTATTTTAAAGAATGGGCTAAAGCCCATTCCTATTCAAATTTTGCAATAAAATAGACACTATTTTTATTATTTCCTTTTTTTGAATTGCTTCCAAATTTATCCAAAACAATGTTTTTTATTATCCCTTAATTTGAATTGCCTCCAGATTTATCTGGAGGAAAAGATTAGCATTTGCTTCAAATGGGCTTTAGCCTAAATAATAATAATTTGGCTAAAGCCCAATATTAAACTCATTCTAAAGGATGGGTTAAAACCCATCCCTATTCAAATTTTGCAATAAAAACAGAGAATTTTATATTTCATCTTTTAAATTACCTCCAGATTTATCCAAAACAATGTTTTTATTATTCCTCAATTTGAATTGCCTCCAGATTTATCTGGAGGAAAAAATTAGCATTTGCTTCAAATAGGCTTTAGCCAAAATAACAATAGGTTTGGCTAAAGCCCAATGCTAAAATCATTTTAATGAATGGGCTAAAGCCCATTCCTATTCAAATTTTGCAATAAAATAAACACTATTTTTTATTATTTCATCTTATAAATTGACCCCTGATTTATCTGGAGGAAAAATATCAATACTTCTTGTTATTCACTCCCGCCGATTCAAAACTGGCCATCTCGTTCAAAAAAGCCACTGCTGATTGTACTAAAGGAAAAGCCAAAGCACAACCCGTTCCTTCGCCCAAGCGTAATTGAAGGTGCAACAATGCTTTTGCTCCTAGATATTCCAAGAGTTGCTGGTGTCCTTTTTCATCCGAAGCGTGGCAAAAAACAGCATTGCTCAGAATAGCGGGGTTTTTCTTAAAAGCAATCAAAAAAGCTACTGTCGCAATGAATCCGTCGACTAAAATTAGCATCTTATTTTTATGAGCTTCGAGCATTCCGCCAGCTATTTGCAGGATTTCGAAACCTCCAAAATACGCCAAAATCGAGTCTAAATCGGTAGCTCCTTTATAATTCGCAATGGCAGTTGCTAAAATTTGATGCTTTTTTTGTAGCTTTTCAGCTGTAACTCCCGTTCCTTTTCCGATGCAATCTGCTAAGGGAATTTGGGTCAAAAAATGCATTACTACTGAAGCAGTGGCTGTATTCCCAATCCCCATTTCTCCAAAACCGATGCAATTTGTGCCCGATTGCGCAATTCGTGCCACAACAGCAGCACTCTCAGAAAAACAAGTGGCTACTTCGAGAGGACTCATAGCAGCGGTGTGCAAAAATGACTGCGTGCCTTTGCCGATTTTATTGTGAATCAACTTGGTGTTCGTTGGAAAATCATAATTCACTCCCGCATCTACAATCGATAGTTCGATTTGGTTTTGTTTACAAAACACATTGATTGCTGCTCCACCTTCCAGAAAATTAGTCACCATTTGTCGGGTTACTTCTTGTGGATAGGCACTTACGCCGTGATTAGCAATACCGTGGTCGGCAGCAAAAACCACCAAATGCGGTTGTTTAATTTGAGGCGAAGTGGTTTGAAACACCATCCCTATTTGGTGAGCGAGTGCTTCTAAATCACCCAAAGCTCCTGTGGGCTTGGTTTTGTTATCGATTTTGTACTGCAATTGGTTCGATAAAATCGCGTTGGACTCCGTTATTTTTTCTTCAAAGGAAGAAATTATAGTTTCTTTTGACTGAACCGAATCAATCGTAGTGATAGATGGAAATGGCTCTTTTTTCTTCCATCCTAATTGTTGTAACATCGGCTGATGTTCATAATTAGAGGCGGGTTTACCTACGCAAAAATAGCCCAAGGGTTCTATATTTTCGGGTAATCCCAAAATAGATTTGAATTCGTGGTAGTTTAGAATCGACACCCATCCCATAGAATAGCCTTGTTCAGTTAAGGATAACCAAATGTTTTGTGCCGCACAAACCGCGCTAAACTTAATCGCTTCGTTGCTCCCCACGGTTCCGATGGTAAAGCTATTGAGCACCGAACGGTCGTATGCAATGACCAATCCTACTGGAGCTTCTTCGATGGCTTCGAGTTTTAGGGCTTGGTATTGTTGCTTTTGTTGCTCGTTATCGGTGGCATTGGCTGCTTTTTTATCGTAGTCTTCAAACAAAAGTTTGATGGCTTTTTTGACTTCGGGGGAACGTATAACGTAATATCGAGTGGCATCGGTAAGTCCAACAGAAGGTGCGTAATGCCCAGCTTGTAATGCTTTCTGTAAGGCGTCTTCTGGCACTTCGTCGGTGGTGAAGTGGCGGGTATCGCGACGGGATTGTATGATTTCTTGTAGTGTCATAATCTTTTTTTTGCGTTAGGGATGGTAGTGGCATCCTTTACTGCCGGGGTTCGGCAGTAAAGATATAACGAACAGCCCGGCCCTTGTGGAAACGCCCAAAATATTGTTATTGAAACCTTGTATGCATTTTTTTCACCACACTTCGATACCTCAGTGCAGGCTAGAAAGATAGAATTTATAGTTTTTCAAAAGAAACCAATAGACGTTTTACTATTCACATAGACATCCTATGTGTAAAATACGAGTATTTCTATTCATTCATTGTCTAATTAGCTTTGACTATGCCTCTAGCCTGCACTGAGGTATCGAAGTGTTATTAAATTTTTATTTTATCTGAATTTCACCTAACGGATATTTCATAACAAATAGCTATCATTGAAAATTGTTTAAGTACTTTATACTTTCTGTTCTTTGCGGCTCTGCGACTTTGCGTGAATATTAGCTCGCTAAGCCGCAGAGACGCCAAGTACATTTTCAATATTTAGTGTCTTGGTATGAAATACGAAGAATCGCATATTTTATTAGTTTCACCGATTGACTATTTTATACTTCGCCTTTGATTACCATTGGGATTCCAGCTACCATAAAAACTACGGTATCGGCTTTTTGGGCGATGTATTGATTGGTCCAGCCTTGTAACTCGGTGAATTTTCGACCGATGTGTGTCTCTGCGTGCAAGCCCATCCCGATTTCGTTAGAAACGATGATGATGGTGGTGTTGGGTTGCTGTGCGAGGACATCGATTTCTTTCTTGGCTTGTGCCAAACACAAATCGATGTCGTTTTTGTTGTCTACAAAAAAATTGGTCAACCACAAGGTCACACAATCGATGACAGCCACACGATTTTCGAAATTGATCTCGCTCAGAAACTTTTCTTTTTCGATGTTTTCCCAACGTTCGTCACGGTCTTTTTGATGTCTGTCGATGCGGTTTTTAAAATCGGCATCCCACTGACGCGCTGTGGCAACATACATTGGGTTATCCGACTTTTCTTTGGCTATTTTTTCAGCAAAACCGCTCTTTCCAGAACGTTCTCCTCCAGTAATCAAGTACATCATTTGGGCTAATTTATGGCTTCATTAAAGAGCAAAGATAGTCTTTGTTGAATTTTTTAGTGTTAAAAATAAACAAGAAATTTTAGTTTTTGCGTTACATTTGTTCCTATCAAAATTTGTTTATGAAAACTAAAATTGTTCTTATTGCCTTAATAAGCTTGTTGCTCTCGTTGAGTGCTTGCGAGAAAAAAGGTAACACTACCCCCCTTTCGGAAACGGCTGCCACCAATAGTATTCGCTATGCTTCTGGACTTTCAATACAGAAAAATCAAGGATTTTCGGTGGTAACGGTTCGCAATGCTTGGCCTGATGCAAAACAAAACTTTACCTATATTTTGAAAGAAAAAAACGGTATCGTTCCGGATAGTTTACAAAAATACCCTACCATTGCTGTGCCTTTGCAAAGCATAGTGGTGACCTCGACTACTAATATTCCGTTTTTGGAGATGTTGGGGGTGGAGCAAAAATTACTTGGTTTTCCGCATACCGATTATATCTCGTCTCCAAAAACACGACAACTAATCGATGCAGGAAAGGTGAAAAATATTGGTCAAAATGAAAAGTTAGACACCGAACAATTGATTGACTTGAGTCCGAATTTGATTGTGGCTTTTGGCATTGATAATTCGAATCCCACGATTGATAACTTACAAAAAAGCGGTTTAAAAGTACTCATTCAAGCCGATTGGATGGAACAAACACCGCTAGGCAAAGCCGAATGGATTAAATTGTATGGCGCTTTGTTTGGCAAAGAAAAAGAAGCCGAAGTTTTATTTAATGACATCGTAAAAAGTTATAAGGAAACACTAGCGTTGGTCGCTCAAAAAAAGACAAATCCTACGGTTTTGTATGGCTCGATGTATCAAGAACAATGGTTTGTAGCCAAAGGTGACAGCTGGGTGGCACAGTTTTTAAAAGATGCCAAATCTAATTATTTGTGGAGTACCACCAAAGGAACAGGAAGCTTGTCGTTGCCCTTTGAAAAGATTTTGGAAAAGGCTCAAAAAGCTGAGTATTGGATTGCCACGGGCTCCTTTAAAAACTTAGCGGAATTGCAAAATAGCAATCCACACTACCAACAATTTGACGCTGTGAAAAACAAAAACGTCTATACTTTTGAAAACAAACACGGAGCCACCGGTGGTACTGTTTATTATGAATTGGCAGCAAGTAGACCCGATTTGGTCTTGAAAGATTATATCAAAATTTTCCATCCCGAATTACTTCCGAATTATACGTTTACCTTTGCCGAAAAACTACAATAAATTGAGGTCTTCCTTTAAACATAGTATTCTTTTTATAACCTTATGCATAGGATTGTTTGGGCTGTTTGTAGGCAACATTTGTTATGGCTCTATCGCTATTCCTGCTAAAGAAGTTTTGAAAAGTTTGCTGGGACAAACCGCTTCCAAAGACACTTGGGAATACATCATCTTACATTATCGTTTGCCCAAAGCGATTACGGCTGTAATGGTTGGTATGGGATTATCAATGAGTGGTCTGTTGATGCAAACGTTGTTTAGAAATCCAATGGCTGGACCCTATGTTTTGGGATTGAGTTCTGGGGCAAGTTTGGGTGTGGCTTTTGTAATTTTGGGTGCTAGTTTTATGCCTTCTTTTTTAATTCCTTTGTTACTTTCTAACTATGGTATTGTTTTAGCTTCGACTATTGGAAGCAGTAGCGTACTATTACTAGTTCTCATTGTATCGCAACGTTTACGAGATACTATGGCGATACTCATTATTGGCCTTATGTTTGGCAGCTTAACCTCTGCCATTGTTGGGACACTCACCTATTTTAGTTCGGCAGAGCAATTGCAAAAATTCACCTTCTGGTCGTTGGGAAATTTAGGAAATTTATCTTGGGAATCGGTTTGGATTTTGAGTCTTTGTGTGGGAATTGGACTGGTTCTAAGTGCCCTTAGCATCAAACCGCTTAATGCTTTGCTTTTGGGTGAAAACTACGCCAAGAGTATGGGGCTCAACTATAGCAAAGCGCGATTGATTATTATTTTTGCCACTAGTATACTAGCCGGAAGCATTACCGCTTTTGCTGGTCCGATTGCTTTTGTTGGATTGGCCGTTCCTCATATTGCGAAATTGACCTTTCAAACCAGTAATCACCGCGTGCTTTTTTGGAGTACACTCCTTTTTGGAGCCGGCATTATGTTGGTTTGCGATATATTTACACAAGTCCCTGGCACCGAAGTGAGTCTGCCCATTAATGCGGTGACATCTATCTTAGGGGCTCCTGTGGTAATTTGGCTATTAGTTAGAAAACAAAAAATGATGGGCTAATGGAACACACTATCATCCTTCAAACCCAATCGATAAGCATTGGTTATCAGAGCAAAAAAGTAAGCCCTCTTGTTGCTAAAAATGTTTCTATTGCGCTAAAAAAAGGAAAACTAACGGCTTTGATTGGTGCCAACGGCATTGGAAAATCGACACTTTTAAAAACCATTACTGGAATTCAAAAACCTCTTGAGGGTGACGTTTTATTACACGGTAAAAATATAGCAACCTACAGCGCTTCCAATTTATCACAAGAAATGAGCTTGGTATTGACAGAAAAATTACCTCCCAGTAATTTAACCGTGTTTGAATTAGTGGCGTTAGGACGTCAGCCTTACACCAATTGGATTGGCACCTTGACCGAGGAAGATAAAATTCAAGTTGAAAAGGCCTTGTCACTTACACAAATCAGTCATTTGGCCAATAAAAAGCATTATCAAATTAGTGATGGGCAATTGCAAAAAGTACTCATTGCACGCGCCTTAGCTCAGGATACGCCTTTGATTATTTTGGATGAGCCCACGACGCACTTGGATTTACTACACAAAGTTTCGCTATTGAAGTTACTTAAAAAGCTCACCCACGAAACGGGAAAATGTATTCTTTTCTCGACTCACGATATCGATATGGCGATTCAATTGAGCGACGAAATGATTATTATGACTCCAGAAACCGTCGTGCAAGATGACCCGTGCAATTTGATTGCGAAAGGAAGTTTCAATACGCTTTTTAAAGATGAGCATATTGTTTTTGATGCTGAAAAAGGGAAGTTTGTGATTACGAACTAGCCCCCAAATACAAGTCTAAAAATTTAACCGCTAAGTGCGTAAAGGGTTTACGCATAATGCGCAAAAAATATATAAACATATAAGTCAAAACAGTTTTTTGAATTGACAATTTATTTTGAACCATATAAGGCAAATAAGGGCATAAAAGTATCCATCTGTGAAAATCTGTGGAATTTGTGTCTAAAAATTTAACAGCAAAGATTTACGCAAAGGACTCAAAAACAACTATATAACTCCGTGTTGCTTCGTGCCTTCTTCGTGTTTCTTTGTGGTAAAAAGAAATTAACCGCTAAGTTCGCAAAGGGATTACGCAAGGGACGCAAAAAATATAAACATATAAGTCAAAACAGTTTTTTGAATTGACAATTTATTTTGAACCATATAAGGCAAATAAGGGCATAGAAGGTTAGTTTTGAAATCTATAGCTAAAAAAATTCAAACACAAAGATTCACAAAGAAGACACGAAGCACACTAACAATTAAACAATTGCTATAAATCCGTTTTATCCGTGCAATCCGTGGCAAAAAAGTGTAACCGCTAAGTGCGTAAAGGGTTTACGCAAAAGGCACAAAAAATGTATAAACATATAAGTCAAAACAGTTTTTTGAATTGGGCTTATTTGTTTTGAACCATATAAGGCAAATAAGGGCATAGAAGGTTAGTTTTGAAATCTGTAGCTGAAAAAATTCAAACACAAAGATTCACAAAGAAGACACGAAGCACACTAACAATTAAACAATTGCTATAAATCCGTTTTATCCGTGTAATCCGTGGCAAAAAAGTTTAACCGGTAAGTTCGCAAAGGGTTTACGAAAAGGGCGCAAAAACAACTAAATAACTTTGTGTCGCTTCGTGTCTACTTTGTGTTTCTTTGTGGTAAAAAAAGCGCTAAGCACGCAAATAGTACCAGCTCAAAAAAACTGAACACTAACAACTATAAACTCCTTACTATTTTTTGCCCAATGAAAGCTGTCTTCTTGCCTCACCCACTACAAAGGCAACTGAATTGGCAATATTAAAACTGCGAATCAAAGGTGACATCGGGATTTTTAATTGATTTTCTTTGGCGAACAAATTCAATACTTCTTGACTCAAGCCTACGCTTTCTTTGCCAAAAACCAACCAATCTTCGTCTTGAAATTCGATATTTAAATAGGAATGCTCCGCGTGAGAACTCATCAAAAAGACTCTCGAAGTATCTGGCACCACCTTTAACCAATCGGCTACATTTTGATATTCCGTAACATCCAAATGTACCCAATAATCCAAGCCTGATCGTTTCAAATTTTTATCATTAATTACAAAACCAAAAGGGTGAATGAGATGCAGCCGACTTTCGGTACCAACACATAAGCGACCAATATTTCCAGTATTGTTAGGAATTTCAGGTTCAACAAGTACGATGTTTAACATTATATTATGAATTAAAAGATTGAAAAATTAAAAGATTGAAAAACAGCAACTCAATCTCTTAAAGTTCTATTTGAAAATTATTTACTTCTAAGACTTGTCCTGCTTGTAAGTTGTTCAATTGTACATTTCCTACTCGCACGCGAACCAAGCGCAAGGTAGGAAATCCAACAGCCGAAGTCATTTTGCGCACTTGACGAAATTTACCCTCAGTTACCGTTATGGAAGCCCAAGAAGTAGGCCCATGACGCTCGTCTCTTATCTTCTTACCACGGGGACCAAAACTCGGAACGTCAGTCAACTTTCTTGCTTCACAAGGTTTGGTTTTATACTTAGTTCCTTTAAAACCGATGAATACCCCTTGCTTGATTTGATCAATAGCTTCTTGTGTAATACAGCCATCCACTTGTACATAATATTCTTTGGCTACTTTTTTACTTCGCACCAATTCACTCATCTGCCCATCTGTGGTCAGCAATAACAAACCCTCCGAATCCTCATCCAAACGACCAATAGCCATGGTGCCTTGGGGAAAATCATACAGTTCGCCCAACAAACGTTTTTTGCGTTTGAGTTCGTAGATAAACTGACTTAAATAGCCGTAAGGTTTATGAAGAATAAAATGACGATGCATACTATAGAATTAAACAACAAATATACTTGGTAATCTCATTTTAAAAAAACAAGACAACGATATCTCTTATATTACATTTTTTTTAATAAATATTTATACCGTTATAAATCAATATTTTAACATAAATTATTTTTTTTTTAACATTTTTAACTATCTTTATATCAGACAATTAAAAAACGCTTCAATTCCTACATTTTTAAATAATTATTAACCTAAAACTATTCTATTATGGACGAAGAATTAATTGGAACCATCAAACTTTTTGCAGGCAATTTTGCTCCTGTTGGCTATTTTACTTGTGAAGGACAACTTTTATCAATTGCAAATTATAATGCATTGTTTGCTTCATTAGAAACCAACTATTGTCGAATTGGCATTCAAAATTGTGGATTACCAGAATTAAGTGACAGAGTCGCCAATAGTCAAGGTAGCTTTAATCAACAAGTTTATCCGATGGGGCAACTAGCAGGAAAACCAACTACAATACTTTTAAGTAGTAATATGTCTTTGCACACGCACTCCGCAGAAGGAGTAAGTATCGCTGAACCAATCGCAATTAATAGTGGAGATACAAACAGCCCTGTTAATACACTTTTACCTAAAACAAGAACCGATTTCTATTCATCTGTTGCTATTCTAGGAGGGCATTATGGTTTTTGTACAAGCATCTGAACAAACAGGAATGACAGGATAAGGAACATCATTCTCTATAATGTATCCTAATTAAGTGATCAACTATTCGATAGCAATCTATGGCATTTTCCCTAGTTGAAATTTAACTTTATATTCATTCAACTAAACATATCTTAATGAATATCAATGAAGTTTATAACAATTTAAACTAACTCCTATGAAACAAAAAATTACTTTGTTGGTCGCTTTATTACTATTTTGCTTTGCGGCTCAAGCGCAAGTGCAATTTTGGAGTGACACTTTTGAGAGTGGGTCACCGTCCAGCGGGACGCGAACCCCTGAAGAAAATGGAGGTACCACTTCACCAAGTACTGCCTATTTTAAATTAACTGATGGATCTACAGTTTCTCAGGTAGTATCGTTTACAGGAAAAGAAGGCACCAATTATTGGGCTGGTGAAGACCACAACGCTGTTGGAACTGGATTTGCTGCGAGTGGTGCTGAAGGAGCTGCATCGAATAGCTCTAATAACGAACTACAAATATTATGGTCAAACATTAATATAAGTGGTAAAACTGGTTTGAGTTTTAAAGGATTATTAGCAGCAAATAGTACTAACGAACCTTGGGATAATACTCGAGCTTGTAATAGTGGTGTAGGAACAACCAATACTGATTACATTATCATTGAATACAGTATAGATGGAGGGCCTCCCACTAGTTTGATACGTTTTTACAACAGAGGAAGTGCCAGTGGTGTAGGAGACAAATATCTTTTTGAAGATACAGATGACAATGGTTGTGGAGATGGAACCCAATTAACTAATGAATTTAATGAATTTACTAAGTCTATTTCGGGTACAGGTACCACAATGAACTTATCAATTCGTGTTTTTTCTGAAGGTACAAATGAAGAATGGGGTATAGATAACTTCCGTTTGTTTTCTACACCCGCTTGTACTGCTCCAGTGATAACTACACAACCTAGTAATACTACAGTTTGTAATAATGGTAACACAACCTTTACTGTAGCCGCAACAGGAGCTACTGCGTATCAATGGCAAGTGAATACTGGATCTGGTTTTACCGATATTACTAATGGAGGTGTTTATTCTAATGCAACTACAAGTACTTTAACAATCACAGGAGCTACTTCTGGTATGAACGGTTATTCATATCGTTGTGTGGCTAAGGATGGTTCTTGTAGTACCAATTCAAGTTCAGGATTATTATCCGTAACTACAATTACTTTAACAGCAGCATCTCAAACAAACGTTGCTTGTAATGGTGGTTCAACTGGAGCCGCAACAGTAAATACTGCTACAGGAGGTGTAGGTCCATATACTTACAACTGGACACCAGGAAACCCAACAGGTGACGGAACGACTTCTGTAACAGGATTGACAGTAGGTACTTGGACTTGTACCGTAACCGATGCAAATGGATGTTCTAGTTCAAGAAATTTTACTATTACCCAACCAACCGCTTTAACAGCTACTGCGGCTTCGCAAACCAATGTATCTTGTAATGGC
>NZ_JBUYSY010000025.1:0-25890 GCF_055231795.1 Flavobacterium riviphilum
CATTTCTGCCTTCTCATTTCTGCCTTCTCATTTCTGCCTTCTCATTTCTCACTTCTAACTTCTCACTTCTCACTTCTCACTTCTCACATCTCACTTCTCACTTCTCACATCTCACTTCTCATTTCTCATTTCTGCCTTCTCACCTCTCACTTCTCACTTCTCCACAAAAACCTCCCCACGATGCGGCCGTAAGCCATCGCGAAAAGCAATCATGTCAGCCTCTTCTACTACTACATAAGCCAAAGCATACAGTTCGTCTATAATTTTGTGGCCAGTGATACGCAAAGGGTAGTGGCGTTGCTCGAGAAATTCTTTAAGATGGATTTCGTGATGTTCGGCAGTTTGGGCAGCAACGGGACCCCGAAAATCCCATATCAATTTTATTTTTTTAGACATATTGAGGTGTTTTTAAAGATTAAAAGCCGTATGTTTTTTGGAAATTGCATATACGGTATATATGGTATATATTTGTATAAAAATTAGCTCTAATGAGAAAATTAATAGATATAGACGAAACTACCTTGACAAAATTAAAAGTAATTTCAATTTTTGAAAAGACCAGTGTCAAAGGTTTGATTGAAAATGCGGTGCAAATGTACGTGAAAAGCAAACAATCTAGTATGCCTAAGGGCTTGTCTTTAGAAGAAAAAGAAGATCTTGGAATGTTGCTATTGATGGAGGAGGCCGATAGGGCGGAAAAAGAAAGCGAGGCTGAAATCTATCGATTGTTAGGAAAATGACCGTTGAATATTTAAAGCAATTTTCCAAAGATGTAGCCCAATGCAAAGACGCAGCGATGAAAAAGAAGTTGCTAAATCTCTTGGAATTGTTAAAGCAGGTAGATACTATAGAGGTGATACCGCAAGTAAAAAAATTAAAAGGACACGATGACGCTTACCGTGTACGAATAGGGAAATACCGACTCGGATTTTTTTTGGGATGGTAAGGTGATACTTCTAGCGAGATGGGTCAAACGAGAAGATATTTACAAACTTTTTCCTTAAAAAATTCTTATATATACAAAAATGCCACAAGAACTCCTCATACAAGTAGCCCCCGAAGTAGCTGCCAACACCACTTTATTACAGCATTTTTTGTCGAAAAAGATGCAACGCCCCCTACAAGATATCCAAAAAGTAGTGGTGGTAAAACGCTCCATTGATGCCCGACAAAAGGCAGTGAAAATCAATTTGAAAGTACAAGTGTACTTTGAAAGTGAGGCTATACCCAACAGCTCCATTCGCTTACCGGACTATCAAGACGTTTCACATGCGCAAGAGGTGATCGTGGTGGGTGCTGGTCCAGCAGGATTGTTTGCGGCCTTGCAATTGATGGAATTAGGACTCAAACCCATCGTGATTGAAAGAGGAAAAGACGTTCGCGGGCGCCGTCGGGATTTGAAGGCGATCAATCGCGATCATGTGGTCAACGAAGATTCTAATTATTGTTTTGGCGAAGGAGGGGCAGGCACGTATTCAGATGGGAAATTGTATACGCGTTCCAAAAAACGAGGCGATGTGAATCGCATACTCGAATTGTTAGTGGCTTTTGGGGCCACACCCGATATATTGGTAAACGCGCATCCGCATATCGGTACCAATAAATTGCCGCAAATTATTCAGGATATTAGAGAAAAAATAAAAGAACACGGAGGGCAAGTGCTTTTTGAAACACGAGTTACCGATATACTCCTCAAAAATAATGAAGTACAAGGCGTGGTGACCCAACACGGAACTACCATTGCGGCTCAGAAATTGATTTTAGCCACGGGGCATTCGGCACGAGATATTTTTGAATTGCTCGATCGAAAAAAAGTACTCATAGAACCCAAACCTTTTGCTTTAGGGGTGCGGGCCGAACATCCTCAAAGTTTAATCGACAGCATTCAATACAGTTGCGATTACCGAGGGGAGCATTTGCCTCCAGCACCGTATTCGATTGTGAAACAAGTAAACGGTCGCGGGATGTATTCTTTTTGTATGTGTCCGGGGGGAGTGATTGCACCCTGTGCTACCAGTCCTGGCGAAGTAGTGACCAATGGTTGGTCGCCATCCAAAAGGGATCAGCCTACCGCCAATTCGGGTATAGTGGTGGAGTTAAAATTGGAGGATTTCAAACCGTTTGCCAAGTTCGGAGCTTTGGCTGGGATGGAATTCCAAAAAAGTATTGAGCAAAAAGCGTGGCAATTGGGCGGACAAACGCAACAAGTACCAGCGCAACGATTAGTCGATTTTACCCAGTCGAAAGTTTCCACTTCGATTCCTAAGACTTCCTATGTGCCAGGCACTGCTTCGGTAGAATTGGGGCAAGTGTTTCCTGGGTTTTTGACACAAATAATGCGTCAAGGGTTTACCGAGTTTGGAAAATCTATGAAAGGGTATGCCACCAATGAGGCCATTTTACACGCTCCAGAATCCAGAACCTCTTCGCCGGTGCGTATTCCAAGGGATAATTTCACGTTGGAACATTTGCAAATCAAAGGTTTGTATCCTTGTGGAGAAGGAGCAGGCTATGCGGGCGGAATTATTTCGGCAGCAATTGACGGAGAGAAATGCGCACAAAAAATTGCGGAAGCCTTGCATAAATAAGGATGAGGTACGACGCAATAGTTTGATGCTACAGAAAATAAAAAAATCCCGTTAAGAATGACTTAACGGGATTTTGTGTCTAAGGGAGAAATTATTTTCTAGCCAGTACACGAGCTACTGCAGCTTCGATCGCTTGATGATTCAATTGGTATTTTTCCATCAATTGTTCTGGGGTGCCTGATTCACCGAAACTGTCGTTTACAGCGACAAACTCTTGTGGAGTAGGTTGGTGTAAGGCCAATACTCTGGCTACACTTTCACCTAAACCACCCAAAATGTTGTGCTCTTCTGCGGTAACGATGCATTTGGTTTTGGCAACCGATTTCAAAATAGCTTCATCATCCAAAGGTTTAATGGTGTGGATGTTGATCACTTCAGCGGAAATACCTTTAGCTTCCAACGCTTCGGCAGCAAGTAGGGCTTCCCAAACCAAGTGGCCTGTAGCAACGATAGTAACATCTGTACCTTCGTTTAACAAAATAGCTTTTCCAATAACAAAGGGTTCGTCGGCTGGCGTAAAGTTGGGCACTACTGGACGACCAAAACGTAAATAGGCAGGACCGTGGTGGTCAGCCAATGCGATAGTCGCCGCTTTGGTTTGGTTGTAATCGCAAGTGTTGATTACCGTCATACCTGGCAACATTTTCATCAATCCAATATCTTCTAAGATTTGGTGCGTAGCCCCGTCTTCGCCTAAGGTTAATCCTGCGTGTGACGCACAGATTTTTACGTTTTTATCAGAATAGGCTACCGATTGACGAATTTGATCGTATACACGACCAGTAGAAAAGTTAGCAAAAGTTCCTGTAAACGGAATTTTGCCTCCAACGGTCAATCCTGCAGCGATACCAATCATGTTAGCTTCTGCAATACCAATTTGGAAAAAACGCTCTGGATGATTTTTCTTGAAATCATCAAATTTTAAAGAACCAATCAAGTCGGCACAAAGGGCTACGACATTTTCGTTCTTTTGACCCAATTCGGTCATTCCCGCTCCAAAACCTGAACGAGTATCTTTACTACCTGTATTTGTATATTTTTTCATAAGACTCCCCCAACCCCGCCTCGACGGGTAGTTCCTATTGGGGTAAATAGGATTTGTAATTATCTATTTATTTCTAATTTTTACTACTAAGCTTTAATTCCCCCTTTGGGGGATAGGGGGCCTAGTAATCTGCTAAAGTCGAAACGTTTTGAGCTAATCCAGCTTCCAATTGTGCATCATTAGGTGCTTTACCGTGCCAAGCGTGGGTGTGCATCATATAATCCACCCCGTTACCCATTTCAGTATACAATAAAACGCAAACAGGTTTGCCTTTGCCTGTTCTCGATTTGGCTTCGGACATACCCGCAAGGATAGCTTCAAGGTTGTTCCCTTCTTTGATTTCAAGGACATCCCAATCAAAAGCTTCAAATTTAGCTTTCAAGTCACCCATTGATAATACTTCGTCCGTGGTACCGTCAATTTGTTTTCCGTTCAAATCTACAGTGGCAATCAAGTTGTCTACTTTTTTAGCAGAAGCATACATAATCGCTTCCCAGTTTTGCCCTTCTTGCAATTCACCATCCCCGTGTAAAGAATACACTAGGTGGTTGTCTTGGTTTAATTTTTTAGCATGGGCTGCACCAACAGCCACAGATAAACCTTGCCCTAAAGACCCCGAGGCCATACGCACACCTGGTAAACCTTCGTGTGTGGTAGGGTGTCCTTGCAAACGCGAATTCAATTTGCGGAACGTGGCCAATTCGGAAACAGGGAAATAACCACTTCGGGCCAATACGCTATAAAATACAGGGGAAATATGACCATTAGATAAGAAGAAAACATCTTCTCCTATACCGTCCATGTCAAATCCTTCTTTGCGATCCATTAGGTTTTGGTACAAGGCTACTAAAAATTCAGTACATCCCAAAGAACCTCCTGGGTGTCCAGAATTTACGGCGTGTACCATGCGAAGGATGTCTCTTCTTACTTGGATTGTTAAATCCATTAATTGTGCTGTGTTTGGCTTCATTTTGTGTGTAAAAGTTAAACTGCTGCAAAAGTAATTGTTATTTTTCGGACTACAAACGTTTTAGTAGAATTCTAAAACTTTTTAATCGTTTAAACGGAGATAGGGGGGAAGGAAGATTCAAAGATGGAAAGATTGAAAGATTGAAAGATTAAAAGATTAAAAGATTAAAAGATTAAAAGATTAAAAGATTAAAAGATTAAAAGATTAAAAAATTAAAAAATTGAAAGATTGAAAGATTGAAATGTACAAAGCGAAGTAACCAATTATAAAACCGCCCCAATAACCAAAAACCTTAGCCTCAATCCATACCAGCTACCTACACCTAATCGTTCCCGTTTTTCGGCTCCCTTTAGGGTCGGGGTCAAACGAAAACTTGCAGCTGTTCTTAGGTTCACGGTTAATGGTTTAAAGTTTAAAGGTTTAACCGCAAGGGGCGCGAAGTGTTACACAAAGATCACAAAGGAATAGGAAATGAAGTTCAGGTTGGAATATCTCTTGTCCCTTACCCTCGAATTAGGAATTTCAATTAGTAATACTGTTCAAAAATAGAATCCTGTAAACTCAATTTTCTTTGATGCAGTGATGCTCCCCTCTTGAAATCGAAGATTCAACGACTCCTATAAAAAAAATATAATTAGGAGTTAAAGGGGCTGGGGGTGTGTTTTTGATTTTTGAGGAAGATTTTTTTTTAAAATAAACCAAAGGTTAACCGCAAAGCGCAAAGAGATACGCAAAGTACACAAAGGAGAATACACTCTAAATTAGATTGCTGAACACTAACTTGGAACTTACATATAAAAAAATCCCTGATACCATGAACACAGCGTTCAATCAATATCAGGGACGTACAACGTACAAACCTCTAACTTCTAATTTCTGCTTTCTAATTTCTGCCTTCTAATTTCTAATTTCTGCTTTCTAATTTCTGCCTTCTAATTTCTACCTTCTCACCCTGAGCGGAGTCGAAGGGCTAACTTCTACATTACAACTTACTATTCAAACTACTCCAGCCGCCGCCGTTGTATACTTGAGTAAAGCCATGGGCTTTGAGAAGACTTTTGGCTGAGGCACTGCGCATGCCCGAGGCGCAACAGGTGATAATGATTTGTTCTTTGTTTTTTAATTGAGACAATTGTTGTAGTAAGGTATCCAAAGGGATGTTTTTGGACCCTTTGATATGCCCCCCTTGGTATTCGCCTTTGCTACGCACATCAATTATGATGGCGCCTTGTTGGAGCAGGTCTTTGTAGGAAATCGATGGGCCTAGGCCAAATATTTTTTTTAAAAAGGAAAGCATGTTAATCGATTTTGTTTTGTAAGGATTGATAAAAATTCACGTTGAGCCATGACCCGCCATTGAGGCATTCGATGCCTTGTTGGGTTAAGTAGTGTTCGGCTTGTCCGCTACGCATTCCTGAGGCACAACATAAAATGAGGGGTGTAGCCAAGGTTTTGAGTTCTTCCAAACGTTCCGGAATTTCATTTAGGGGAATGTTGAGGGATTGCGCTACGTGTCCGCCCATAAATTCTTCACGACTTCTTACATCTACTATGGTGCCGTGATTTTCTTTAATCAAATGTTCTAAGGTCATAGGAATTTAGTTTTGCTGTTCTATTTTTTTTGGCAAATATAAAGGTACGAAATGGGCATTTCAGTAACAATTGTTACACAATTTAATTTATTTTTACCCGTAGGGACAGGTCGCGACCTGTCCATTGGATTCGCGAACGATGCATTTATTTCGCGACCTGTCCATTGGATTCGCGATCGATGCATTTATTTCGCGACCTGTCCATTGAATTCGCGAACGATGTATTTATTTCGCGACCTGTCCATTGGATTCGCGAACGATGTATTTATTTCGCGACCTGTCCATTGGATTCGCGAACGATGTATTTATTTCGCGACCTGTCCATTGGATTCGCGATCGATGTATTTATTTCGCGACCTGTCCATTGGATTCGCGAACGATGCATTTATTTCGCGACCTGTTTATTGGATTCGCGAACGATGCATTTATTTCGCGACCTGTTTATTGGATTCGCGAACGATGTATTTATTTCGCGACCTGTCCATTGGATTCGCGATCGATGTATTTATTTCGCGACCTGTCCATTGGATTCGCGATCGATGTATTTATTTCGCGACCTGTCCATTGGATTCGCGATCGATACATTTATTTCGCGACCTGTCCATTGGATTCGCGATCGATGCATTTATTTCGCGACCTGTCTATTGGATTCGCGATGGATGCATTTTTTTTTATGTCGTTTGCCCCAACATTTTCATAGAAAAGAAAAAAATGAAAAAAAAATACAGAAAAAGAATTCGAAAAGAGGAATATGATTATTCCCAAGACAATTTGTATTTTGTTACCATTTGTGTTCAAAATCGAACATGTTGTTTGGGTTCTATCCCCCGCAATGGAGCTCATAATGAAAATAACAATCGATCCGCACAGGATTTGTATTCGAGTAATTCGGTTGATTACCAAGAGGAGGTAAAAAAGGGTGAAGAGGAAATACAAATTAAATTAAATGATTATGGAGAAATTGCCCAAAAGCAAATGCTGTGGTTAGAGGAGCAGTATCCTTATGTCGTAATTCATAATTTTGTAATTATGCCGAACCATGTGCATGCCATAATTGAAATTGATAGCGAATGGGTTGGCGAAAATCAGGTAAAAATTAAGTCCTTATCAGAATTAATTGGAGCCTACAAAACAACCTCTTCCAAATATATTCATCAAAAAGGATTGACAGATTTTGCATGGCAACGTTCTTTTCACGATCATATTATTAGGGATACGGTGGCCTACGACAATATTTATGATTACATCAATACGAATCCAGCACGTTGGAATTCCGATACATTTTTCGATACCCGTAGGGACAGGTCGTGACCTGTCCATTGTAATCATGATCGATGCATTTATTTCACAATCAGTCCATTTTTTTTGCGATGAATCCATGGGATTCACGATCGATGCATTTTTTTCACGATCATTCGTCGAATTCACATTCGATCCATTGTTTTTCCAATCCATCCATGGTTACAACCATCCTTCGCCGAATTCGCAATCGGTCCCTATTTATGGTGTTTGTTAAATAAAATCCTAATTCATAGTGCGAAGTGACGGGAGTAAAACTGAAATAAATTATCTTTGCGCTCCCGAAAGGTCGGACAAAAAAAAGAGAGATGAAATTTGAACTAGTACAAAAAGACGCACAAACCAAAGCCAGAGCGGGTAGTATCACCACAGATCATGGGGTAATTGAAACCCCAATTTTTATGCCGGTGGGTACCGTAGGCTCAGTGAAAGGGGTGCATCAAAGAGAATTGACCGAAGATATAAACCCAGATATTATTCTTGGGAATACCTATCACCTATATTTGAGGCCTCAAACCGCAATTTTAGAACAAGCGGGTGGATTGCATAAATTCATGAATTGGGACCGTAACATCTTAACCGATTCTGGTGGATATCAAGTGTATTCGTTGTCTTCGAACCGAAAAATCAAAGAGGAAGGGGTAAAGTTCAAATCGCATATCGATGGTTCATACCATGTGTTTACTCCTGAAAATGTCATGGAAATTCAACGTACCATTGGAGCCGATATCATCATGGCTTTTGATGAATGTACACCTTATCCTTGCGATTACCGTTATGCCCAACGCTCCATGCATATGACCCACCGTTGGTTGGACCGTTGTATCAAACATTTGGAAAAAGTACCGTATAAGTATGGGTACGAACAAGTTTTCTTTCCTATTGTACAAGGAAGTACCTATAAAGATTTACGTCGTCAATCGGCGGAGTACATTGCCAATGCGGGGCAACAAGGGAACGCTATTGGAGGACTTTCAGTAGGGGAGCCTGCAGAAGAAATGTATGCCATGACCGATGTGGTTTGTGAAATTCTTCCAGAAGACAAACCACGCTACTTGATGGGTGTGGGAACACCTATTAATATATTGGAGAATATCGCCTTGGGTATCGATATGTTTGATTGTGTGATGCCTACTCGAAATGCTCGAAACGGGATGTTGTTTACCGCCAACGGCACCATCAATATCAAAAATAAAAAATGGGAAAATGATTTTTCGCCTATAGACGAAATGGGGATTACTTATGTAGATACCTATTATACGAAAGCCTATTTGCGCCATTTGTTTGCCGCCAATGAATATTTAGGTAAACAAATTGCCACGATACACAACTTAGGTTTTTATATGTGGTTGGTTCGTGAAGCGAGAAAGCATATCTTAGCAGGCGATTTTAGATCATGGAAAGAAATGATGGTCAAAAACATGAGCCAAAGATTATAATAGGAAATAAGAAGTTAGAAGTTAGAGATAAGAAGTCTAACTTCTCTAGTCACCCGGAGTAGTTTATACTGAGTGAAGCCGAAGTACAGTCAAGGGCTAACCTCTAACCTCTAATTTCTAATTTTTAACTAGTCACCCTGAGAAAATTAGCGGAACTCTATTATAAAACATTTAGTAAAGGAATGCAATATGTAGAAAAAGGAGTCGAATTCTATTTGTTAAAACAAAAGGAACAACAAATTAGATTTCTTACAAAAAAAGCAACTGAGCTAAATATGCAACTCGTTGATATTTAGATGTATAAATAAAAACGTCAATGGTAGCAGAGTCGAAGGGCTAACGTCTAACCTCTAATTTCTAATTTCTAACTTCTAACCTCTAACTAGTCACCCTGAGCGGAGTCGAAGGGCTAACCTCTAACCTCTAATTTCTACCTTCAAGTAATGAAATTAACATTAATAGACAAATACATTCTAAAGCGGTACTTGGCCACCTTCACGGTCATGTTGTTGTTGTTTATTCCGATTGGTATTGTTATCGATGTTTCGGAGAAAATCAACAAGATGTTGGAAAACCAAATCCCATTAATAGATATTGCAAAATACTATTACAACTTTACGATTTATTTTGCGAACATGCTCTTTCCTATTTTCTTGTTTTTGTCCATTATTTGGTTTACTTCCAAATTGGCCAATAATACGGAAATCATCGCCATCTTGGGGTCGGGTATATCCTTTACCCGTTTTTTGAGGCCGTATATCATAGGGGCAACTATAGTTTCTTTGTTTGTATTGTTGGTTGGGATTTTTTTGGTACCCTCGGCGAGTGAAGGGTTCAATAACTTTCGATATACCTATTTAAAAGGAGGTGGCAAACAAGCCATGCGAGGCGACAATACCGACGTATACCGTCAAATTAATGACAACGAGTTTATCTATGTAAACAGTTTCAACCCCGAATCGCAAATGGCGTTTAATTTTTCTTTGGAAAAATTTAAAGCGGACAAACTAGTCTCCAAAATGACCGCCAGTCGCATCAAATGGAATCCGAAAGACAGTACGTATACCTTGTACGATTATACCAAAAGAACGCTCGGGCCTATGGGCGACCAAATTGAAAAAGCGCCCGAAAAGAAATTCTATTTCGATTTTGATTTGGAAGATTTAACCCCGGTGGTCTATATAGCCGAAACCTTGAATTTAAAACAGCTTTTGTCCTTTATCGATAAAGAGCGTAAAAGAGGGTCTTCGACTATCAATACCTATTTGGTGGTATTATATAAAAAATTTAGTGTACCGGTATCCGCCTTTATTCTGACCATTATTGCTGTTTCAGTATCGGCCATGAAACGAAGAGGTGGGATGGGGACCAATCTAGCCATCGGTATTGCCATTGCGTTTGCCTTTGTTTTCTTCGATAAGATTTTTGGAACCATAGCAGAGAAATCTTCTTTTTCTCCCTTGCTTGCAGTATGGTTGCCCAACATTATTTTCGGAATATTAGCCATTTACCTACTTCGTAATGCCAAACGATAATTTTAAGAGTTACCTTAGCCTCCATTTGATTGTTTTTATTTGGGGGTTCACGGCCATATTAGGGGCTTTGATTACCATAGATGCCGATTTTTTAGTGTGGTACCGCATGTTGTTTGCGGCCCTATTTTTAGGAGGATTCTTGTGGTGGCGAAAAATTCCGTTTCGTATAGCCTACAGTGCCGTGGTCAAATTAGTGGGGGTGGGTGGACTCATCGCCTTGCATTGGATTCTGTTTTTTGAATCCATCAAGGTGTCGACTGTTGCCGTGACCCTATCCGTGTTTTCCCTTGGGGCATTTATAGCCTCCTTATTAGAGCCTTTGTTCTACCGTCGTAAAATCGTGTGGTACGAAGTGTTTTTTGGACTGCTTATTATTGCGGGCTTGGGGTTGATTCTTCAAGTAGAAATGCACTATTTCAAAGGGGCGCTCTTGGCCTTATTGTCTGTTTTTCTTGGGGTGGTTTTTACCTTGTTCAACGGAAAACTCATCGAACATCATGAACCGGCTGTCATTTCATTTTATGAATTTTTATCGGGTGTGGTGTTTATCAGTGTGTACTTTTTATGTACCGGAGCGTTTACGGCCGACTTTTTTAATTTGACACTCAAAAACTGGGGACTTATTTTGGTTTTGGCCTCGGTTTGTACGGCTTATGCTTTTACAGCCTCGGTGAAAGTCATGCGATGCTTGTCGCCTTATACTGTGATGCTTACGACCAATTTGGAGCCGGTATACGGCATAGTATTGGCTTATTTTATCCTAGGAGGTAAAGAAAAAATGAGTGCCGAATTTTATTGGGGCGCCTTGCTCATCTTAATCACTGTGCTGCTCAACGGGGTCCTCAAACACTATAAGGAAAAACCCAAAGGCTAAGGATCAACACGATATTTGACGCTTATATTTCAAAATTAACTTTTGAATCTATTTTAAATTTTTACATTTGCAGTTCCAGAATTGCAAAATTATACAAAAGCAAAAACCCTATGGAATATTTAGATTTTGAACTTCCAATTAAAGAGTTAGAAGAGCAGTTAGAAAAATGCGAACTTATCGGTAAAGAATCCGATATTGATGTGAGTTCCACCTGCAAAGAGATTAATAAAAAACTGATTGATACCAAAAAGAACATTTATAAAAACCTAACCGCTTGGCAAAGGGTTCAATTGTCTAGACACCCCAACCGTCCGTATACCTTGGATCATATACAAGCCTTGTGTGGCGATACCTTTCTAGAGTTACATGGCGATAGAGGCTTTAAAGATGACAAAGCCATGGTAGGGGGATTAGGAAAAATTGGCGGACAATCGTTCATGATTGTAGGACAGCAAAAAGGATACAATACTAAAACGCGTCAGTACCGTAATTTTGGAATGGCCAATCCAGAAGGTTACCGAAAAGCCTTACGTTTGATGAAAATGGCCGAAAAATTTGGCATTCCCGTATTGACTTTAGTAGATACTCCCGGTGCGTATCCAGGACTAGAAGCTGAAGAACGTGGCCAAGGAGAAGCCATTGCGCGTAACATTTTTGAAATGGTACGTCTGAAAGTGCCTATCATTACCATTATTGTGGGAGAAGGAGCTTCCGGTGGAGCCTTGGGTATTGGTGTAGGTGATCGCGTGTACATGCTCGAAAATACTTGGTATTCTGTAATTTCACCAGAATCGTGTTCTTCTATTTTATGGAAGAGCTGGGAATACAAAGAAAAAGCAGCCGAAGCTTTAAAATTGACCTCGGCCGATATGAAAAAACAAAATCTAGTAGACGATATTATCCCAGAACCTCTAGGAGGAGCGCACTTTGATCGCGAAACGACTTTCAAAACAATGGAACACTACATCATGAAAGGTTTCAACGAATTGAAAGACTTATCAACAGAAGAGTTAATCGCCCAAAGGATGGATAAATACAGCAATATGGGTCACTTTAAAGAGTAAATTCCTGCATATTATTTTGAAGTCCGAAGCCTTTGGGTTTCGGACTTTTTTTGTGGTTATCAACAAATCACAGCAAGTTATAAACACGAAATTGTAATAACTCCTGCTTTACTGCAGCGTTATTTTATTTAAATTCGCTACATGGAAAATTTCAAAGCAATCAATCCCGTTAAAGTGGACCGGTCCACGATTATAAACCTAGAAAAAGGAAAGTTACAACCACAAGCCCTCGAATTAGAAGAGGCCGTGCTTGGGGCCATGATGATTGATAAAAAGGGGGTCGATGAGGTAATTGACATTTTGCAACCGGACGCTTTTTACAAAGAAGCGCATAAGTATATCTTTGAAGCGATTGTGCAACTCTTTACCGAGTCGCAACCCATCGACCTTTTGACCGTATCGGCCCAATTGCGTAAAAATGGAAAAGCCGAATTAGCCGGTGGGGATTTGTATTTGATTCAATTGACTCAAAAAATATCGTCATCGGCGCATATTGAATTCCATTCGCGTATCATTCTGCAAAAGTTCATTCAGCGTTCGTTGATTCGTATCTCTTCAGAAATTATTGAAGATTCGTACGACGAAACGACCGATGTATTCGACTTGTTGGACAAGGCCGAATCCAAATTGTATGAAGTAACGCAAGGGAACATCAAAAGAAGTTCAGAAACGGCACAGAGTTTAGTGTTGCAAGCCAAAAAGCGAATTGAAGAAATTGCAGGTAAAGAAGGATTGAGTGGGGTAGCCACAGGTTTCGAAAAATTAGACAAAGTAACTTCTGGATGGCAACCTTCGGATTTGATCATTATAGCGGCGCGTCCAGGTATGGGTAAGACCGCTTTCGTATTGTCGATGGCACGAAACATTGCGATCGATTTTCAACATCCTGTAGCGGTTTTTTCGCTAGAGATGTCCTCGGTTCAGTTGATTACCCGTTTGATTTCGTCCGAAACAGGCTTGTCTTCCGAAAAATTGCGTACCGGTAAACTAGAAAAACACGAGTGGGAACAATTGAGTACCAAAGTAAAAAACCTCGAAAAAGCCCCTTTGTATATTGATGATACGCCTTCGTTATCCATATTTGATTTGCGTGCCAAGTGTCGTCGTTTGGCCTCACAACACGGCATCAAGTTGGTCATAGTCGACTACTTACAGCTGATGACTGCTGGGGGTGGTGGCAAAGGCGGAGGAAACCGTGAGCAAGAAATCTCGACCATCTCGCGTAACTTAAAAGCTTTGGCCAAAGAGTTGAACGTACCCGTAATTGCGCTATCGCAGTTATCGCGTGCGGTGGAAACTCGTGGTTCAAGCAAGCGTCCGTTGCTTTCCGACCTTCGTGAATCGGGTGCGATTGAGCAAGATGCCGATATTGTGTCCTTCATTTACCGTCCGGAATACTATAAAATTGAAGAATGGGACGATGACGAACAATCGCCAACGGCAGGACAAGCCGAATTTATCATTGCTAAACATAGAAATGGTGGACTCGAAAATGTGCGCTTGAAATTCGTAGGTAGTCTTGGTAAGTTTGACAACCTAGACGATTTTACGATGGGCTATGATGACCTGCCTTCGAGTATGAATCAGGAGGATTTTACCAAAAATTTACCTTCGGCGCACCAAGCGTTTGGCAGTACGTTTAACGACGATGCCGACGACGATAGCGATGTGCCGTTTTAACAGCTTGTAAAGCTTTTTGAATTAGCTCAAATTTTCATAATAACTTTTCAACTTACAAAGTTAGTGAGATATTACAATTAATGTTGGTAGGTACGGTGCTAAATGCTAAAAGGGTATTTACGATCACATGTTTCCATCCAATTACAATACTGCAAAACTGACCGAAGTGCAAGTTGTGTTAGATGGATTCAGCTTTCAATTTTATATCTTCTATTTTACAACTTTAACCTCTTCATCCTGAGTGGTTTATGTTGAGCGAAGTCGAAGGGCTAACGTCTATTTTCTATCTTCTTTTTTCTGACGTCTATTTTCTATTTTCTATCTTCAAAAACCACCATCGTTTCAATTATATCCTTAATTTTAGAGATTGAATGAAACCGAACTTTGATATAGTCCGTCTTTGGAATTGAAAACTACGATACATGAATAAAAAAACACTACTTATCGCTTTGCTCTGCTGTCTAACCTGGAGCGGTTGGGCCAATTTTGTGTTGTTGCCCATGGACGAAACCACGCAGCAAAATCATTTGAAAGCGTATGGGATCACGTATTGGTGTTTGGATAAAAATTACAAAGCCAGTTGGTTGCTCAACTATAGAGGGGGATCTTTTTTATTGCCCGATGCCCCCGAAGTGCGAAGAGAATGCCAAATTAGAGGCGTGAGTTTTGAAGTATTGTCGGATGCCGAAGCCAATGAGTTGTTGCAACTTATTGCCAGTCCTTCGCAAAACATGGAAGCAGTGGTGTTGGAAAAAGCGCCCAAAATTGCCGTTTATACCCCCAAAGGCAAACAACCTTGGGATGATGCGGTGACTTTGGTGTTGACCTATGCCGAGATTCCTTTCACAGCAGTATATGATGAAGAAGTGTTGAACGACCAACTCCTGCTTTACGATTGGTTGCATTTGCATCACGAAGATTTCACCGGGCAATACGGTAAATTCTACGGCGCCTACAAAAATACCCCATGGTATATAGAACAAAAGAAAGAGGCCGAAGCCTTGGCTCAAAAATTAGGCTTTGCCAAAGTAGCCCAAGAAAAAGGAGCAGTGGCGCAGAAAATTAGCCATTTTGTGATAGGTGGTGGGTTTATGTTTGCCATGTGTTCTGCCTCGGATAGTTTTGATATCGCCTTGGCCGCGGAAGGCATCGACATTTGTGAACCCATGTTTGACGGCGATGCTACGACCCCAAATTTTCAAACCTTACTCAATTTCAATACTACTTTTGCCTTCAAGAATTTTACTCTCGAACGCAAACCCGAAGTCTACGAATTCTCGGATCTCGATATGACGGCCAAACGAAAAGTACCCCTCGAAAAAGATTATTTCACCCTAATGGAGTACTCCGCCAAATGGGACTTTATCCCTTCGATGTTGTGTCAAAATCACACCCAATTGGTCAAAGGGTTTATGGGGCAAACCACTGCTTTTGATCCCGAGTTGATCAAATCGAATATATTGGTTATGGGAGCTTGCGAATGGAATGGGGAAGCCCGTTACATCCATGGCGAAAAAGGCAAAGGAATGTTTACTTTTTTTGGAGGTCATGATCCAGAAGATTACCAACATCAGGTGGGCGACCCCGCCACCGTTCTCGACTTGCATCCCAATTCTCCAGGCTATCGCCTAATTCTTAATAACGTCCTTTTTCCGGCGGCTCGAAAAAAGAAATTGAAAACCTAAGGAGCCTAAACTCCCCCACTATCGTTACCATAGCTACCGTTTTTGAAATGGTTATTACTGTAAAATCGCACAAAATAAGTTTCAGACTAGTGTTTGAAAACCCCAAATTGAAGAGATGCCAGTGCTTTTAGCTATCCCAAATGCTACCGTGGGAGTAGGAGTTCTAAATTGCAATCGTTATAGTTTGTCGGTTTTCTTTTTTTTTCATAGAATCGAATAAAATCAAGGCTTTAGGGTTCTTTTTTTATACTAAGAATTGTAAATTTAACGCTTGTAAACTATATAAAAATCCACTTGAAAGAGGGGAGTTAATCACGATAAAAAAGAATACTATGATGCGAAGTTTAGCACTTGCTTTTGGCCTGTTGATGATTACGGCTGCTGGCGCTCAAAACAAAACCGCTAAGGAAGTAAACCACCAAGCGCAAACTTGGATTAGCGTAAATACCTTACTTAAATTTAACGAACGTTGGGGAACGATGAACGACTTTCACATTCGTCGCACCGATTTTGCCGATAAAGAAAATTTCTATTTTGCAAGGACTGGGATTACCTACACCCCCGCACCGGGCTTAATGGTGGCTGCAGGGTATGCCCACCTTTGGTTGGCGCCTTCCAAACCCGAATGGTCCAACTTTGCCGATGAAAATCGAATTTTCCAACAAGTAACTTACAGTTCTAAAATTGGAAAGGTGAGCATGTTCCAACGCATTCGAAACGAACAACGTTGGCAAGACAAAATGGTCGATGACCGTGCTGCGGATACCCGTTTCACCAATCGTATTCGCTATTTGTTAAGTTTCACCATTCCTGTGTTCAACAATAAAAAGCTACCTTCTTTGGTCATAGCCGATGAGTTGTTGATGCATTTCGGGAAGGAAGTGGTCTACAATAGCATGGATCAAAACCGAATTTTTGTGGGTATCCGTCAATCGATAAATCCACAATGGAGCTACGACTTTGGGTATATGAATGTGTTGCAACAAAAATATAGCGGGTATCAGTACGATTCCAATCACACCTTGCGTCTCTTCTTTTACTTTAATGGAAAAAGCAGCGATCTCTTTCACCACCATCATGGCGATGAATAAATAAATAAGGAGTGGTCACGCACCAACGAACGCCTAACGGAAATTGGATATAAAAGAGTTATTGTAGTACTACAGTAACTCTTTTTTTATGGGCCATAAATAGCAAAAGCGGTAGAATAAAGTGTGGTTTTCGATCTAAAAACATCTTTTAGCGAGAGGAAAGCAAGAACATGCGAACAGAAAATGGGCGTATTTTTCTTTATTTCAAAAAAATACTACCAAGGAAATGAAAAAATAATGTAAATTTATAATTGATTTTCAGTGGATTAAGTATAATAAAAACCTTGCCTAAGATATGGAAGCGACAAGAAAAGAACATGATTTTTTGGGGGAATTGGATATTCCTAACAACTTGTACTATGGAGTGCAAACCTTTCGAGCCGTTGAAAATTTCAACATTACTGGGATTCCGATTTCCAAAGAACCTTTGTTTATTAAAGCCTTGGGTTATGTGAAAAAAGCCGCCGCTTTGGCCAACAAAGACTGTGGCGTATTGGACCCTAAGATTGCGGAAGCCATCTGTTATGGCAGTGACCAAGTGATTGCAGGCAAATTCGATAAAGAATTTGTAAGCGATTTGATTCAAGGCGGGGCAGGGACCTCAGTCAATATGAATGCCAACGAAGTAATTGCCAATATCGGATTGGAATATTTGGGACATAAAAAAGGAGAATACAAGTATTTGCATCCCAACAATCATGTCAATTGCTCGCAATCGACCAACGATGCTTACCCTTCGGCTTTTAGAATTGCTTTGTACCTTAAAATGGAAAGTTTTTTAGAGGCACTCGCAGCCTTAGAAAGCGCTTTTACCGAAAAAGGTAGAGCATTCAACTCGGTACTCAAAATGGGAAGAACCCAATTGCAAGATGCCGTGCCGATGACCTTAGGGCAAGAGTTTCATGCCTACGCTACCACGATTAATGAAGACATCAAACGACTAAAAGATGCCCAAAGTTTGGTGCTTGAAATCAATATGGGGGCCACCGCCATTGGTACCAAAGTCAATGCACCCGAGGGCTATCCAGAGTTGTGTGTGGAGTATTTGTCCAAAGAAGTAGGTATTCCTTTGTCCTTGTCGCCCGACCTTATTGAAGCTACCGTGGATACCGGTGCCTATGTGCAAATTATGGGTACCATGAAACGCACAGCAGTGAAACTTTCCAAAATCTGCAACGATTTGCGCCTGATGAGCTCTGGACCTCGCACGGGCATCAACGAAATCAATTTACCCCCTAGACAACCTGGTTCTTCTATTATGCCTGGAAAAGTAAATCCGGTAATTCCCGAAGTGGTCAATCAAACCTGTTTCTATGTGATAGGACAAGACCTAACGGTGACTATGGCGGCCGAGGCGGGACAATTGCAACTCAATGTAATGGAGCCTGTTATCGCGTTTGCCATGTTTACCTCCTTAGACTATTTGACCAAAGCGATACACACCTTAATCGAAAAATGTATTGTGGGCATTACCGCCAATGAAAAACATTGTTATGACATGGTGATGAACAGCATCGGAATTGTCACTCAACTCAACCCGATTTTGGGCTATGAAGAAAGTGCCAGTATCGCTGGAGAAGCCCTCAAAACAGGTAAAAGCGTGCATCAAATAGTGGTTGAAGAGCGAAAATTGATCACACAAGAAAAATGGGATCAAATTTATTCCATAGAAAACCTCATTCATCCCAGATACATCAACGCGTAAAACACGCTATTACAAAACAGCAGGACGAGTAGCAATAAATAGTGCCGCTAATGAACAGTTGGTAGGCCACCATGGAGAACCCCAAAGGCTTGGAGTCAAAAAACGGGTGGTGCCAAACCACAAACCAATAGAGACTATAGCATAGGAAACAAAGAAAAGAAAAAGAAGCCTATACCAAGTGTAATCTGCTATGGGTGTGGCCATCCAAAGTAGGGAAACAAAGTAAGGCTGAACGAAACCGTAACAATAAATTGGAACAGATGAAAAGAATAGCTTACCTAACGTTGACTTTTTTTCTTGGAATTCAGCTCGGACAGGGGCAACAAAACGAGTCCAAGACCACTCCTAGAATCCTTATTTTAGCCACAGGCGGTACCATTGCTGGTGCGGGTGCCTCGGCAACTAAAGCAGCCTATACTGCGGGAAAAGTCCCCATTGATGATTTATTAAATGCAGTTCCGGCCATTCATAACTATGGCAAAATCACGGGAGAACAAATTGCACAAATCGGGAGTCAAGACATGAATGTGGCCACCTGGCTTAAACTGGCCAAAAGAATCAATCAAGTTTTTAAGGAAGACCTTGCCGATGCAATAGTGATTACACACGGGACAGATACCCAAGGCGAAACAGCTTATTTTTTGGATTTAACGCTTCAATCAGATAAACCGGTAGTCATCGTGGGTGCCATGCGACCTTCAACAGCCTTGAGCCAAGACGGAAACCGCAATTTGTTGGATGCGGTGATGGTGGCAGCCGATCCGAAAACAAAAGGAAAAGGAGTAGTGGTGGCTATGGACGAAAAAGTGTTCGACGCGAGAGACGTGACCAAATCGAGTACCACCAATTTAGAAACCTTTCGTTCCACCAATTTTGGCCCCATCGGTTTGATTTATGATGGCAAAGTAAGCTACTACTACCAATCGACCCGAGACCCCAAAAAGAAGTTTGACGTATCCAAGTTCAATGAACTACCCAAAGTGGAGATCGTTTATGGCTATTCGGATGCTAGTCCGGAAACCGTTTCCAACCTATTGTCGATTAAAGGCCTTAAAGGCTTGGTCTATGCGGGGATGGGGAATGGCAACTTTGGGGCACCCGTAGGCAAAGCTTTAGCCGAAGCAGCCAAAAAAGGCATAGTGGTATGTCGTTCCGCTAGAGCAAGTTCTGGAAGAACTACTTTAGAAAATGAAGTGGATGACAAAGCGCTCGGTTTTGTGGTGGCCGATGATTTGAATCCCCAAAAAGCCAGAGTGTTGTTGATGTTGTCGTTGACTCAAACTTCAGATCCAGCCATCATCCAACAGTATTTCTTTGAATATTAACCGTTGCTTTTTATGAACTTAAAAATTAGCCTATGTTTTGGATAGAATTTGCAGTACTGCTTACCATGATTCTAATTGGCTCACAAATGAAAGGAATTGGATTGGGCGTGATGGGCATGGTGGGCTTACTGATTTTTATTTTGGTTTTTAAAATGCGCCCTAGCGCCCCTCCGCTCGATGTGATGTTGATCATCATTGCGATTGTAACCACCGCAGCTACTTTACACGCCTGTGGAGGGTTGGATTATCTGGTGCAGTTGGCCGAAAAAGTAATAAAGAAAAACCCTTCTAACATTACTTTTATAGCGCCATTTACGGTGTTTTTTCTTTGTTTGTTTGCGGGCACTTCTCATATTTTATATTCGGTTTTGCCAATTATCTCCGAAGTAGCTACCAAAAAGCGAATTCGGCCCGAAAGACCGCTGAGTATTTCGGTAATAGCCTCGCATATCGCCCTAACGGGTAGTCCCATGAGTGCGGCAACGGTGGCTTTCGTGGTGATCTTAGGCTACCCAGGCGCCTTATTGGATGTCATGATGATTGGGATTCCCGCTTGTTTGATTGGGGTTTTAGCAGGTTGTTTTACGGTGTATAAAAAAGGACTAGAGCTCAATGAGGATCCTGTGTTTATCGAAAAGATGAAAGACCCCGTTTTTGCAGCCAGTATTGATAGTGAAAGTACTAAAACTTCCCCCAAAAAACTAAAACCCGGAGCTAAAACCTCGGTGTTTATTTTTTCTCTGGCCATACTATTCATCGTAATAGCTGGAGCTTTTCCAGAAGTTATCCCACAATACGAACCGGGATTGAAAACCTTGGCGGTAAGTGCCAAGGGGACGTTGACCATGGTTACTGTAATTAGTGTGGTGACCTTATCCGCGGCGGCAGCCATGATGTTGATTACCAAAACAACGGCGACTGCAGTGACCAAATCGACTCTTTTTACCTCTATGGCAACGGCAGTGGTTTCTGTATTTGGCGTAGTGTGGATGAGCGCTACGTTTATGGCGCACAACGCCACTTTGATTGAAAAGGTGTTGGGCGAAGTGGTCAAAGAGTATCCATGGGCGTTTTCTGTGGCCGTTTTTGCTTTAGGAGTGCTGATGTTTAGTCAAGCAGCTACCACCAAAACCATGATGCCTTTGGGCTTAGCATTAGGATTACCTACATCGGCTCTGATTGCTATTTTTCCTGCGGTTAACAGTTTATCGGTTTTGCCAGGCTATCCCACACTATTAGCAGCCATCGATTTTGACAGAACTGAAAGTACCAAAATTGGCAAGTTTGTCATCAATCATAGTTTTATTATTCCGAGTATAGTGTCGATTGTGGTGGCCATCGCAGTCGGATTTTTATTGGGTTCCTTCCTTCTTTAATTCTATTGGTATGAAGAAAATTTGCTACTTAGGACTTTTTATCGTCTCGTTTCAATGCCTTTTAGGACAAAACATCCAAAAACAAACCAATGAAGGGGTGTTATTGGTGCCCGATTCTTTGCGCAACATCATTCCAATCAAAAAACAAACGCTGTTGAGCAATGTAGATGTCATCTTCAATACGCGTTTTGGTTTTGACTCTTTTTTCAGTGATGGCAAGCATACCCAATCCAATTTTAAGGGCAATCAGTTTCGCCTTGAAATAAAGGGGAAGGTGCATGAGAAAGTATATTTTAGATTCCGTCATCGTTATACTCGTGAACCAGATGTTGGAAACCTTGACAATATAGACCGAACGGTAGACTTAGCCATGTTGCGTTTTGACGTGACCCCTAGAACCAGTCTATCCATTGGAAAAATGTTTGGCGATTGGGGAGGCTATGAATTTGATTTTAATCCCATCGATATCATGGCTTACAATGATATTATCGAAAATGCCGATAACTTTTTGGTTGGCGTAGGTCTTGCTCACGAATTAGAAAATAAAAAACACAGTTTTTCGTTCCAAGTCTTGAACTCCAGAACCAAAACCTTTCAGGAACAATATGGTGCTTTTATTCCAGAAAACCTAAAAGCTTCAAAGTTTCCATTGGCTTTTGTGACAAATTGGAGAGGCCTTTTTTTCAATGGAAAATGGGCAACCACCTACAGTTATAGCTATTATAACGAAGCGGCGGCTACGGCACACATGCATTATGTGGTTTTGGGTAATAAGCTACAACTCGACAAGTTTTTGTTATACTATGATTTTCATTATTCTAGAGAAGGCTTAGACCGAAAAGGAATCATTTCCACGATTATCAATCCGGTATTTCAAGTGGCAGCTCAGGATGTTCGCTATATCGAACATTGGGTGAGAGCCGAATATTTGATCGCACCAAAAGTCAATCTAATCCTAACGCTAATGAACAGCAACCATCGCTGGAATGACAATCCCGATCCTGAGGCCAACACCTTGTTGTCTCGAAGTTATGGTGTAATTCCTACGATAGAATATTTGCCGTTCAAAGATATCAACCTACGTTTTTTTGTGGGGTACGTGGGACGAAAATTCAATTTTACGAACTATGCAGAAAATGCCTTCGGAGCCAAAGATTACACCACAGGACAGCTGAGTTTTGGAATCGTAGCCCCTTTGAATGTCATGTAGTGACGCCAAAAACTACTAGTTGATCTGGTATAACAGCAGGGAGACCAACACCAAAGGGAAGGGGGTATCATAGGGATAGACCAAGGAGTATCGATATTTTAAAACAAAGGGTATGAAACATAAAGGGTATTTAGGGCTATTGTTTTTTTTGGGGTGGTTTTTGGGCTATGGTCAACAAATTCAAAAACAAACCAATGAAGGGGTTTTATTGGTGCCCGATTCGTTGCGCTCCATCATTCCGATTAAAAAACAGAGTTTGCTGAAAAATATGGACGTTATTTTCCATACCCGTTTTGGCTTAGAATCCAATTTCGAAGACGGGAATCACCAACTTACCAATTTAAAAGGGAGTCAATTGCGTATCGAATTCAAAGGTAAGATTCATGATAAGGTGCATTTTCGGTTCAGACAGCGTTACACGCAAGTACCCGTTACCGGTAATTTGGATAATATAAACAGTTCGGTAGATGTGGCTTTTGTAAAAATTGACCTTACGCCTCGCACACAACTTACGGTGGGTAAATTATTTGCCGATTGGGGTGGGTACGAATTTGATTTTAACCCCTTGGATATCATGCAATACAATGATCTCATTCAAAACTCCGATGTGTTTTTAGTGGGAGCGGGTATCGGACAGACGAGTGCCAACAAAAAGCATTATTTTTCCTTTCAAATGCTCAATTCGAGAGCCAGAACTTTTGAATCCATCTACGGGCCATACATTCCACCAGGTATTCGATCGGTGCGGCTTCCCTTGGCTTTTGTGGGCAATTGGCGAGGGAGCCTATTCCAAGGAAAGTGGCAAACCACTTATAGCTATAGTTTTTTTAATGAAGCCTCGGCTGCTTCCCAAATGCATTATATCGTGCTTGGCAACAAGCTGCAATGGGATAAATTCTTGTTGTATTATGATGTGCATTATTCTCGAGAAGGTTTGGATCGTACCGGAATCATTTCGCGCATCATTATCCCAGATTACCCGTATGCAGCACAAGAAGTACGCTATGTCGAGCATTGGCTCAGAGGAGAATACTTGCTTTCGCCTAAATTCAGTGTTTTGCTAACGGTAATGAACAGCAACCATAGTTGGAGCAACAATCCCGATCCCAACGGGAAATCCGTATTGTCGCGAAGTTTTGGATATATTCCAACCCTCGAGTATTTGCCTTTCAAAAATCTGAATTTAAGAGTGTTTGCCTGTTTCGTGGGGCGTGTCTTTGACTATACGTCTTATGCAGAAACTACCTTTGGCGCCAAAGACTATACTACTGGACAATTTAGTATCGGGGTCGTTGCGCCTTTAAATGTATTGTAAGGATCAGTCAAAAAATAAGTTGTCCCATAAGGCTAAGGTAACCCCTTGGGTGAATAAAAACTACAGCCTTTATATAGGGTAAAACGGAAGCATAGAAGTTTTTTTAGTATGGGTGGTCCCAAAGTTCAAATAGTTAACGAATGAATAAGAAACATATGGAAAAAGTAACGGGTTATGACATTTTGCGCAATCCTAAGTTAAACAAAGGGACTGCCTTTACAATGGAAGAAAGAAAGCAATACCATCTGATTGGATTATTGCCCAAGGCGGTAGAAACGCTGGACGATCATGTACAAAGAGTGTTGGAGCAAATTAGTAGGTTAAACAAACCGATCAACAAGTACATTTTTTTGATGCAATTATTGGAAAATAATGAGCGGTTGTTTTTTAAAACCATAGCATCAGCACCCAAAAAATTCTTGCCCATAGTGTATACGCCAACGGTGGGGGAAGCCTGTCAGCATTTTGGGCAAGTGTCCCGACGCCCACGCGGCATGTATATTTCTATTGAAGATAAAGATAATATCAAAGAAATTTTAAAAAATTGGCCCGAAGACGAAGTGCGTTTTACCGTGGTTACCGATGGCGGACGCATCTTAGGTTTGGGAGATTTGGGCATTTATGGCATCGGAATTTCAATTGGGAAATTATTGTTATACACCAGTTGCGGGGGCGTCCCTCCTGAACATACGCTACCTATCGTTTTGGATGTTGGGACCAATAATGAAAATTTCCTAAACGATCCGTTGTACCCTGGATTGAAAAAGAAAAGAATACGAGGGAAAGAGTTTGATGATTTTGTAGCCGCTTTTGTGCAAGCCATCAACGAAGTCTTTCCTAAAATATGCATTCAATGGGAAGATTTTCCAGGGGTAGACGCTATCCGAATCTTGAATACTTTCAAAAATAAAGTATGTACTTTTAATGATGACATACAAGGAACTGCCGCCGTGGCAACAGCCGGTTTTATTGCCATTAGCCGCTTAACCCAATCGGAATTTAAAGAACAAAGATTTCTATTTTTAGGTGCAGGTGCTGCTGCTTTTGGAATTGCCGACATGCTGACGAATAAATTCATGAAAGATGGCCTATCGAGAGACGAGGCCTTAGGTCAAATTTGGATGTTTGATATCAATGGACTTATTGTGGAAGGACGTACCGATTTGCTTCCCCATCAATTACAATTTGCGCATAAAGGCGAAACGTGTACAAGTTTTGCTCAGGCTATACTTCAGGTGAAACCTACCGCAATTATTGGGGTAAGCACCGTTGGTGGTGCCTTCAACCAAGAAGTGATCGAAAATATGGCGTTGATCAACGAACGGCCCATTATTTTCCCGTATTCCAACCCCACCTCGCATTCGGAATGTACGGCAGAACAAGCGTATGTTTGGAGTAAAGGAAAAGCCATTTTTGCTAGTGGAAGCCCTTTTGAACCGGTAACGTATAATGATAAAGTTTTTCATCCAGGACAAGGCAACAATATTTATATTTTTCCGGCATTGGGTTTAGCCATATTTGCAACCGAAGCCAAGCGAGTAACCGACACTATGATATTGGTTGCCGCCGAAGCCGTTGCCGAACAGGTTAAATTAGCGGATTTTGAAAAAGGGTTGATTTATCCTGATATTTCTGATATCCTTGAAGTATCCTTGAATGTAGCAGTGAAAATTACAGAGACCATTTTTGAAGAAGGCTTAGCTTCGGTACCACAACCGGAAGATATTCGAGCATTTATCAAAAGTAAAATGTATGTGCCTCAATATTGATCGTGCATTCCACCACATCGAATGATATGAATTTAACCAAGGTCTCAGAGGGAACGATCCTCCTGAGTTGGCCGCGGGATTGAGAGTGGATTAGTTTAACAAAAGGGTAATGATAAATCCAATAATTGTGCAGTTTGTCAAATCGAGCGCAGTCGAGATTGTTTTTTAAACAAGAGTGCATTGCTAGTGGGTCTCGACTGCGCTCGACCTGACAAAGCAAATCGAGATTGTTTTAATCAATCAGGAATTGTGATAAATTCTATAATTATGCAGTTTGTCAAATCGAGCGCAGTCGAGATTGTATATTAAACAAGAGTTCAATTGAAAT
>NZ_JBUYSY010000026.1:0-18718 GCF_055231795.1 Flavobacterium riviphilum
ACAATAATTCAATGCTATTCATGAAGATTTTCGACCAACACAAAAAGTAAAAAACAAAAAAAAACGCAACCTTATAAAAGTTGCGTTGCTTATTTATAAAATATCTAGGGTTCGCTCTAAAGCCATCCCTCTAGATCCTTTAATCAAAAGTGTCGAATTGACAAAGGGATGCTCTTTGAGATAGGCAGAAAAATCCTCAAATGAAACAAAAAAGTGCAAGTTTTGCGCAACAACTTTGTTTGCAAAAAAATCTTTCCCTACAAAAAAACTTTGGACACCTAACTCTTTAATCAACCTATCCACAATTTGCTTGTGCTCCGCCAAACTAGCGGTACCTAACTCAAACATGTCTCCTAAAACTAAAATCTTATTAGGTTTATCCAACTGAACAAAATTATCAATAGCAACCGCCATACTACTAGGATTAGCATTATAGGCATCGAGCACAATGGAATTGGTTCCTTTCTCTAACAACTGCGACCTATTATTCTCTGGAATATAATTTTCTAACGCTTCTTTTATGGCAGCTTGCGGCACATCAAAATAAGTCCCTATAGCCAATGCTGCATTGACATTATTAGCATTATACAATCCTATTAAATGCGTCGTTATCACACCAAATTCATGTGTGATAACCACAAAAGGATTTGCTGAAACTTTTTCAATTTTCACATCAGCAGATGACTGAAGTGTACTAAAAGTAAAGCGCTTGAAATGCACTGATTTTTCTGCCTGAATAGAATCATCAAGATTAATAAATACTGTTTTATTATTTTGTCTCAAATAAGTATACATTTCACTTTTCCCCTTAATAACTCCTTCTACACCTCCAAATCCTTCTAAATGAGCTTTACCAAAATTGGTAACATATCCGAAATCAGGCATAGCAATAGAACACAAGAACTCAATCTCTTTCTGATGGTTGGCACCCATTTCAACTACACCAATTTCAGTATTCGAATCAAAAGAAAGCAAGGTCAATGGAACACCTATATGATTATTCAAATTCCCTACCGTTGCCTTAGTGTTATACTTTTTAGAAAGTACCGCGTGGATCAGCTCTTTTGTAGTGGTTTTTCCATTACTACCTGTTAGTGCCACAATAGGAATATTCAAATATACTCTATGAAAACGCGCTAAATCTTGTAGCGCAACCAAACTATCCTCTACAACTATAGTTCTCTCGTCTATATAACAATTAGCATTATCAATCAGCACATATTTTGCACCCTTTGACAAGGCTTCGGCTGCAAAAGTATTAGCGTCAAAATTGTCGCCTTTTATAGCCACAAAGAAAGAATTAGGCAGAATTTTTCGAGTATCTATTGAAACAGAATCACAGGCAAGAAACAATTCATGAATTTTCGCAATTTCCATAAGCATTAGTTTTAAAAAAACAAAAGCCCTAATTAGGGCTTTTGTAAATATAGTAAGTATTTTTTAATTTCTAGGAGATCTCTTTTTTTGAGCTTTTGGCCCTACACTAGACATCGCACATCTGAAACCAATATAATCTGTAGCCATGTCTTGAGGCAAATATCTACGCTGAGCTGGATCTAACCAATACGCTCTATCTCTCCAAGAACCTCCTTTATATACACGAACTTTGTCATTAATTAAAGTAGTTCTCTTTGTTGACTTATCATAGTTTTTAGTCATTCTTCCAAGACTATCAATTGTTACATTATGCTTAGGAGAATTGTACATTTTTCTAGCTTCTTTATCACTTTTTGACTCCTCTCCACCAAAATCATAGAATCGAGTAGATTGTTTGTCTCCATCTCTATAGTCAATGTTATTGCTCTTGTCGAAGTTTTGTCTCAAATAAGTATCGTTTTCATCAACTGGCACTTGAGCAATTTGACCTGGGTAAGCTCTTGCCACGATTTTACCATTACTTAGTGTATCATACTGAATGGTTTTTGAAGTAACAATTTCCACTTTACCATCTTTACCAATTTTATTTTTGGTATAAAGATTTCCTCTATAGTAATTAAAATCATTCCATTCATTATCAATAATAGGACGGTACACATCGGCAACCCATTCTGCAACGTTTCCAGCCATATCGTATAATCCGAAATCGTTAGCTGGATATTTCTTTACTTGATTGGTAATATCCGCTCCGTCATCAGACCAACCAGCAATTCCACCATAATCTCCATTTCCTTGTTTGAAGTTAGCCAATTGATCACCACGAGTAGAACGCTTACCTGAACGAGTGTAACTTCCATTCCAAGGATATTTCTTTTGCCCCTTGTAAATATTATACTCTCTTTGCCCTACATCAGCAGCAGCAGCATATTCCCACTCCGCTTCAGTTGGCAATCTATACTCAGGCAATAAAATACCAGAAGATCTTTGTGCATAAACGTTTTTCTGCTCAACTACTTTACCATCTTTACCGGCTTTGGCAGGTTTACGTTTAGAACGTTCTTTCAATACAACTTCTTCATTACCGCCATAAACAGAAGTTGGGGCTACTAAATAAGCTTCTGTACTGAAGTTATTATCTGCAGAAACATCATTAATTTTGGCATTTTTCTTCAAATAACCTGCTTTTTCAAGCATGCTTTCGTTAACACGTTCTGTTCTCCATTTAGCAAATTCATTAGCCTGAATCCAATTAACCCCAACCACAGGATATTCAGCATAGGCTGGATGTCTCAAATAATTATTGGTCATGGTTTCATTATACCCTAATCGGTTTCTCCAAACTAAAGTATCCGGAGATGCTCCTTCATAGATATTTTTATAATTTTCTTCTGTTGGTGGGAATACTTTTTTCAACCAATCTAAATACTCTAAGTACATGGAGTTTGTTACTTCTGTCTCATCCATGTAGAAAGATTGAACGTGTTGTTGTGTTGGAGAATTGTTCCAATCATGCATCACATCGTCTTGAACTCTACCCATCGTAAAAGTCCCTCCCTCTACAAAGACTAAACCAGGACCTGCTTGATTCTTGCCTTTAGAAGCAACATTTTTTTGACGATCTAAATTCCAACCCGTTGCTCTAGAAGCGTTGCTGGAGCTGGATTTTTTGCTACAACTTACAATTCCTGCAATCAAAAACATTGATGCAATCAATTTGAAGTTCAAAATTTTCTTTACTTTCATAGTATTAATAGGTCATAATTTGGTGGCGCAATATAATAATTAACATTTTATTATCAACACCACTATAAAATAATTTTAATGGGGATAGTTAATTTTTAATCAATTCTTCTTAAACAACGCAAAAATATATTTTTTATTATGAGTTCCTATTGTATTTAATTTATTTTTACCTGAAAATATTTGCACCCATTTTTTGTTTGTATGAGAGTGAAAACTTATTTATTTACCTACTATTTCGGACTTTTATCGGTTGTTGCATGGAGTCAAACCATCGAAAAGAAAACCCTTGAATGGAATGTTAGTCAACCTATCCAAATAGGCAACTACACACTTACAATTCCTACTTTTAAAGGCGCTAGTTTTAGCTTAAACCCAGTTAGTAAAACCATTCATTTCAGCACTCCAATCTCGAACATAAGCAAAAATAGCACTGTAGAGCTTACTTCCGTAACCTATGAAAACATAGACCCTAAAGAACTGGGAGATTTAGATATCTCTGCACTTCCTTCTAGCGCTAAAGAACAACTCATCTCTACCACTGCCAGAGACAAAACCCTTACATTTTTAGAATTTTCTCCTATCATAAAAGACCTCAGCGGCATAAAACGTATTGTCTCTTTTTCATACAAAATAGCGGCAGACACCCAAAAATCAGCCATTTTAGAACAGTCCAAAAAATGGACCTCCTTAAGCTCATCTGTTTTAGCAACAGGCAATTGGTTTCAATTTCAAATACAAAAATCAGGAGTTTACAAAATATCCCGTTCTTTTCTACAACAACTTGGCATCAACACCAACAACATCAACCCAAGAAATCTCAAAATTTTTGGCAATGGCGGCAGTATGCTTCCACTCTCTAATGCAAGCAGCAGCCCTTTGGATCTAGAAGAAACACCTATAGTAGTTGTAGGCGAAAATGACGGTGTTTTCAACAACGAAGATTATATTTTGTTGTACGCCCAAGGAACCGACACTTGGAACGATGAAAGTCAAACATTCAATAACCTGTACGACAATTTCGCCTACTATTATATCACTACTGACGGAGGACAAGGAAAGAGAATCCAAATAATGAATCAACCTACAGGAACAGCCACGCTATCCCTTTCTTCGTTTGACGACACACAATATCATGAAGTAGACAAATTTAATATTGGCCAAGCCGGACGTCAATGGTTTGGAGAAAAATTCGATATTACAACTGAACAAGAATTTAGCTTTGATTTTCCAAACCTTGACAATAGTGTTCCTGCTGCTTTGACCGTAGTTACCGCTTCGGCTGCTTTCACCACCACTTCGTTCACCGTATATGCAAACAATACTCCCGTAGGCACTATCAACTTTCCTGCGCTTTCTGTCAATGCTGGACTTCATTACTACTCAGGCTCATTACCCAATGCCACAACATTCAGTGGCTTAGAAAAGAATAAAATCAAATTAACTTACAATAATGGAGGTCTTCCAAACGCAGCAGGATATTTAGATTACATAAAAATTGTTGCCAAAAGAAAACTAATTGGAATAGGCAAGCAATTTCATTTTCAATTCCACAATGCTTTTTCGTTAACAGGAATTGTACAATACAACATAAGTAATGCTGCCGCTATTTCTGAAATCTGGGATGTTACCGATTTAAATCAAATTCAGAAAATCGAAAATAACGGCCAAAGTAATTTTTCGTTTAAGGCAAATTTGGGTGAAGCAAAAAAATACCTCGCCATTGACCCCTCCGACTTTTTAAGTCCACAATTAACAAAATCATCTCGCATTAACAATCAAAACATCAAAGGCACTGTTTTTAAAAACCTTCAAGGCGATTTTCAAGATGTAGATTATTTGATAATAACGCCACGATTTTTACATGCTCAAGCAGAAAAACTAGCCAGTTTTCATAGAAATTATTCCAATTTGAATGTAAAAGTACTTATTACAGAGCAAATTTATCATGAATTTTCATCAGGTAAACAAGACATAGCTGCACTTCGAAATTGCATAAAATATGTATATGACAATGCATCTACTCCTGAAAAACGACTAAAATACGTCAACCTTTTCGGTGACGCCTCTTTTGACTACAAAAACAGAATCCCCAACAACAGCAACATAGTCCCTATTTATCACTCCCTAAGAAGCAATGCTACTGGCGAGTTGTCTTTTTGTTCTGATGATTTTTTTGGATTAATGGACAGCAATGAAGGCAATATTACCAATCGATTTGGAGGTATCGACATTGCTATTGGTAGAATGATCGTTAACGATGTTCAACAAGCTGAAGCAATGATTCAAAAAGTGATAGACTACCATGACGAAAAGTCATTCGGCAATTGGAGGAATAATTTTGTTTTAATAAGCGATGATTCCGATGTCCCATCAGATAGTTCCTTACAGGAAAAACAAAACAATTTGGGCGATTTGATAACGAGCGAAAAACCATTCTTGAACGTTTCCAAAATCCTTTTAGATTCCTATGTGCAAGAAGCCTCTGCTGGAGGATTTCGGTACCCAAAGGCCCGAACCGACATTTTTAACGCATTCGAAAAAGGCGCCTTAGTATTTAATTATTTAGGACATGGAGGTGAAGACGGTTTGTCTACCGAACGAATTTGGGAGAAATCCGATGGTCAAAACATGAATAACCGCTTTAAGTACCCCCTTTTTGTTACCATTACTTGTGAATTTTCAAGGTTTGACAACCCAACACGATTTACCGCAGGGGAATATACGTTTTGGAATCCCACCGGAGGCGCTATCGCTATGATGACAACCATCCGTTCTATTGGTCAGTTTAGTGCAGAGAATTTCAACCCAATTTTAACCAAAAACCTATTGTCGTTTGGTTCTAATTCACAGGTTTCAATGGCAGAAGCTCTTCGAATTTCCAAAAACACCAACCCAAATTCATCGACAAATGTAGTCGTATTCATTGGAGACCCAGCCATCGCATTAGCCATTGCAAAACCTAAAATCAACCTTACCAAAGTTAATGACATTGCAGTTTCTCAAGCCATTGACGATTTTAAAGCACTTGCTAGAATAAAAATTTCAGGTGAAATTACCGATGAAAACAACACTTTGCTAACCAACTACAATGGCGAATTAGCCACAATTATTACCGATAAAACCCTTACAAGAAACACTCTAAACAATGATGGCAACAGTCCAAGTATACCTTTCAATGTTTTAGGAGAAGCTATTTTTAGAGGCAATGCTAGTGTAAAAAACGGACAGTTCGAATTTAACTTTGTAGTACCAAGAGACATTCGAATACCTGTAGGCAACGGAAAAATTAGCTTTTATGCCAAAAGAAATGAAGCAAAAGAAAATCAAACGGGTTTTTCCAATGCCATTCGGATAGGGGGTATAAACGAAAATGCAGCTCAAGACAATATAAGTCCAAAAGTAAAGTTATATATGAATGATGAAAATTTTGTTTCAGGAGGAATCACCAATCAATCTCCTCTTTTGATAGCAAAATTAGAAGATGAAAACGGCATAAACACAGCTAGCGGTATAGGGCATGACATTGTAGCCATTTTGGATGGAGATGAAAGTAACCCTATTGTACTAAACGATTATTATGAAACAACATTAGACAATTTCACCTCAGGGTATATCCGATTTCCATTGCGAGACCTAGCACCTGGACCTCACACCATCACCTTGAGAGCTTGGGATGTTTACAACAATCCCGTAGTAAGCGAAATTCAGTTTATTGTTGTAAATAACGAAGGAATTGTCCTTACAAATGTTTTGAATTACCCCAACCCATTTGTAAATTATACCGAGTTCTGGTTCACACACAATCGCCCTTTTGAACCCTTAGAAGTTCAAATTCAGGTAATGACGATAACTGGAAAACTGGTATGGACAAAAAATCAAATCGTAACTACTGATGGTTTTTTATCCAGAGAGATTCAGTGGGACGGAAGAGACAACTTTGGCGACAAACTTGGAAAAGGAGTGTACGTATACCGACTTACTGTTAAATCTTCCTTAAACAATAAGAAAACAGAAAAAATAGAAAAATTAGTAATCCTTTAAATTTAGTATCTTTGTTTGATTATTCTCATTTCACTATGAAAAACATAATTATTTTCGCATTTCTTTTGGCCCTATTCAACGGAAACGCTCAAGAGCGAATCATTACCACTGGTGTTCCATTCTTACAAATTGCAGCTGATGCCCGTGCCGCTGGCATGGGAGATATTGGAATAGCAACTTCTCCCGATAGCTACTCCCAACAATGGAATCCAGCCAAATATGCCTTTATTACAGACCAACAAGGCTTTTCTGTAAGTTACACCCCTTACCTTACCGATATTGTAAACGATATCTCGTTGGGTCAACTTACCTATTATAATCGTTTCAATGAAAGAAGTGCTTTTGCAGGCAGCATTCGCTATTTTGGATTAGGCGAAATCGAATTACGCGAAAACGCTTCGGATATTGCTCGAATTGTTTCACCCAACGAATTTGCGATTGACGGTTCTTACGCTTTGCAACTCAGCGATCGATTTTCTATGGCTGTAGCAGGACGCTTCATTCATTCCAATTTGAAGGTTGCTTCAGAAAATACCGATGCTTCTCCAGCTAGCACCTTTGCCGTTGATGTAGCGGGTTACTACCAATCCGAAGAAATTGCTTATTCCGATTTTAATGGAAGATGGAGAGGCGGATTTAATATTCAAAATTTAGGACCAAAAATCAGTTACGACAACGATGATTTTAATAGCAACTTCTTGCCAGCCAATTTAAAATTAGGAGGCGGTTTCGATTTTATTCTTGACGATTACAACAAAGTAGCTGTCAATGTAGAATTCAACAAACTATTAGTGCCTACTCCGCAATATGAAAGCACAGACACCAATGAACAAACCATCCAAAAAACAGAAGACTACAGAAGAATTGGTTGGGTTTCTGGCGTTTTTAAATCTTTTGGCGATGCACCAGGTGGCTTTAGTGAAGAACTAAAAGAAGTGACCTATGCTGTAGGGGCGGAATATGAATATCAAAATTCTTTTTCCTTGCGATCTGGATATTTTCACGAAAGTGATGAAAAAGGGGCCAGAAAATTTTTCGCTTTAGGAGCAGGCTTCAAATACAATGTAGTAAAAGTAGACATCTCCTATTTATTTTCAGCCTCAAAAGTAAAAAACCCACTAGAAAACACCCTACGATTCTCCCTAACATTCAATTTTGGAGATCAATATGAAACGTATTAAAAAGAGTTCAAAATACAAATCCAAATTCCAAAAGCATCCTTTTGAAATTTGGATTTCTTCATTAATCAAAAAAAATGGTTTAAATACCACATTTTGCAGGAGCTGTTTTTAATATTTATACCATTACTAAATCATTATGAAAACAATCCAACATACTACAACTTTCAAGCACTTTGAAAATCTAGCTGAACTTCCATCAGACATACAAGAATTGATGCAACAAGCTATCACTATTCGCAAAAAGGCTTATGCTCCTTATTCCAATTTCAGGGTCGGTGTTGCTATTATGCTTGACAACCAAAAAATTGTGTGTGGTTCTAATCAAGAAAACGCAGCATATCCCTCAGGACTTTGTGCAGAACGCGTGGCTATTTTTTATGCAGGCGCCAATTATCCGGAAGCCAAAATAACTAAAATTGCTATAACAGCAGCATCCGACACCAACCCTACTTTAGAACCAATACCTCCATGTGGCGCTTGTCGTCAAGCCATAGCAGAATACGAAATCAAACAAAACCAACCCATTGAAATGTATTTTATGGGAGAATCAGGCGCAGTATATCAATCGGATTCCTTGCAAAATCTACTCCCTTTTATGTTTAACAAAAAACACCTATAAACATAATAAAAAATAACAACTAAATTTTAATGCTTCATAGGAAAGTCTTATTTTTGCAAATCGAAATTTAAAATTTAATAACAAGAATAGCAAGTCTCAACTTGCTATTTGTGATTGGTTTTACCCTCCTATTAGATTAGTATTAACACTTACAAAAGAAACAATTCAAATGAAAGAAGTTACAAAGGAAGTATATTTAAAGTGGTATGAAGACATGCTTCTTTGGAGAAAGTTTGAAGACAAGCTTGCTGCTTTATACATTCAGCAAAAAATTAGAGGTTTTCTACATTTGTACAATGGTCAAGAGGCTGTTTTAGCAGGTGCCTTACATGCTATGGACTTGACAAAAGACAAAATGATAACTGCTTATAGAAATCACGTTCAACCAATCGGAATGGGTGTTGACCCAAGAAGAGTAATGGCCGAGTTATTAGGAAAAGCTACTGGAACCTCAAAAGGTATGGGAGGATCTATGCACATCTTTTCTAAAGAACACCGTTTTTATGGAGGACACGGTATTGTAGGCGGACAAATCCCTCTAGGAGCAGGATTAGCTTTTGGTGACAAATACAACAATACAGGCGGGGTAACTTTAACCTATTTTGGAGATGGTGCTGCACGTCAAGGCTCGTTACATGAAGCGTTCAACATGGCTATGTTGTGGAAATTACCTGTTGTTTTTATTGTAGAAAATAACGGTTATGCCATGGGTACCTCAGTGGAAAGAACAGCCAATCACTCCGATATTTGGAAATTAGGATTAGGCTACGAAATGCCTTGTGGTCCAGTTGATGGAATGAATCCTGTAAAAGTAGCTGAAGCAATGCACGAAGCTATTGAAAGAGCAAGACGCGGTGATGGTCCAACTTTCTTAGAAATGAAAACATACCGTTACAGAGGCCACTCTATGTCGGATGCACAATTATACCGTTCCAAAGAAGAAATTGAGGAATACAAAAAAATTGACCCAATTACTCAAATTCTTGATGTAATCATAGATCAAAAATATGCAACTGAGGAAGAAATTGAAGTAATCGATCAAAGAGTAAAAGATTTGGTAGAAGAATGTGTAAAATTCTCTGAAGAATCTCCTTACCCAGAATTACAACAATTGTATGACGTAGTATACGAAGAAGAAAACTATCCATTCATCCCTCACAAATTATAATATAATATGGCGACAATCATTACAATGCCTCGTTTAAGCGATACTATGACGGAAGGAACGGTAGCTACTTGGCTCAAAAAAGTAGGCGACAAAGTAAACGAAGGCGATATCCTAGCTGAAATCGAAACAGACAAAGCTACAATGGAATTTGAATCCTTTAACGAAGGAACCCTTTTATATATTGGAATCCCAGAAGGAGAAACCGCTCCTGTTGATTCTTTATTAGCAATTATTGGAAAGGAAGGCGAAGATGTTACAGCTTTAATTGCTGGTGGAATTACCACTTCTCCAAGCACTGAAGCTCCAAAATCTGAAGCCCCAATTGCAGAAACTCCAGCAGCCGCTGCTGCTGCTCCTGCTGCTGCTTTACCTAAAGATGTTATTGTAGTAACTATGCCACGTTTGAGCGATACCATGACAGAAGGAACCGTGGCTACTTGGTTAAAAAAAGTAGGGGATACAGTTGCAGAAGGTGATATTCTTGCTGAAATCGAAACGGATAAAGCTACAATGGAATTCGAATCGTTCAATTCAGGTACCTTACTTTACATTGGAATTCAAGAAGGCAATACCGCTCCCGTAGATAGTCTTTTGGCTATTATTGGTCCTGCAGGTACAGATATTTCTGGAGTTGCTAACAATTTTACCGCAGGAACTGCTTCTACAACAACTGCTGTTGCTGAAGAAACTACACCTGTCGTTGCTGAAACAAAAACTGTTGAAACTATTCAAGAGCCTGCCGCTGATGGAAGAAGAATTTTAGCTTCGCCTTTGGCTAAAAAATTAGCCTCTGAAAAAGGAATACAATTATCTCAAGTTAAAGGAAGTGGAGAAAACGGACGTATTACAAAAAGTGACGTAGAAAACTTCACTCCTCAAGCTACTGTAACACCTGCAGTTTCTGCTCCTACGTCAGCTTCTGCTCCAAAAACCGAAGCAGTAGCCACACCAAAACCATACGTACCAGCTGGACAAGTAGCTACTGAAGAGATCAAAAATTCTCAAATGCGTAAAATCATTGCGAAACGATTATCTGAATCTTTATTCACAGCTCCTCATTATAACTTAGTTATTGAGGTAAGCATGGATGAAGCAATGAAATCAAGAGCGGTTATCAATACAGTTCCGGACACTAAAGTTTCTTTCAATGATATGGTAATTAAAGCAAGTGCCTTGGCTTTGAAAAAACATCCAAAAATCAATTCGCAATGGAAAGACGACGCTATCACCATCAACTATCACGTAAATATTGGCGTGGCTGTTGCTGTTGAAGACGGATTAGTAGTTCCTGTATTGCCTTTTACAGATGGTATGAGCCTATCGCAAATTGGCGCAAGCGTGAGAGATTTAGCTGGTAGAGCAAAAAACAAAAAATTACTACCAACTGAAATGGAAGGAAGTACTTTTACGATTTCTAACTTAGGTATGTTTGGAATAACAGAATTCAATTCTATCATTAACCAACCTAATTCTGCTATTTTATCCGTTGGAGCAATTGTTGAAAAACCTGTAGTGAAAAACGGTCAAATTGTTGTAGGAAACACTATGATGTTGTCTTTAGCATGCGATCACAGAACCATTGATGGAGCAACAGGGGCACAATTTTTACAAACCTTAAAACAATACATCGAAAACCCAGTTACAATGCTGGCTTAAGAGTATCATTTTAAATTCATACAAATCCCGATTAGAACTTTCTTTTCGGGATTTTTTATTTATTTTTTGATTCAATCCACTTGGACATATATTTGGTACTTGCCAATGAATGATGATGCAGCAGTGCTCCTATAAAATTATTTTTTCGGTGCTGATCTAGATGAGTTGTAAGATAAACTATGGTTTCCGCTAATTTTACTTCGAAAAAAGCTTTTGAATTCCTATGGTTCAAAATAGCAATACCGTGTTTTTGACTTTGCTTCCAAAGCAATTCATCCGTATATAAAGCCGTGGCCGAATCTACAAATTCTGTAACATCATCGCAAACAAATCCATTCCAAGCCCACTCGCCATGCATGGACTCTGCACCGATCGAAGTAGTTACACTTGGCGTACCAACTTGCATCGCTTCAAGCAACTTCCCCTTTACCCCTGCACCAAAACGTAGCGGCGCCAAGGCTACTCTTGCAGCACTTACTACCTCTTGTGCATCCTCCGCTCTCCCCATAATCAAAAAACGCGAAGCAGGATGATGCAATTGCTGTACCTTTTGAGAAGGATAGGCACCATAAATTTTCAAATAAACCCCTGGCAATCTTTTAGAAAGCAAAGGCCAAATCGTCTCTTTCAAAAATTGAACAGCATTCCAATTGGGTTCATGCAGAAAATTTCCAATAAACACAAAATCATTTCGCCCTTGGTAGGATGGCAGATCTTTCAATTGCGATTCCGTCATAGGATTGACAAGCAATGGCAAATACATAAGCAATTCCGCTTCGATTTTAAAAACATCTTGCAATACTTCCATTTCATATTCTGAAATAATTAGCGAAAGATCACATCTTAAAATACTGGCAATTTCTCTCTTAGCAACTTCTTCTAACAGAAGATCGGTCACTAGAAAAGGCTCATTTTTTTTCCACTTTTTTTGTCGAGCTATACGCAAACAATGCAAATCTTCGGTATCCAATATTCGAAGAGCGCTAGGACAGTCCTCTGCAACACGCCAACCAAATTGCTCTTCGACCATAAAGCGATCAAAAAGAACTACATCGGGTTTCAATTTTTTTATAAAGTCATCAAAGCTTGCATCATTCAATAAGATCGAAACCGGTGTAATTTGGATAGAGGATAAATCAACACTATAAAGACTGTTTTGAGCGGTACTTGCATAAGTAATTTGATACTCTTGCGATTGAAAAAAATGAAGCAATTGCATCATGCGACTTCCAGCAGCCGAAGAATTAGGTTCTGGCCAAACACTCCCAACAACAAGTAACGTTTTCATGCTTTGATTTTAGATGACAAAGTAAAACTATTTCGTTGGGAATTTAAAATTTGGAAGAATTTTACAAATTAAAAACACTAAATTTGTATATAATTATTTCACAAATACCATGTTAGGATTACAATTAGCTACTGACCCAAGATGGGTAACAATCGTAGAGTCGAACATCGAAGAAATTCTTACAGATCATGCTTGGTGCGAACAAAAAGCAGCTACGAATGCCATTTATATCATTATTAATAACTCGGAAAAAGAGGAATTGGTTACCGAAATGACCCGTATCGCTCTCGAAGAAATGGAGCACTTTCAAATGGTACACAATATCATCAAAGAAAGAGGATTACAACTAGGACGTGAACGCAAAGACAATTATGTAAACGAATTAGTAAAGTTTGCCAAAAAAGACGGAAGCCGAAACGATGCCTTAGTAGAACGTTTGCTTTTTGCCGCTATGATTGAAGCGCGTAGTTGTGAGCGATTCAGAGTATTGTCTCAAAACATTAAAGATCCAGAACTAGCTCAATTTTATCATGATTTAATGGTAAGTGAAGCAGGACATTATACTACTTTTTTAAAATTCGCCAAACAATATTCTGAAAAAATCGATGTTGATAAAAGGTGGAAAGAGTGGATTGCTTACGAGGGCTCCATAATTAGAAACTATGGAAAAAAGGAAATGGTTCATGGATAACTAACTCAGTTTAACACCAACATATTATGGCCACAACAAAAAAATCAATATTCATAAAAATATTAAAATACAGTGGTATTAGCATAACAATATTGTTGGGGTTAATGCTAGCAACACCAATTCTTTTTTCGGATACAATTAAAAGAGAAATAAAAAAATATGCCAATACTCAGTTAGAAGGCGATCTCAATTATTCTGAAGCTAATCTATCATTTTTCAAACATTTTCCATCGCTCACATTGACTTTGGAAAATGTTGAATTAAAAGGAGCGATGCCGTTTGATAAAGAAAATTTTATAATCGCAAAAGAACTTTCCTTTGGAATAAACCTGAGTAGTTTGTTATTCAGCAACTCGATTGATATTGACCAGATAATCTTAAACAAAGGAAATATCAATGTAAAAGTTAACAAAGAAGGACAAGCCAACTATAACATTTATAAAGGAAAAAGCGACCCAAAAACATCATCCAAGGAAAAATCCACTGCTATTCAACTTGAAAAAATTGAAATCATCAATAGCAAAGTCGCTTACGATGACCAATCTACTGCCTTACACTTTGATTTTCTCGATTTTAACTACTTAGGAAAAGGGGATCTCAGTAAAGATATTTTTGATTTGTATTCAAAAGTGAACATCTCAAAAATGAATTTATTGTATGCCAACGAGCCGTATTTAATGAATAAAAAAGTAGAGGGCGACTTAATTACGCAAGTCAACGTAAACTCACTCTCCTTTGTATTTCAAGAAAACAATTTAAACATAAACAACCTACTTGTTGATTTTAAAGGAAAATTCGACATCCTCAAAGAAGGTTACAACATGGATTTTAATGTTAAATCTAATAATAGTGAGTTGTTTGATGTATTTAATGCTTTACCCCCAAAATTTATCACATGGCTTGAAAAAACCGATCTCAAAGGCAAAGCCAATGTTCTTCTCACTTTAAAAGGAAGATATAGTGCCGCAGCACAGTTGAATCCAGATCTCCAACTTAATTTTCAGCTAAAAGATGGTTTTATCAACTACAATAAAAGTAAATATCCCGTTTCTAATCTCAACTGTGATGCAGCCGTAAAAGTTGTTGGACTTGATCCAAATGCATTAGAAACAAATATCAAATCCATACAACTTAACATTGCCAAAGAGTATTTAAAAGCACAATGGTTTTCTAAAGGAGTAGAAAATTTAGAACTCAAAAGCACTTTTGATAGCCAAATAGATCTTGAAAAACTTAACAATGCTTTAGGAGTATCCAATATTGTAGTAAAAGGAATACTTGCTGGTAAAGGCAAAATAGAAGGAGTATACAATCCTAAACAAAATAAATTCCCAAAAACCAATATAGACATGACCATACAAAATGGTTATCTCAAAACACCATATTATCCTAATCCAATAAGCGACATACAATCGCACATTATCGTAAAGAATGAACAAGAGACATTTGACAATTTGAAAGTAAACATTCAACCCGGAAGTTTCCTATTCGAACAACAACCCTTTACAATTCAAGCCGATTTGCAAAACTTTAATGATTTAGCATACGACATTAAAGCTAAAGGCGTATTGAATATTAGCAAAATTTATCAAGTTTTCTCCCAAAAAAACTTTGACGTAGATGGATATATCAAAGCGGATTTGGTTTTAAAAGGTAAACAAAGCGATGCAGAAAAAGGGAATTATGCAAAACTATACAACAAAGGGACACTTGAGATTAAAAATATTGCAATCACGTCGACTTATTTACCAAAGAAATTCCTGATCAAAGAAGGCCTTTTTCGATTCACTCAAGACAAAATGGCTTTCAACACATTTTTGGCATCGTATAGTCAATCCGATTTTAGATTAAATGGCTATCTCAAAAATGTATTCAACTACCTAAGTCCAAGACAAGGCACACTAAAAGGCGCCTTTAGCATCCAATCAAAATATATCAATTTGGATGAGTTTATGAGTTCCCAAAATACTAGCTCAGCTGGACAAACAACCCAAGGGACACCTATTCCAAATTCAAAATCTACTGTAAGCACGGGGGTAATAATTATCCCAAAAAATTTGGATTTACAATTAAAAGCTACTGCACAAAAAATACAATTTCAAGACCTACAATTGACCAATGCAACTGGTGATTTGACAATGAAAAAAGGAAAAGCTACTTTACAAAACACAAAGTTTAACCTTATAGGTTGCCAAGTCAATATGAATGGATCCTACGAAAGTATCAATTCTAAAAAAGCACTTTTTGATTACGCAATTAAAGCCGATGAGTTCGACATTAAAAGGGCGTATAACGAAGTTAAGATATTCCGAGAATTAGCCAGTGCAGCTGAAAAAGCACAAGGAATTGTTTCATTGGATTATAAATTAAAAGGTAGATTAAATGCAAATATGGAGCCTGTTTTCCCATCTATAGTTGGCAATGGAATCCTTTCTGTTAAAGAAGTCAAAGTATATGGAATGAAAATGTTTAGCGCAGTAAGCAATCAAACCAAACACGAGAAAATTAAAAATCCAGAACTCTCCAAAGTTAGCATCAAAAGCACGATCAAGAACAACATTATAACCATTGATCGATTTAAATTTAAATTTGCGGGCTTTAGACCCAGAATAGAAGGCACTTCAAGTTTAGATGGTAAATTGAATTTAAAAATGCGTTTAGGCCTACCTCCTTTGGGGATTATTGGCATACCAATCACCATTACAGGCAACAAAGACAATCCTAAAATTAAAATTGGTAGAGAAACACAAGAAATTGAAGAAACAGAAGACAAAGAAACCGAATGAGAAGAAATTCTTCCGTAGCAATACAAAATCAAATACCTCAAAAAAATAAAATGCCCCAACAGTAAAGAAACTATTGGGGCATTTTTAATTTTGTTATTCTTGATATAAAGCTTCGATTTGATCTTTAAATGTTTCCAAAACCAATCTTCTTTTTAACTTTAAAGTTTGTGTCAAATAACCGTTTTCTACTGTAAAGGGGACATCAGAAAAAATAAACTTTTTGGGTATTTCATACCCACCGTACTTTGTTTTCAAACTTTTTCTAATTTCAATACCTACAAATTCTTGAACAGCTGGCAAATGAATTAGCTTATCAACATCTGTTTTAACATGTAAAAGTTCGGCTGTTTTGCGCAAAATAGCGTGATCTGGCACAACAACACAAATATTATAAGGCCTACCTTCACCATATATCATTGCGGCCTCAATATAGGGCAATAAAACAATATCTTCTTCTAATGCAGAAGGAAATACATATTTGCCATTTTCTAACTTGTATTGCTCTTTTAAACGACCTGTAATATATAAAAAACCATCATCATCTAATTTGCCTCGATCGCCTGTTTTTAACCAACCGTCTTTCGTAAATACTTCCTTGGTAGTTTCAGACTTATTATGATAGCCTGCCATGAGGTTGGGTCCCATAACTTGTATTTCTCCATCTTCGCTTTGATCATCCACCACCGTTTTGTCGATACGTATTTTAATAAATTCTAAAGCAGTACCAACACTCCCTTTACGGTTTGACTCTGGGCTATTCATCGTTATAGCGGGAGAAGTTTCACTCAAACCATAACAATTGTAAACAGAAATACCAATGTCAGCAAAGAAATTTGAAACTTCTTCATTCATTTGAGCACTTCCAGTAATACTCGCAACTAAATTACCGCCAAAACGAGCTTTTATCTTTGAAAAAACAAGTAACGCCCCAATCCAATACTTAATTTTGGTTGCCAAAGACACACGTCCATCATTGAGACGATAGCTACGAGCAGCATGTAAAGAACTTTGGAAAAGTTTATATTTTATCCCTCCTTCTTCTTTCATTTTTTGATGAATTCCAGCATATATTTTATTAAACACACGTGGAACTGCAATTAAAAAAGTAGGCTTGACCTTTACAAAATCATCGGCGAGGGTTTCCATACTTGTCATAAATCCAATAGACCCACCAAAAAAAAGCCAATTATAGAGCTCAGCTGTTTGACCATAACTATGCGCCCAAGGTAGAATAGACAAACTAACCGAATGTTCGCCAAGGTGATTAGAATAACGTCTAAAACCAGCCCTAGAATTTGAAGTTAAATTACCATGCGTAAGTAATACTCCTTTAGGATCTGAAGTAGTTCCTGAAGTATAAATTAAACATGCAATTTCACTAGAAGAAGGAATATATGATGGAACACTTTTTTGACGACCAATCATTTCTAAATGATGCATACTGTGTTCACCTATACTTTCAATAACAAAAACATGTTCTAAACTGTTTACAGTTTCTTTAATCTTCTTAATCTGTTCATAAATCTCCAGTGAAGAAACTAGTAGAAATTTTACATTTGCATCCTTAATTATGTACTCCCAAGTACTATAATTTTCACTTTCATACATAGGCACAAATCGAGCACCTAAACCATAACTTGCAAAAGCAGCAACAGCCCATTCCGATCTATTACTAGAAATTATCCCTACTACATCTCCCTTTTGAATGTTCAAATACGCTAACCCACCTCTAAAATCATCTACTCGTTTACCGATATCACCATAAGTAACCCAATTAAAAATACCCGATTGTAAATCTTTAGTCCCAAAAAATGGGTTTTTGGAATACTTTTGGGTTGCCATCTCAAAAAGCGAAACTAAGTTGTCGGGTTTTTCAAGTACCACTTCACTATTTATATTTTCCATAAGAATATTATTCATTAACCACTATAGTTGAGAGTATCGAAAACTCCAAACATAAAATGCCTTTATTTTAAATGTTTTGTAAATGTAGGACCATTTACATACTGATGTTAGTTTAGTAGTAAAATTTTAAGAGTTAAAATCAAAAAAGAATTACAAGAAACCCAACAAAAAGCTTGTCAGCTAGCATAAGTCCCGCTATTCGCTATATCTTGCTTGGTGGTCCCCAAACTTCGGGACCACCAAGCAAGGATGCCGCTACTATC
>NZ_JBUYSY010000027.1:0-14329 GCF_055231795.1 Flavobacterium riviphilum
AAAAAAAGTCCCGATTTACATCGGGACTTTTTTGTGGGAAGAGCAGGATTCGAACCTGCGAAGGTTACCCAACGGATTTACAGTCCGTCCTCGTTGGCCGCTTGAGTATCTTCCCAAGGTAGAGCAAGACTGGCTTGCTGCGCTAACCGGGTGCAAATATAAGAACACTTTTGAGCTTTCCAAACAAAAAAGAGACTTAATTTTTGATTATTTTTTAATGTATTGGAAGTGAGTACTATAAAAATCAAAAAAAAATCTCCCATGAAGGGAGATTTTTTTAAATGCTCTAAATTTCGCTATTTAGATAGTAATTCTTTTACTTTAGCTTTTAAAGCTTCGCCGCTCAATCCTTGTGCGACTAACTTTCCTGAAGCGTCAAATACAAAGGTAGCAGGAATTGATTCTACTTTGTATTGTTGTGCGATGGGTTCGTCCCAAAACTTCAAGTTAGAAACTTGAGTCCAAGTTAATTTATCTTTTGCAATAGCTTCTTTCCAGGCTTTTGCTGATTTGTCTAAAGAGACACCAACAATGTTTAGTCCTTTAGCGTGAAATTCTTTGTAAAGAGCTACCATTTTAGGGTTTTCTTTACGACACGGAGCACACCAAGAAGCCCAGAAGTCTACAATAGTTACTTTACCAAGACTTTCTTTTAAAGAAACTAGTTTTCCTTGTGGATTGGGTGCTGAAAAATCAGCTCTTCATTTCGCTGAACCTGGTGCTGCTGGTGTAGCAGAGGCACCTACGGTAGGAGCTTTAATTTGAGTTATGCGTGATTTAGCCGCTTTACCTGGTTTAGTGTTTTTTAATGATTCGTCTAAGCTTTCGAATATTTTTTCTGCTTTTTTCACATCAGCAGAAGGATCGTTCAACATACCTTGCGCAATTAACACAGAAATAAATGATTTTGGATGTGTTTCAGCATAGCTAATGTATTTGTCTTTAGAAGCCTTGTTTACTTCTTGTTGAATAGTCATGAACTCTCTCATTAAGCTATTGATAACTGCAGTATCTTTTTTAGCTTGGGCTTCATTCATTTTTTGAGTATTCGCTTTTTGAAAATCAATCGCTTTCTTTTGAACTACTTCCATGTCTTTGTTGAAAGCCATGTACTCATCGTTGTTGTAAGTTCCTGAAATTTTAGATTTTTGAAGGGTATCTTTGTTGATTACAATTTCAATAGATCCGTTTTCTAGAATGAATGGCAATTTCCCTTCGATTCCCTCAACGGTTAATAAGTGAAATGCAGGTTCTGTAGCTTTACCTTCCATTTCAAATTTACCATTGGTCACTTTAACAGTGTCAATGGCTACTGTCATTTGCATTTCGTTTTGAGATTCTAAAATAATAGATTTTCCATCAGCAATTCCTTTGGCAGTACCACTAATAGTGTAAGAGTCTTTGTTGCAAGAAAACAAGGCAACAGAAGCTGATAATAATAAAATGACTTTTTTCATTTTTTAAGTTTTGTTATTTAATTGATTGCAAAAATATTTAAATTTATAAATTACACACACTAATGTAGCCTAATTTTTTGATTTGTACTTTCTTTTTTAAGGAAGTTTTATGAATAAAAAGAAAAAAGCACTCTAAACGAGTGCTTTATATAGTGTTTTTTTAATGCAATTAATCTTGGTTTATGGTTTTTCTCCAAGCATAAGCATTAAAAATATGTCTTTTGGCATATCTACTAGGAGAATCTGCGTTGACCATTTTTACATAAGTTGCTTTTGGTACGCTAAGGTATTCGTATACACTTCCGTTAGAAAAGTTTACAGTCAATCTAGCATCTTCATATTTGTAATCTGTAATGGTACAAGATTTAACTGTTTCATTATATTCTGGTAAGTTGGCTTTGATTGTTTCAGGATTGATACTTACCAAAAAATGATACGCTTCAATAATTTCTTTACTTCTTTCTTCAGCGGCTTTTAATCCTTCTTCATCGCCTTGAAATTTATCAGGATGCGCATCTTTCATCGCATTGCGATAAATAGTTTTTAATTCTTTTAGTTCTACAGTTTTGTCTACATTAAGCAGCTTACGGTATTCTACGATTTTTTTCATAAATAAGGTAACTTATTGAATTTTAAGGTCAAATGATGAAATGTGATTCAAAATCGACAAATTTTTTGCAAAGGTACACTTTTTTTTATGTTTTCAATTTCACGTTCTAAAAAAATCAAAAAACAGCTTCAAAAACCTATTATTGTTCTGGTTTTAAATTGGCTTTGTCGAAGTTACGCGATTTCTTTGGATACTTGTCGTAACTTTTATCGCTTGGGTTTTCAATAACAGATTTTATGGTAATGACGTCTCCTAATTGAAACTGTTGTGCCATTTTATAATCGATTAAATAGTTTCCACAAAAGAAATTTTTATCCTCATCTTGCTCCAATATTCCGGTGTAAATGCCTTTTTTCAGCATTTTGCTTGGGATTTCTTTGTTCATATTTTTACATTTAGTTAAACGTGCAAAATTAGTTAATTCCTTCATGGGGTTCACATTTTTTTTTAATTCTACTTACCTTTGTTCTTATGAATACCAATTTTAGACCCGCCCCCCAATCCTTTAAAAATACGTTTTGTGTTTTTCACGAAGTAACAATGGACCATATAGCCCAACTTGAAGTACAATATCATAGTGCCTCTGGCAGTAAGTATTATTATACTGCACAAGGTATGTATCGTTTGTCTAATCATTGGGGACGATTTGCCAATAGCAAATGGCGGTTACTGCCTTTGGCTCCGGCTACTGGTTCCAAATACAAATTAGGTTTTGCTCAATGGGAGCATTTTTATCCGGATAATGCCGAAGAAAAACTATATTATATAGCAGCCGATTATTCGAATCGAACGGTCAATTATGAGCATAAAAATAATCCTAGCTACGATCAAAAAGCGGTGCTTCGAACGAGTTTAGAAACCACCAAAAAGATCAAACAAATTCGGAATTTATTTGAATTGACCAATTGGGCTAAGTATTTTGATTATGATGACCTAGACGAGTTAAGGAAAAAAATAATTGAGGAACTTATCTACACTGAACGTACTTTAGAGGATATAAAACGAAGCATCTAATGGGAAGAAACAACGCAAGAAACATAAAGTTGCACAACGACAAACTGCACAAAGCCCAAGATAAGGCCAAGAAAGCCGCTATGGAGCGCAAGGAGAAATTAAAAGAAATTGTAAAAAAGTTTAATGCAGATCAAGCGTCTAAAAAATGAATAATATGAGCCAGAATCCCTATGACCAATTGAAAATACAAGTGCAAGAAATCATCGATTTGATGGCACAAAAACAAAACCGCGAAGCCAATAATAAACTAACCGAAGTCAGCGAAGCTTTGGACGAACTATTAGATCATTCTGAAGATGATGCCGATTTGATCGAAATCAGTAAATATCAAGTGTTGTTGAATCAGTTGTTTCAGAAAATCAACCCAGAAGATGCAGAATAATTCTTGTCCTTGTGGCTCAGGAATAGCCTTTGTGGAATGTTGTGCAAAGTACATTTTAGGGTACGAAACCGCACCAACCGCTTTGGCTTTGATGCGTTCTCGATACAGTGCTTATGTGGTTAAAAATGTGGACTATTTAATAGCGACTACGCACCAAAGCACGAGAAATCTATTTTCTAAAGAGGATATTTTGCGCTGGGCAAACGAAAACCAATGGCAAAAATTAGAGATTGTTTCTTATGAGGAAACTATCGTTGAATTTAAAGCTTATTTTGTTGGCCCAGATGGCAATGCTTACATTCATCACGAACGTTCTGCTTTTGAGTATGTGAACGGATTTTGGTTTTATAGAGACGGTGTTTTTTTTGAGACTTAGTAGTTTTTTTACTAAATTTAAGGGTTGGTTTTAAAACAGAAAGTTATGTATAAATGTAGTGTATTACTCTTTTTTATATCCTTGTTTTTAAGTTGTAAAGCCCCAATTACCACTATAGCGGTAACGTTAGCTAAAGAGCAACCAACCCAATTATATCAAGACCAAAAAGAGAATTTAGAGCAAGGAATTTATTTTCGAGCGATGGGAAACGAACCTGAGTGGAGCTTGAAAATTAGTGCTACACAGATTGCATTTAGTTCATTATTGCCCGATTTTAAGTCATTTACTGCGCCGCATATTGATCCTGTAAGAGCAATGGATGCCAATGTAAAATCCTATCGATTGACTACGTCTACTGGAACGGCAATCATCACTATAGAACAACAAAAATGCACCAATACAATGTCTGGTCAAGAATTCCCTTATACGGTTCGAGTTGAAATGACAAACAATTCTAAAAGTTCCAATACTTTTTCGGGTTGTGGATATTATATTATAGATCCCAAATTACACGACATATGGGCACTCGAAAAAATGAATGGGGAGCATTTGTCTTCGTTAAAGTTTCCGAAGGAAATCCCTTATCTGGAAATCAATAGTAACACAGGAACATTTATGGGGTTTGCAGGTTGCAATCGTATGAATGGAACGGTTTTCTTTGAAAAAGGCATTTTACGTTTCACCAATATAAGTACAACAGAAATGGCTTGTGAACCTATTACTAGAGAGAGCGAACTGTTGCATTCTTTAAAAAGTAGTACCACTTATCGGATTGAGAATATGCGCTTACTACTTACCAATTCTTCGGGTATTGAGTTGGTATTTAAAAAGGTAGATTGATTTGTTTTTGATTTCTTGCTTTTAACTAAAAATTAGTATTCGTTCTATGAACAACCCCACTCAAATGCTGTACTTTTAATTAGCAATGAAGAGTGATGGGATGTTATGTGCACAAGAAGCGATTTGCTACTCTTTAGTTAAAACTATATTTTCATAATCCAATTTTGTTGTTTGCGATGAAAAACCAAAACCGTGCTGGATTTTATTTTAAGACCTACGAAGCGCCATTTCAGTCGCCGTTTGATCGATTGTTCCCTATTTTTAAAGAATTAATTACGCATACTTCGGGCGATTTTGACGAGGCAATTGCTTGGCTGCGTGAATTGGACAAGGAATATAAATTGACCGATGCCAGTTATACTATCGATGATTTCATTGAAGATTTAAAGAAAAAAGGGTATATCCGTGAGGAATTGAAAGATGATGGCACCCCAGGAACGGGTATTACGGCCAAAACCGAACGCGCGATCCGTCAGCAAGCGTTGGATACCATTTTTGGTACGATGAAACGCTCGGGGAATGGCAATCACAAAACGAAACATAGCGGAAATGGTGATGAACATACAGGTGAGTTTCGAGAGTTTCATTTTGGTGACAGCCTAGAACGTATTTCGCTGACCGAAAGTTTGCGCAATGCCCAAATCAATAACGGGGTAGCCGATTTTAAACTCACGGAAAACGACTTGGTGGTCGAGGACACCCAATACAAAGCCCAAATGAGTACGGTTTTGATGATTGACATTAGCCACAGTATGATTTTGTACGGCGAAGACCGCATCACGCCTGCCAAAAAAGTAGCGATGGCTTTGGCCGAATTGATTACAACACGTTATCCAAAAGATACTTTGGATATTTTGGTTTTTGGAAATGATGCTTGGACGATTGCTATTAAGGATTTGCCGTATCTAAAAGTCGGACCTTATCATACTAATACTGTTGCTGGTTTACAATTGGCCATGGATTTACTCCGAAGAAAACGCAACACCAACAAGCAAATTTTTATGATTACCGACGGGAAGCCAAGTTGCGTGCGGGAGAAAGATGGCTCGTATTATATGAATAGTAATGGCTTAGATCAATATATTGTAGACAAATGTTATACTCAGGCGCAACAAGCTAGAAAATTACATATTCCCATCACCACGTTTATGATTGCCAATGATCCGTATTTGCAAAAATTCGTGACCTATTTTACCGAAGCCAATCAAGGAAAAGCCTTTTATACGGGTTTGAAAGGATTGGGTGAAATGATTTTTGAGGATTATGAAGCGAATCGAAAGAAGCGGATTAAGTAGGGAGTGTTCAGAAGGCAGAAGGAAGTGTTCAGAAAGAAGATTATAGAAGTCAGAATATAGAAATCAGAAAATAGAAGTCAGAAAATAGAAGTCAGAATATAGAAGACAGAATATAGAAGTCAGAATATAGAAGTCAGAATATAGAAGTCAGAATATAGAAGTCAGAAAAATAGAAATTAGTAAAAGAGAAGCAAAACAGTAAACCATAACGATTTTTTTGTTTTTACTTCTCTCCTCTTGAAATCGAAGATTCAACGACTACCATAAAAAATATACTCTTGGAGTTAGAGGGGGTGGGGGTGTGTTTTTTAGGAAGCAATTTTAAGAAAGAAGTTAAAATATATAATTTAAGGCATTCAATACCAATTGAGAAGTTTACTTAATGACCTCAGAAAAGTAATAATTACTACATATGAAAATAGATAATAGTACCACTTTAGGCGCATTAAAACAATCGGGTTATCAGCCAAGAACGATTAAAGAAGAATTGCGCGATAATTTGAGGAAGAAATTACAAGCGGGTATTCCGACTTTTGAAGGGGTACACGGATTTGAACATTCGGTGATTCCAGAGTTGGAACGCGCTATTTTGTCGAAACACAATATCAATTTGTTAGGGCTTCGCGGTCAAGCGAAAACGCGTTTGGCTAGAAAAATGGTCGAATTATTGGATGAGTACATTCCATTTGTGGCAGGTTCTGAGATTAATGATGATCCTTTCCGCCCAATCTCTCGTTACGCCAAGGATTTGATTGCCGAATTAGGCGATGCTACACCCATAGATTGGTTGCCAAGAAGCGAACGTTTTTATGAAAAATTAGCGACGCCCGATGTAACAGTAGCCGATTTGATTGGGGATGTCGATCCTATCAAGGCAGCGAATCTAAAATTGTCGTATGCGGATGATCGTGTGATTCATTTTGGTATGATTCCCAGAGCGAATCGCTGTATTTTCGTCATCAATGAGTTGCCCGATTTACAAGCTCGTATTCAGGTAGCGTTGTTTAATATTTTGCAAGAAGGCGATATTCAAATTAGAGGTTATAAATTACGAATGGCTTTGGATATGCAGTTTGTTTTTACCGCCAATCCAGAAGATTACACCAATCGTGGTAGTATCGTTACACCTTTGAAAGACCGTATTGGCTCTCAAATTTTAACGCATTACCCAGAAACTATTGCCATTGCTCGTACCATTACGCAGCAAGAAGCCAAACTCGAAAGCAGTCAGACCGATGTGGTGTATGTTCCTGCTTTGGCCAAAGATTTGTTGGAACAAATTAGCTTTGAAGCGCGAGATAGCGATTTTATTGATCCAAAAAGTGGTGTGAGTGCTAGAATGAGCATCACGGCCTACGAAAATCTGATTAGTACGGCTGAACGACGTGCTTTAAAAGCAGGAGAAAGCACAACAACAGTGCGTTTGTCTGATTTTATGGGCGTGATTCCAGCCATAACCGGAAAAGTAGAATTGGTTTATGAAGGGGAACAAGAAGGCGCTGCGGTGGTCGCCCAACATTTGATTAATGATGCGATTCGTACCTTTTTTCCAGGCTATTTTCCTAAGATCGAAAAATTGGAAAAACAAGGAGAAAAAACGGCTTATACCGATACTTTAGAATGGTTTTTTGCCGAAAGTGGTTTCGAATTATTGGATGATGCCACGAATTCAGAGTATCAAACTATTTTGGATAGTGTGACACCATTAGAAGTCATTATCAAAAAATACCAACCACAATTGCCTAAAGAAGATTACTATTTTATGAAAGAATTCTTGTTGTGGGGGTTGGCTGCCCATAAAAAGTTGAGCAAAGATCGGTTTTCAGAAGGCTATCAGTTCAAGGATCCGTTTGGGAGTTACATCAGTAAATTATAATTTGAAAAGGGTTTAGTTCAATGCTAAACCCTTTTATTTATTGCAGTTTTTCGTTTTTCCCTCTCAGTTTAATTTTGATATTTCCTTTTTCGTCATCTATAGCTTGTAAATGAATTGTGATGCCTTTTTTTCGATTTTCCTTTAATATTTTTTTACTGGTAATGCCTTTGTCTTTTTGGGGATCTCTTAAGTGAATGTCTACTTGCAAATCAGTATTTCCAGTAAAACCATAAAATCCTGTCATATCCAAGTTAATAACAGAACTATTTACGGGAGTTGGCTTTAGTTCAGCTATTCCATTTTTAAGAGTCAGATTGATGAGTAAGGGTTCAATTTTAACACGATCAAAGTTTCGGAAAGGGAAAGCATATTTACCAATTTTTTTTAGGGGATCAAATTGAATTAACTCACCTCTGTTCAATTGTAAGTTGAGATTTCCAATTGCAGATTTTTGGATAAAATCCCCTTTGGAAGTAAATGCGCCTGAAAGTGTACTGGATAAATTCATTTTTCCCTCAATATTTTTATGTGTTATGGTAGTTGAACCAAAATTGTTAAAGGCGTATAGTACTTCTTGAATATCTACATTTTTCAGTTGTATGTTGGTTGTGAATGGATTGACTTTGTTTTGATGTGAAATGCTTCCTTTTATGCTTAATGCACCATTGCCAAATTGAACTGAAGCTTCTTTTAAAGAAATACTATCATTGGCAACTCTAATTTTTGCAATTGCATTTTTTGCTTTAAATTTTTTGTAAATCAATTCTTCTGCTACTAAACCAATACTTCCTTTTGATTGATGTAAGGTGCTAAATAAGTCTTGATCTAGAGTCGATGCCATACTTTTTTTTGAAGTATTGGTGTTGTTACTGGTTGGTTTATTAGGGCTTTCCCCTGAATAAAAATCATCTACGGTTAGTTTTTTGGCTTTGGCTTTCCAATAAATAAAAATCTTTTGAGGATCATTATAATATAAATTCATGAAATTATCCGAATAACCGTTCATGGTCACAGCACTGTTTTTGGTATTGATTATTATAGAATTTACTTTTAATTGTTTGGGTGTAAATTCCAAATCAACAGTAGTATTATGAAATTTTGTATTGCTTGGAACGTACGTATAATCAGCATGATCAAAATTGACAACTCCTATGAGATAAGGTTTTTTCATCTCTAAATCAATCACATCGGCTTTGAATAGTACTTGAATAGCGGCCTTTCCTTTGCTAAATTTAAAATATTCTTTCAATGGAGTTGCATTCAATTGTTTTAGATCAAAACGAGTTTCTAAATAACCAGAAGCTATAGGTTTTTCAAAATTTAAGATCATCATTTTTTTGGTCTTGAAAGGAATGGTATTTGTTTTTCCTCTAAAATCATGTAATAAAACAGCCGAATTTTGATCACCAGTCGCTTTATTTTTATTATATCGATTGGTGAATTCACCCATAAAATAACAGTCGGTTACTTTGTGTTTAAAATAGGAAAGCTCGTTGTTTTTCATATGTGTAATGACGTGGATGTAGGGATCACCTTCCACATTAAAGTCTCCATCAATATCACATTGCACATCAAATTTTTGGGATAATTTAAATGTTTTGAGCTTACTACTAATGTTGTTCGAAAGTAATGAATAGGCAGATTGCCACGCAATATTTGGATTGATGATAGTAATTAAATATTTGGAGTGGTTTTTTGAAACCCCAAAATTTGAATGAATCTGAAAAACATCTTCTCCAATTGCTAGGGCTTCGCTATCTACTGCTATTGTACCATCAGATTTTTGGTGGACAATTTTTAATTCACCTTTGATAATTTTGTCTTTTGCAAAACTCCCATATCGGGTATTAAATGCCATACTTTTTGCATGAGTTTCTAAGTGAACATTTCCTTCCCATCCGGAGAAAGTTGAAGCTCCATTCAGTTTTAGTTTGATTATTTCGAAATCAAATTTTTTGTATTTGGATTGATTTTCTGAAATAAAATGTACATTTTTCAAACTAACTTTTTTCAATTCAAGTGATAACATGCCTGAGGATGACTCTTTTTTGGTTTTTTTTGAACTTGAAAAAATAGAAGTATTACTATATCCATCTTTGTCTACATAAAGATCTATGCTAGCATCGTTGATACTGATATTATCCAGTTTTATTTTTTTTAAAAAAATAGCCCAAGGTTGAATTTCGGCATAAATCGAAGGGGCTTGCAACAACGTTCTTTTATGTTGTACCCACAAACTATCTTTGATGCTGACTTCTTTTATGGCAATGGTCACGTTGGGAAATCCACGAAAAAAAAGTACTTCTAGGTCGCCAATTTTTACTTCCCCTTTACAATTTTTATTGGCTATTTCTCTAACTTCTTGTAACAGTTTGTCGTGATGAGTGCCCACATACCAACCCAAAATACTATATATACTTATCAAAACGAATACGATGATAAGAAAAAAATTACCTATTTTTTTACCCAAAGGCAACCATTTTTTAGTCATAAATGAAAGGTTTTTTAGGTTACAAGTACTTCGTTTTTAATCAAATATAGTCAACATAAATCACTTTATGAACAAAAGCGTAAACAATGCTATGCTTTGCAGAAAGAAAACCCCCTCAGAATTTGTATTTTTGGTCAATAAACTCATCCTTATGCTCTTTTTAATTCTAAGTATCGTTTGTAGTGTTACCGTGGGCGTCCTTTTCAAGTGGTTCAGAAACCACCCAGCGTTCAACAGTAAAGCCATCATTGCGACCAATTATGCCATTGCCCTCTTGCTGTGCTACTTTTGTTTTCCGCCTGAATTTAGCAGGCTAGTTGTGCAAGCGCCTTGGCCGTTGTATCTCGCTCTCGGACTCTTGTTGCCGGGTGTTTTTCTATTGCTTTCACAGTCCATTCAGCATATCGGTATTGTCAAAACCGATGCCGCACAGCGCTTGTCGTTGTTTATTCCGTTACTAGCGTCTTGGTTGCTTTTTGGGGAGCAATTCAGCACACTCAAAGTGTTGGCTTTCGGGGTAGGATTTCCAGCCTTGCTGCTTATTTTGTCCAAGCCCACCGCCAATAGCAATTCCAATTGGGGTTATCCTGCGATGGTGTTGCTGGGTTTTGGAGTCATCGATATATTGTTCAAACAAATCGCTTTGCAAACCCAACTGCCATTTACCAGCTCGCTTTTGGTCATTTTTGCGTTGGCTTTGGTGATGATGAGTGGAGTAGTGGGCTACGAAATTTTCATCCAACGCCAAAAAATTGAAGGTATCAATGCCCTTTGGGGAATAGCAGTAGGCGTTTTCAATTTTGGAAACATCTATTTTTACCTCAAAGCACACCAAGCCTTTTCCGAAAATCCGTCCACTGTTTTTGCAGGAATGAATATGGGCGTCATCGTGTTGGGCAGTCTCATTGGCGTGCTGGTTTTTAAAGAAAAACTATCCCAAAAGAACTATTTGGGGATTTTCTTGGCGTTATGTGCCATTATTCTCCTTACGTATGCTCAATTAAATGCGTAATCTTTTCTGGGAGCACCACTTCCTTGCGCACCACACGAGTCGTCCCGCTTTCCGCTACAATCTCTTATGCCGAACCCCGGCACAAGAGGATTTTCGCTACAATCGGGGCTAGGCTAGTACGTTTTGTTTTCATAAAAAAACAGCAGCATCGTTTTAAGAATACTCCTGTTTTGTAATTTATGTTGCAAAAGGATAATTAATTAAGAGTAGAGACTCGTTGTTTACTAGCACCAAAAGATAAACGCTTTTTTTTTTAAATCAATAAGCTAATGGAGGTCCAACAATTTTCATATCGTGTTCTTCAAAAATTTTAGCAGCTATCTCTGGTTTTGGTTGTTCAGTGAGGTTGCCAATTGTTCTAAAAAAATCCTCCATTTTTCCAGAAGGTTGAAAAAAGAAAATCATTTTCCCCGTGGAAGATATTTGGGCAAAAGTATGAGGTACATTGCGCGGCAAGAAAATAGTATCTCCTGTTTGGAGTTGATAGCGTTCCGAACCAACTTGAAACAGATAGTCACCACTTACAATAAAGAAAATCTCATCTTGATGGGGATGAATATGCAATGGCGGTCCTCCTTTTTCATTTCCAATGTACTCAAACACACTAAGGGCACCCTCGGTATCTTTGGAGGAAATCTTGATATTATTGGGACTACTGCCGTTGATGAGGGTTTTTTCCTCAAATCTACTTTGGTTGGCTTTTACAACAAAGCCTTTTGGGGTTCTTGTTGGTGGATTAGGCAATTTATGCCCTAGAGCCAATAATGGAATGGTAGCGGCTGATGCGGTAATAAAGTTTCTTCGTTTCATAGGCTTTTGTTGTTGGTTACTCTACAAATTTGCTATGAAATTTTAGCAACAAATGGTAAAAAAACGACATTTTAATAGGTATCCGCTTCACCAAATTTCCGCTCAGGAGAATTCAAATCCAATAAATGAAATGCAGTAGGGGTGTGGTGGGTCAATTCTTTGTAATCTTTGGCCAAATGTTGGTAATCATAGTAACCACATTGTAGCGCAATGGTAAGCCAATCGTAGTGGGGATATTTGTTTTTCATTCGGAAAGTACTTTCAAAACGAATGATTTTGCTAAAATATTTTGGAGAAACTCCCATGCGTTCTACAAACTTTCGTTCAAATTGACGTGGACTCAAACAAGAAGCTTGCGCTTGTGAATCGATACTGAAATTTTGCGTCGCGCTCAATAAAGAATTGCAAACCATATCCAATCGATGCGCCTCTTTTTTGGAGTTTTGTACTTGTCTCCATAAAAAAGATTCAATTATTGATTTCATCTGAACATAATCTTTGGCCTGATGCAATTGTTCGTTGATGTTCTTTATTTCTTTTGGAAAGATGGTCTCTGCATCAATGTAAGAATTGGTTAACTCATAAGAAGGAATGCCAGTGATTCTGAATAAAGCTCCAGGACGAAAAACGATTTGAAACACCAAAAAATCATTGCCCACGTAACGATTCGTAATCTCACTTTGTTGTCCGATAAGCACGCTTTTTAAATTACTAATCTTAGTAACGCTCTTGGTGTAAGAAACTGTTTCGGTGTCTTTGGGATAAAAGCTCAAACAGTGTTCGGCTCTTGGTGGATAAGCCTTAAAAGGTAGCGTTGCCTTTGAATCAAATACAAAATGTACTATCCGATAGACCCGAATGAATTCTTGCAAGGCAACGGAAGGTTGTAATTCAAATAAGGCCATACATTACTTTTTTAGAAAAGTAAAGGTACAAAATCATTGTTTTGAATTGTTAAATTGTTGTAAATGAGGTTTTTTTGGTGATTTTTTTGAACCCAATCGCTCGAATATGTATAAATGTTTTTTATCATAGAATGCGGAGCGGGAAACCCAAATACAAGATATAATCAGGAATACTTTTTTCATTCTTTTTCGAAGATGTATAAACTTTTATCAGAACAATGCACATACATTCTATTTTCAGATACCTTAAAATCTAAAGCACCTATATCATATATTTCTTTATCAGGATTTAATGCGTGTAACCAGATTAATTCATCTGTTTTTAAATCAATAATTCCGATATAAGATCCCTGTCTATAATCACTTGCAATAAAATAAAACATTTCATCTTCTGATATTTTAAAACTATTCCAGCTTATACTTAAATTATCTGTTTCTAAATACTTTGAGTAATCTTTTTTTAAAACTGTTTGCGTTTCTAAATCCAATATTTCTACCACTTTATCTCCTGCAATTGCAATTTTATTACTAAATAGGGTAAGATTGCCAGCAAATCCTTTGTGTTTTTTTTCTATTTTTCCTGTTTCTACATCTATACACACAGTAACAGTGTTCAAATGTCTGTTGTTTTCAAATAGAGAAAAATAGATTTTACCATTATGTACAACTATATTACCATTCTGAAAAATAAAGTCATCTCCTTGCTCTGCCTCCAATAATTCTGAAAATGAATGTTGCCAGAGAATTTCATTGTTTTTCAGTTTATAATAAAAAATTGTGTTGCTTAGTATCTTTACATAATAATTGTTAATAAATAAACTAGGAAATTTCCCTAAATTATTATACTCTTCCACTTTATTTAAATCATTATCATACTTGCAGATATTACGATTGGAGCCAAGAATGTAAATATTATCTTTGTCTATAAAACTTTTCAAAAGAATTTCATTCTCTAATAATTTATTATCTTTATTTACTATAAAAATACTCTCTCTCTTTTCTTCTTCTTTTGGCTGTATTAATATGTTATTGCAAAATTTTCTCATATGAAATACTCCAATATCCACTTTATTTATTGTGTTAAAATTCTCGTTATAATTAAGAATTTCTTTGCTATTTCCTATGTAGATATGCCCATCTAAAATTTCAAATACTTCCACATTATCTATTAATTTAATTGCAATCATCTTACTTAAAAATTAAATTGTACCATTCATTATTTGTTTCTAGGAATTCCAACATTTCATTGACATTAGTAATG
>NZ_JBUYSY010000028.1:0-12248 GCF_055231795.1 Flavobacterium riviphilum
GCTTTAATTGTGTTACATTTGATTTTTACAACCGCAAAGCCGATGAAAGAAATTGTAATTGCCCAGGATAATCGACTCACTACTTCCCGCTACGAATTGACGTTGATCGAGAAGCGTATATTCTATTACATTATCAAAGAAGTCCGGAACAAATATACAACCGGACAACGTGATTTGTTTGATGATTTGATTTTAAAAATCAAAGTTTCTGATTTGTGTAAGGAAGTGAACCAGGAGGACAATAAAAAAGAAACCCGGAAAGCGCTGGAGAAATTCCGATCCCGGAATTTCACCTACGCCGATGAGATTGAAGATGATTGGTTAACCTGCGGTTTTATCAATTACGCTCATATCAAAAAAGGCGTTGCCGAAATCCAAGTTTCACATAAACTCATGCCTTTCTTGGTGGAACTGTCAAGCCAGTACACGGCCTATTCGTTGCACGTGGCCATGTCTTTGAAAAGTAAATGGTCGCAGCGCATGTATGAGCTTTGCCAAAAGTGGCAAGGCACAGACGGCTTTAGAATCACAGTTGACGATTTGCGAAAGTCTTTTATGCTCGAAGAAAAATATGACCGCTACGCGCTTTTAAACGAACGAGTGCTGCAGGTGGCAAAGCGAGAACTAAAAGAACTCTACGACCTCGGGCAATGCGATGTGTATTTTGAATTTTCTGAAGAGCGAAACGGGCGCAAAGTTGAAACTTTGCGTTTCAAACTCTTCCGTAAAAATTCCATGAACATCAAAACCACACACGATTTATTGCTGGAGTTGATTCCGTTGTTTCAGAGCATGTACGAAACCAGCACAAAGCCCAAGAATGATGTGTTTGTCAAAGAGGTACTTTTGCAGCTGCAAAAATACCCAGACCTCATAGAACCACTCAACAAACGTGTGAAAGAAATCCTAGCCGACGGCATGAAACCCGACACCGCCAGATACATTCGTTTCATTCTAAACGAAGATGTGATGGACTACAAACCCAAAGAAAATAAAAAAGCTGCAGCAGCACCAAAACCCAAACCAACGGAAGAAGAAAGACCGGATCCAATGGTAGAAATTTTGAAATTATCAAAAGAGAAAACAGTATAAAAAATAACACTTAAATAAATAAAACCATGGCAATTTATATAAGCGAAGACGAAAAAGCGAGACATCCATACTATACAATAATGGATTTAAGAGGCGATGAGCTTTCAAACGAATTAAGTAGATGGTCCCGTTATGATTTGATTGAATGGCTCTCTTGGAATGATAGAAATGGAGTGTATAGAGATGAAGATTCTCTCCGTGAATTTGACCAAATTATTAGCCGTGAAGAAGCCTTAGAAATAATGATTAGGCAGATAACAGAGGCATAAAATTAAAAAAGCCCTAGACTAATAGCTAGGGCTTTTTTTGTTATTTATTAACCACAATATTTGAATCTATAAATTTCTTCAATTCTTCAAAATTACTAGAATTAATATTTAACTCTTTTAGTATTTTTCGAATTTTAAACCCAACTTCATTAGCCTTAATAATTAATGGATTATCCATTATAAACTTTGCCTTTACTATTCCTCCTTCTAAACACCAATCTATATAAACAGAAAGCGGTCTATTTCCGTCCCACTTATCTTTTTGTGCCCTATAGTTTATCGCTTTACAAGCAAAATAAATTTCTTGAGCTTCTGCATATTCTTCAATAGGTAATAAATTATTAATATAATAACTTAAACTTTCCAAGCAATTTTCAACTTCTAGAATATAATTTGCTACCCCTGAATTAATAATTACTTCACCATTTACTTTAGAATTCTTTTTTTCTGAATTCAAATTTGAACCAGAATAAACATTAATCTTTTGATCTCTATTTAGCTCTATTTTACCGCTTCTCTTGCCGCCTGATTTATTAATTAATTCAAACTTCCAACCAATTTTAATACATTTCTCCTCTGTTCTAGTATGCTTTTTAAAGTATACCAAAAAATCCTCCAAAAAAGTTTCCTCTACAGATTTTATACTCTTTGTTAAAATTTCCTTGGCCTGGGATCCAAATATTTCTATAGCCCTTTCAATAGACATTTTATTTTCTAGAAAATCAGCATCACTTTGCTTTATAGAAATTTTAATTTCTTTTTCTTCTGATTTTTCATTTAAAGCCAATATATAAATATCAGTTTTACATTCCCCTCTTGCTGGTCTTGGCTTTCCAATTTTTACAATTTTTAAATTTTCTCCTTCAAAAACAAACTCCGATGCTTGCTCAAACAATTGTACAATAGAACGTTCCGTAACTCCGTGATTACTCATTTTAAGTCTTTTAATAAATTAGATAATGGTATGTTAAGTGCAATAGATAATTTATATGCAATATTCAAAGAAACATTTCTAGTACCTTTCTCAATCTCATTCATATAGGTTCTATCTATATCAGCTTCTAAAGCAAGTTTCTCTTGAGAAAATTTAAGTTTTAGTCTTTCCTCTTTAATTTTATTTCCGAAATATATATTTACATCCATAACAGGTAAATTTGAATATATGTAGACGATAGTACAACGGGATAGTGTCTACATTAAATTTTATTTTTAATTATTAATTAAGTACTTTTGAAAATTAAAATTTCATTATGAATGTAGTATCTTTTTTTGCGGGAGCTGGTGGTCTTGACTTAGGTTTTCAAAAAGCAGGTTTTAATGTTATTTGGGCAAATGAATATGATAAAGAAATTTGGGAAACTTATGAGAAAAATCACCCTCATTCAATCCTAGATAGAAGAAGTATTGTAGATATTCCTGCAGACGAAGTTCCAGAATGTGACGGTATTATTGGCGGTCCTCCTTGTCAAAGTTGGAGTGAAGCAGGTGCTGCAAGAGGAATTAAAGACAAAAGAGGACAATTATTCTATGATTTCATTAGAATATTAGAAGAAAAACAACCTAAGTTTTTCTTAGCAGAAAACGTAAGTGGGATGCTTATTTCAAAGCATAATGAAGCTTTAGAAGGTATTAAAGAATTGTTTAGAAATGCGGGTACAGGCTATGAATTATCTTTCAAAATGCTAAATGCCCGTGATTATAACGTTCCTCAAGACAGAAAAAGGGTGTTTTTTATAGGGATAAGAAAAGATTTAAATTTTAAATATGAGTTTCCTACGGAAACCTTTCCTAAAATTCCACTTGCAGATGTCATTGATGATTTAAAAGAAAATGTTTTGGCGGGTTTACCACTTAATAATACTAATGGTGAAAAATGTAATGTGCCAAATCACGAATATATGATTGGTGGTTTTTCTACTATTTTCATGTCTAGAAACCGTGTTAGATCTTGGGATCAACAATCCTTTACTATTCAAGCTGGTGGTAGACACGCACCTATCCATCCACAAGCTCCATTAATGCAATTTGTTGAACAAAATAATAGAATTTTTGTTCCGGGGAAAGAACATTTATATAGAAGATTAAGTGTTAGAGAATGTGCAAGAATTCAAACTTTCCCAGATGATTTTATTTTTTATTATAAAAAAATTGCAGCAGGGTATAAAATGATTGGTAACGCAGTTCCTGTTAACCTAGCAAAGTTTTTAGCTGAAAGTATAAAACTACAAATTGAAAATGCTGCAGCAACAAGAACATTGCATAATAAAAAGGAAACTGTTTCAATTTAACTTTTCTCTTAAAAATAATAAAGCCCTGGACTATCGTCTAGGGCTTTTCTAAAATACAACCAATGAATTTAAAACACCTCTTATTATTCCTCCTTTGCGCCCAAACCTACGCTCAAACCCTAACCGGTAAAGTAATCGGCGTCAAAGACGGTGATACCGTTGTGGTAATTGATGCAGCCAACAACCAAACTACATTGCGTTTGGCGGAAGTAGATTGTCCGGAGAAAGCGCAAGCCTTTGGAACCAAGGCTAAACAATTTACATCGGATGCGGTGTATTTGAAACAAGTAAAATATGAAGTAACCGATACGGATCGTTACGGGCGGAGCATCGCCAAAATATACTATGACGATAACAAATACCTTTCTGCAGAGATTATAAAAAACGGTTTTGGATGGCAGTACAAACAATATTCTACCTCCAAACTTTTAGCCAAATTAGAACAGGAAGCACGCCAAAATAAAAGAGGGTTATGGGTGGATGAAAATCCTGTTTATCCTTCGGATTTTAGGAGAAGTAAAAGATAAAATATTAATTTAAATATCAATAAAATGGCAGAAAAAAAATCTAATAGAGGAATATTAATCCTAATTTGTCTTGGTATTTGGGCATTGGTCCTTCAAAATGCAGGTATAATACCAAGGGCTAACGACAGCCAAAAAAATGCTCAAAGTGTTTATGTAACTGGTGGTAATATTCATGCAAACGTGAATGGCGAAGTCAGCGTAGAAAACACTGTTGATGTCAACTTAGAAGCAATCAATGGCAAAACAAATGCTTTTTATGATTTTTATGGTGACCGTAATTTTGTTAGAATACCTGTAATGACTGCAAATTAGAAAACCCTCAATGTCAAACAAAACATTCCCCTCAAATAAAAAAAGCCCTGGACTATCGTCTAGGGCTTTTTTTATCACGTTCCATTTTTATAAGTCTGTTGGCAAATTCATATAATTCAATGACATTCGAATGTGTTTCAATTCTGTAGCTATCATTTCATTTACGGCTACGTTTCGGGAACCGCTTTTATTTTGATACAATCGCATTTCTCGATATTCGTTGAATATTTCTTTAACTTTCAAACTTAGTCGTTTCGTGCGCTCGTCAAAAGTTTGTCCGGCATCGCTGTCTGTTGAAGTCATATAATAATCCTTGGCTAATTTCACTCTTGAAATAACGTGTCCTTCCATTTCAGAAACATCTATTTCTACATTGCTTTTTGTTTGTGCACTTAAAATTGTGAAGCTGCACAACATAAAAACAAATAATAGCATTCTTTTCGTAGTCATAATTTATAGTTTTGGTTGGTTAATTTGTTTTTTAATACTCATCATCTTCCTGATCATCTTCCCAAATAAAATATTCCTCCAGATACTTCCATGCTTTTTTCAAAACTTGGTCCGCATCATTCTCGGTTACTTCGCAATTGTTTTGGACGTAAACGCCAAACCAATTTTCGTCTAAATATTCGAAACGATCTTGTTTGCCTACAAATTGAAAATCTACAAAATCATCGACATTGATAAACTCAATTAATGACAAACTAGGCAAATGGTAAATCCAAATGCGATCATCATGCTCAGAACCATCTTTGATGGGAATTTCACAAAATAGAAATTCGGGCTTTATAAAATCAAACTTTTTCATGGGCTTATTTTTTCGGCATTGCTTTAATTTCTCCGTTCTTTTTCTCGTATCGGGTAATGTGTTCCTCCAATGCTTGATTAATGATGTCTTTAATTAAAACCCGATCCCAATACGCTAACGCTTTCATTTTTTCTAGTAAATCTTCGTTTACTATAAAGGTAGCTCTTGTTTCTTTTTCTTTCGTTCCTATTTGTGAAGTCTTGGTAATTTCTTTTTTTGCTGCTTTTGGTTCTGCCACCGCTGGAGCTGCTTCCGCTGGTTTAGTGTCTCCAAGTAAGGAGTTTAAACCTCCTGAAAAACTTTTCTTTGCCATAACTCTTTTATATTTTGTTTACTTGGTAAACATAGTTTACTAAGTAATATTTGTTTATTATTTTAGTGCCTTTGCTCCCCCTTCGGGGGCTGGAGGGCTTTACTTTCTTTTTAAAATTTCTTTGGCTAAAGCCAAATAATCTTCCGCTCCGTTGCTCTTCGCGTTGTATCGGAAAATGTCTAAGCCTTGCGCGGGCGCTTCGGCTAATGCAATGTTATCTCTAACTTTCGTTTTAAAAACTTCGCTTTTAAAATGCTCGTTGATGGTTTCATTTACATCGCGATTCAATACTTTTCTGCTATCGTATTGCGTGATAAAAACGCCGCCAATTTTTAAGCCTTTATTCAATCGGCTTTTTATTTTGTCTACGACTTCGACCAATTTCGCCAAACCTTGCATGGCTAAAAATTGCGCCTGGAGTGGAATTATAATTTCATCCGCGGCCGTAAATGAATTGATCGTTAAAAGTCCTAAAGATGGCGGACTATCAATAATGATAAAATCATATTTGCTTCGCACTTCTTCGATTAATTCTTTCAGAATAAATTCGCGCCCGGCTTCCGAACTTAATTCGATTTCTGCACCGGACAAATCCAAAGTGGACGGAACAATATCAAACCCTTTCAAAATCGAAATAGGCTCTAATTTATATTCGCCTTTTAAAGAACCATAAATGGTTCTTTGTTGGTTCGTCAATCCTAAACTTTGCGTCAAGTTCGCTTGTGGGTCCAAATCGATCAGCAAAACTTTTTTGCCTAGATTATTTAAAGCTGCTCCAATATTAATTGCAGAGGTGGTTTTTCCCACGCCGCCTTTGTGATTACTGATACTTAAAACTTTTGCCATGGTATGTTTTTTATTGCTTCACAAATATAAGTAATTCATGTTTACTTAGTAATATTTGTAAACAAATATTACTATAACAAAATAACCTTTTTTAGTGATTGTTTTATTAAATGTTTTACTATAAATTTATTTTTTACAAATCATATCATTTTATAAATGAACAGATTAGAGTTTGTTTTAGTTTTGACTTTGTTACTTTTGGTGAACAGCATAGGGGTTTGCCAAAGTAACAGAGCATACTTAAATCAGATTGATAACTATAAAAAAAAAGAAATTGATTCGCTTTTGTTTTTCAATAAAGACAAAAACAAATTACAATATTTAGCGCTGCTGCCTTCCATTAATTATAACTTTTTTGAGAATAGTTTTAATGTGGGAATTTCAATTTCAAATCTTGCTGGTTTTTACCAAACCAAGCAACGCAACAAAATTGAATTGGAGCGATTGAAGTTTCAAATGACTGAAAAGAAAGAAAGAGATATTGCAGCTTTTGAAAGGGAGTACGAATTACTAAAAGATACATTTGATCTTTTAAAATTAGAATTAGAAAATACCACACTTGAGATTGAAATATTCAACCTAAAAAAAGCGCAATACGACAACAATAAAATTACGCTTGAAGAATGGTTGAATGTGCAGAAAAATAACCAGGATCGGAAACTTTTGCTTTTAGCAAAAGTAAAAAGCACTTCATCTAAAATGCGACAGTTTGAAACTAAAATCAAATACCATTGTTTTAGTTCTGAATTGCAGTATTTATCGAATTTATAACGCTTTTCTTTCCACAAACTCCGCGTAGTATAGGGGTATGGCACTAGCCAAATGCAAGCACCCCGAATGGGGACAGGCTAGCACCATACCCCTATACTCGCTCCGTATGGATTAACTAAAACCAGTTGCCTATGCTAGTAAAACAGTTTAATTACATCAGTAAAGAGGAATCACAAATGGTTCTAGAGTCGATTAAGTACGTCAAACATAAAGTGATCGTACTTTTAATGCTGGATGCAGGGCTAAGAGTTTCAGAAGCTTGTAGCATTAAATGCAAAAACTTTGATTTTAAAAACCGGACACTTACCCTCCAATCAGCCAAGAAAAAAGGGGCGAAACATTTGCGCACTATTCCAATCTCTAATCGCTTGTACCAAGCCATTGGAGAATATTTAAAAGAAAATCACGTTTCTATCGAAAGTGATTCTTTTTTATTTCCTTCTTCGACTTCGTCACTGGGACATATTTCCCGTAAAACGATGTGGGAGGCTATTAATCTAATATCCAAAAAAACAAATATTCCTGCTTTGCATCCGCATGCCTTGCGGCATTCGTTTGCTACGCACCACCTTTCCGCTGGTTCTTCTTTGGCTGAAATTAAAACGATGCTCGGGCATCAGAATTTTAATACCACTTTAATTTATGCCGAAATACCAACTGAAGAACTTCGGAATAGGGTGAATGCGGTAACGGCTTCGCCGTTGCCTTGGTATAAGAAATTATACGCGCTTTTGGTCCCAGGACCAAAAGAACAAATTATAAATATCGACTTTACAGAGTCGTATTTTACAGTCGGCAGAAATGCCGAACTTTCGCAGCTCAATCAAAATATTAATCGCAATATAAATACTTTGGTTCTGGGCGCTATTGGCGTGGGTAAATCGCATTTGCTCAAAAATATCACCACCGAAAAAAAGGTGCTGAAATTGGACGATACCGACAACATCAAAAAATCGTTGGCGCAAATTCTACTCTATCTTTTCAAAGAAAAAGAAACCGTTTTGGCGGTGCTCTGGAAGGATTTCACCACCGAAGAAATCAATAAAAAAATTCAGCGCGAAAACGTGCTGCATTTATGCGATACGATTATCGCATCGGTGCAGCCGTTTGAATATTGCTTGATTATCGATGATATTTCGGCTATCACGCCGACAAGCAAAAAAGTAATTGAACGCCTAAAAGATACGTTTGTCATCGTCGCCGGGGCGCGCGAAATCAAAGCCGTGAACACGTCTTTTATTTGGAACTTCGAGAAACTCGAAGTTAAAAATTTGCCCCGCCGCGATGCGTTGCTTTTGATTAATCAATTAGCCAGTAATCTGGAAGTACAAGATCGTGAAATGTTTTGGAATCATATTTTCGACCAAACGGTTGGAAATCCGCGCGCCATTACGGAGCTGATTAACCGCTACAAAAAAGAACCGTTTTTGGACTCGCAAACCATTCGAGAAATTCGACATTCGGGCGCATTGCCCGAAATCGACATGACTTGGATTGTCGTTGTCTCGCTCGGCTTGCTCACTTCGTTGCGCTTTTTGTCGCGCGAAATGGACGAACCCGCGCTGCGCTTCGTGGGTTCGCTTGCGATGATTATGCTTTTTTTGGTGCGCCCGCTGATGGCCAGTTTCAAACGAAAATTCGTTTGATTTTTTGTCCAAAATCGCCCCCCATTTGGACAAGACAAAATGTTTATTTTGTCGGGCGGCCGCCTTTCTGATACTATTAATATTACACGATAATATTTGTTTAATCTGTTTAATAATGTTCTTATGTTTACAATGTTTACTATGTTTATTTATATTACTATTATGATAAAATCTTTTTATATATTAATGATTATTAGTGGTTTAGTATTGGTATTTAATTCTTGTACAAGTGCTAAGAGTAGTTCTAATGATAAAAATCAAGAGCATGAAATAGAAAAAAAGCAAGAAGCCTTTGAAGAAAACTATGAAAGACATCACTAAAAGTGGGTATATAAATTTTAAACTATTTGTACTATGACAGCCCCAAATCATGTAGCAGGTGGTATAATATTTACAGGACTATTTTGTAGTTTTTTTTCAGTGAATATTTTTGCATCGCCTTTATTTATTGCAGCAACTGTAATTGGTTCTTTATTACCGGACATTGATCATACAAAATCATGGATTGGAAAATTAGTATATCCTATTGCAAAATGGTTATCTAAGAATTATGGTCATCGCACTATTACACATTCAATCTTTTTTTTAATTGGAATTTATCTCATCAGCTTATTTGTAGAAAAGAATTTCAGAGAAGATTTTAGCGTTTCTACTATTCTGTTTTTTGCCATTCTATCGCATTTTATTTTTGATATGGTGACTATTGCCGGAATACCTTTATTTTATCCTTTTTATAAAAATCCTTGTGTACTTCCTGCCAATCCAGACATGAGAATTCGAAGCGGTAACATTCGTCAAGAAGGAATCATTTTATTTATTTTCTGCTTTCTGACTTTTTTCATGCAAGATTTATTTGCCAATGGTTTTTGGTCCACGATTAATAATAATTTCAACGATGTAAAACACCAAATAAAAGAGTTTAAAAAATCATCCAACGTTTTAAAAATCGATTATGATTTCAATATTTACCAAAATCATTACAAAGGAAAAGGAATATTTATACAAGCTACCGAAAGCGACATTTTCATACTCGATAAATCCAAAATAATATCCATTCAAAAAGATACTCCTGGACTGAAAGTAAAACTATTAAAAACAACCAAAACCGCTCAAAAAATACACGAAATAAAATATGATTTCAATGATATCAGCGAGGAAAAGATAAACGATTTCCTCAAAAATAAATTCATTACCAAAGGAACATTTTATACCAATTTTGCAACGGCGCTACTTGAAAATCCTTTGGAACTGAAAAAGAAATTTACCCTCGAAAATAAATATAATGTAGTGTTCAAATCGCACGTACAAGACACGATTTTATTGAATAAAGAAAAAAAGATCGCCGAACTAGAATTAAAGCTTAAACACGAGGAAAACCAACTCATAAACGACAACAAAAACTATTATTTAGATTTGGCAGCTCTTGACCTGGAGAAAAGCAAACTAAAAGAAAACTTGTCAAACTACGATCTCAACGAAACCAAAAAAAATATCATTGATCTTGAGAAGAAAGTAGAAAACTACAAACCAAAAACCAATTTGATGATTCCAGAGTACAAGAAGCAAATTCAAACTATAAAATCATCGATAAACGCAAAAATTTACTATTCCGGTAATCTCCATTTTATCCAAATAAATCCTTCTAAAAATAACGTTTTGTAGTTTTAGGAGCAGAAAATTTGTGCCTTTGATCACGAGTCGTCCCGCTATCCGCTATATCTTTTTTTTTTTTGAAAAGAAAAAAAAAAAAGGATGCCGCTCCTATCGGGGCTATTTAAGAAATTTCAGTTTCCATAACGAATAAAAAGTTTTATAGAGTGCTGCAGAAAAAGCAGCACCCTATAAAACTAAAAGCGGTGGCAAGCAAACAATTTTTTAGCGCCAGGGCAGAAAAAGCCCTAGCACAAAAAAAATTGTCAGCTTGGCGTTTAAAGTGTTTTTCTAGAGTGGCGAGAAGGTTCACGGTAGATAGAATATTTTCACTACGCCACACTAGAAAAAAAAAGGAAAGCGGTAGCAAGGACATTCTTTTTTTACTGCAGAAAAAGCAGTAAAAAAAGAATACCCTTGAAGTATAGTAACTCCCTCCGGTCGTTATGAGAACTGCCCCCGAACATGTTTAGTGGTAAAAACGAGATCCCGTATCGCAAGGGCAGAAGCGGAAGCGCGACCCAGTCCTATCACGCCACAAAAAGAGCACTAGAGCGGGTTGCTGTTTTATATTTGAAAAGAAGTGTAGGCAACCCGCTCTAGCACTCGTGGCTGAGAGTCGCGCCGAAGTTAATGTTCCGCCGCAGGCATTTTTTTATACTGCAAGAAGATCCTGCCTTTCATCATATTTATTGGAATTACGGTCTTCAAGATATTTCCGTAAGCAGTATAAAAAAAAAAGCGTCGGACGCCCCGTTGCAGTAGCATAACCGTACCAAATTTTTTACTTAAATTTTGGTCTTGGTGCGGTTATGCTACTGCCCATGGCTACTGCCCCACCGTTTTGAGGAGTTCGTTTTCAAACATCACGAATCTTCCCCGAAAGAAAAGAGATAAAAAGAAACCAAAGGAAATCTCCATAATTCAAACGAATCAGACCGCTTCGCTATTTTAAAAAAATCTCCACCCCGAAAAGGGGTAGTATTTTTTTAAAATTCCGCTTCTTATTGAATTACTCCGATAATGAGTTGGCTTTCTTTTTTTCCCTTTTTTCTTTTGCAAAAAAGAATGTTAAAAGGAAAAACAGACAATTGGATTTGAATGTAACATTTGTACAGAAAAGTAACCAATCGGATTCCAGCAAATTCCGATAATTCCAGAAATTCCGATAGCCAAAAATAACCAAGACAATTACTTACAAATTGTCTGGTTATTCATTTTTTGAGTAGTAAAATCTTAGTAAAATTAGGGCTTCGCAAAAAAAAGGGGTAAAAAAGTAACCGAACTGCACCAACCGACAAAAAGGTAAATTTGATACCGAAAAAAGGGAGCGGCCTAGCGGCAAACTCCCTTTTTTTTGGTAATTTAATAAAAATGCAACTAATTGAAAATCAACCACTTATACAAAAGCCGCGCGGCCCCAGTTTACTTAGGTTCTATTACCTTTTTTTTTTCTCTCTGGAGTTCCTTTCAGATCCAATGAGAATGTTTTTTTTTGAATTTTTGAGTTTTATATATCAAATAAAAATCCTTTTTTTTCGCAATCTTGGCTTAAAGTAATTTTCAAGTGTTTTTAAGTACCTTTTTAGCATCCGTTAGCCCTTGCTATCATTGGGCTAACACGATTAAAAGTAACTAATTTACCCCCTTGAGTAACTTTTTTACCGAACTAAGTAACTTTTTTACCCTTTTTTTGACCCTTTTGTTACTATATTTTTGTTACATT
>NZ_JBUYSY010000029.1:0-7460 GCF_055231795.1 Flavobacterium riviphilum
TTAATTTTTGCTACTCCACAGGTTTTTGCCTTGATCCTAATTTTTGCTACTCCACAGGTTTTTGCCTTGATCCGTGGCTTGTTCTGCAGGTTGAACTAGCATATGGAGAAAAAAATAGCCGGCAAAGATATAAGAAAATTCAATTTTCGAATACATTGCCGGCTAAATCTTTTGCAAGCCCATTCAAAAAGGCTTTTTTTGTGACCATGGAGGGATTTGAACCCTCACGCCCTTACGAGCACCACCCCCTCAAGATGGCGAGTCTACCGTTTCTCCACATGGCCTGAAACAAAAAAAGGTTATCCGTATTACGAACAACCTTTGTGACCCGACTGGGGCTCGAACCCAGGACCCCATCATTAAAAGTGATGTGCTCTACCAACTGAGCTATCGAGTCAATCATTCAAGAAACTAATGCGTATTCACAGTAATTGTGACCCGACTGGGGCTCGAACCCAGGACCCCATCATTAAAAGTGATGTGCTCTACCAACTGAGCTATCGAGTCAATTCGTTTCTTGAATGCGGGTGCAAATATACATCCTTTTTTTCGAATTTTCCAAGCATTTTTATTATAAATTTGTCTTTTTTGTTTAAAAATCTACAACACCTTATCTAGTAAGGTTTTATTATCATGAAAAAAATTATTTTATTGGGGTATATGGGGTGCGGAAAATCGACCATAGCCCAAAAATTGGCCAAAACAATTGGAATTCCCTTCTTGGATTTGGACGAATGGATCGAAAAAAAAACCAATTTGTCTGTCAAAGCAATTTTTGAGCAACAGGGAGAAGTGTATTTTCGTAAACTCGAACATGAAGCTTTTCTTGAAATTTTAGCTTCACCTAATCCTGTTATCCTTGGTTTGGGGGGAGGAACGCCTTGTTATGCTAACAATCATGAGTTGTTGCAGCGTGAAGATGTGGTTTCGGTATATCTCAAAGCATCTGTGGATACTTTATGTCAGCGTCTGTCTAAAAATAAGGCCAAACGTCCGCTAATCGCCCATTTGGACGATAACGAACTTAAGGAATTTATAGCCAAACATCTTTTTGATCGAAGTTATTACTACAATCAAGCTCAATATAAAGTTGAGGTGGATCAGCAATCCATAGACGAAACGGTAGAAGCAATAGTGGCGCTGTTAGCTTAAATAAGCATAACAGTGGCCTGTTTCTTCAAATACAACTTGAACGTGTTCAAATAAAGAGGTAGATAAAGAGATGCCTTTGAAATCAGCTTTTACTGGGTATTTTTTATGATTTCTATCAATGAGAACGGCAGTTTTGAATTTTTTCAAAGGAACGTCCAAGAAATGACGGACTGCATAAATAAGTGTAGTGCCTGAATTGAGCACATCATCTACCAAAACCAAACCTTTGTTAGTGTAGGCTTCTTTTGGTAAAGAAGTTTGTATAGCCAAGTCGGGTTGGTGTTTGTGAAGGATTACTTCGCAAAGCGATACTTGTATAGGGGAGATGTTGCGAAGGGCCTCGGCAATTTTCTGAGCAAATACAAAGCCATTTTTGGTGATACCAGCTATTACTACTTCATCTTCTTTTACAAAGGTTTCGTAGATTTGATAAGCAATACGTTTGATTTTGTGTTCGATTTCGGCCTGTGTTAAGATGATATTTTGATCCATTTTTGTTTTTTTTGGGTATCTATATAAAAGGAAAAAAGCCTAGTGTGATTACAATAGAGGAACGTTTTTTAATTCCATTCCTCTGCATTAGTATCATGACTTGTATTTCCATACTCTTCGATGTCTCTACGGTCTTTTTTGGTAGGTCTACCAGTGCCCGTTTTGCGATAATGTTCTTTGGATAATTTAAGTAATTCTAAATGTTGGTATACCTCTGCTGGAGTATCATTTCTTCGGTAGATGTCTACCAGTTTGGCTCCCACACGGTTTTCGGGAATGTCTAAAACGGTTATGGTTTGTGTAATTTGATCTTTTCGAAAGGTAATCACATCGGTAGGGAAAACCTCTTTGGAGGCTTTGGCTACTTGTCCGTTTACGGTGATTTGATTTTTTTTGCAAGCTTCAGTGACCATATTTCTGGTTTTATAATACCGTACACACCATAAATATTTATCTATTCGCATAAAATTATAAAAATCAAAGTTAAATCTTTTATCAAAATCAATCTAAATTGTATCTTGCGCACTCAAATCGTAGTACTAATGAACAAAATTAAGTTTTATTTTATTTTATCCATGCTATACGTAGCATTATTTTCATGTTCAAAAGATAAAGAGGATGAGATAACCCCTCCAAGAGATTTTGCCGAACAATATGCTACCGATTTAAAGGATATTGAAGAATATTTGAGTACTTATTATATAGAAGAAGTAACGGCCAACTTTGATGTGAAGTTTACCAAAATTCCTGCAGGAGGCACTCAAAAGTCAATCAAAGATCAAACCACGTATCCGTTAAAGTTTAGAGAGGTAAAGATTCATGATATAACTTATAAGTTGTATTACTTGATATTAAATGAGGGTGTTGGAGTTGCGCCTACAAATGTAGATAATTACTTTGTTGGTTATAAAGGTGATTATTTGCAGCAAGTTACTAAGGATGGTGTGACCACACTTACGGTAACAGAATTTGAAAAGACAAATTTTGTATTGTTAACTAATACAGGTTTAAGAATAGGGTTTTCGGAAATGATGCCTAAATTAAAAACGGGCACCTATTCTTCAAATCCAGATGGGACCGTAAATTATCAAAATTTTGGAGCAGGAGTTGTTTTTATTCCTTCAGGTTTGGCATATTTTAATAGTTCTGCAGGAAGTATTCCAGCTTATTCACCACTTATTTTTAATATAAAGTTGTTTGAATTACAACGAAATGATCATGATGGAGATGGCATTCCGTCTTATTTAGAAGATTTAGATGGCGATGGGTATTTGTACGATTTTAGAAATACAAGCTTGTATCCTACGAAGCCAACGACCAATCCAGATGATACCGATGGTGACGAGATTCCAGATTTCTTAGATGTTGACGATGATAATGATAATTATACTACCAAATTAGAACGTTCTTATAAAGATGCTAATGGGGTAACCAAGTATTATGATTTTGCTGATATTCCGCTTTGTACAGGAGGAAATGGTAAGAAAAGACACTTAGATCCCAAATGTCAGAATTAAAAATACACAGATAATGGAAGAAACCGCTTTTAAAGAAGCGGTTTTTTTTATCTCGTTACGGTTCAATTGTGTTGGATTTTGTGCTGGTTTGGGTGCATCCCGTAGGAAGAAGGTTTTGTTGGTTGTTTTTGTAAAAAGCTGTAAATTAGCCACATAGCATTTTGTGTTTGGTGTGAAAGTTATTTTAGTTTTAAAGGTGTTTTGTTTTGTATAGATTTAAAAAGTTGTTCATTTTAAAGAAATAAACCTATGAAAAAGATATTGATGTATTGTATGTTAGGGTTGGTATTGCCTATGTCTTCACAAGAATTAGTTGCCACATTCAAAGGGATTCAGGTAACGGGTTTGGCCATAGCACCTAACGGAAGAATGTTTGCTAATTTTCCTAGATGGAGAGAAAATGTCCCTTTTGCGGTAGTCGAAGTTTTTAAAGATGGCTCCTATATGCCTTATCCTAATGAGGCATGGAATTCATGGAAAAACGATTCCAATACCGAAACCAATCAATTTGTAGCCATACAGTCTGTTCTTGCGGTGAACAATGAGTTGTATGTGCTCGAAACCAACAATCCCCAATTTCAAGGCGTGAGAGCCAATCCGAAAGTATATGTTTTTGATTTGGAAAAAAATCAATTAAAGAAAACCTATACACTTTCGGAAGGCAGTTTTCATAAAAACTCTTACATCAATGACTTACGCGTAGACCAAAAACGGCAATGGATTTATTTTACCGATTCTGGAGAAGCGGGTATAGTGGTGTTGGATATGAAAACGGGAGTTTCCAAACGTTTTTTGGATCGACATAAAGTTACTTTGGCAGAAACCAATCAGTTGCATTGTAGCAATGGAATTTGGAAGAACACGGTACATTCCGATGGAATAGAATGGGATCCCAAAAAGGACATCTTATATTTTCATGCCTTAACGGGTTATACCTTGTATGGAATAAAAATTCCAGCGCTGTTAAAAAATGACGTCAATGGAATTTTTTCGATGACTACTGCTGCGCCGGATGGTTTGGCCATGGACAAAAAAGGTACTATTTATTTTGGCGATTTGGAGCATGATGCCATTCAGTATGTCACAAAAAATAAAACCATAAAAACCCTATCCACAGCTAGTGATAAAATTAAATGGGCCGATTCGTTTGCGATTTATAACAAGCATCTCTACTATACCAACTCAAGAATAAATGAAGCAACAGGAGCTATTGATAGTCTTGAATTTTCGATTTATAAAATTCCATTGCCACAATAAAATATTTAGCAATTTTAAAGAGAATTCCACTTTTTTAAACCACAAAAGATTACAAATAAGGGTTTGAATTGGTTTTTAACTCATCTGTTCAATAAAAATATACAAGGTTGTCTAGTTTAATTAGGCAACCTTTTTGTTTTTCTAGCAATTGGCATAGTGTACATTTAAAGGGGCAATGTATAACATGCGTTAGATGGGGTGCAATCTTTAAGATAAGTTTAATGAAAGGTTGAGATTTGTAAACAACTGATAATCAATGTTAAAGAAAGAAACAATGATTAAAATTATCATAAATTTGTTCTCCTATTTTCAGCTTCAAACGTAATATGTTGGTTATGGTGAATGAAAATATTGCGATACTAGCTTTATTTTCAATGTGCCAAGTGTTATTTTTTTTATTAGGGTTTATTCATCAATTTTAATGTTTCAATGTTTCATTGAAAGTGTTAATGTTCCAAACCTACTAGACTAGCTTGCTCATGATGTGGTCCTAAAACCATAAATATCATGAAAAAAATTACACATTATCTGAAAAAAGGTATGCCTTCTTCGTACCTGGATTGTTTTATTAAGTTTTTAAAGTCACCGGTTTCTCCTTTTTGGTTAAGGAATGTTGTGAATAAAAATTTGCAAGGTGCTTTTCTTGTGGTTATTCTGTTGCTGTTTGCTTTTGAAAATGTTCGAGGGCAGGCCGTTTCTGGTGCTGCAATACAAGCCAATTTTGGTATTGATGCTGATGTTTATGCAAATAAAGGTCAGTTTTTGGTACCTCCTCAAAATTCAAACAATACAGATGACTGGTTTTTGAGTGCAACGTGGACTGGGACAGGTCTAAATATTATAGATCAGACCAATGCTGCTGCATTGAAGACATCGATTCAATCTAATAACAATTTTACTTTTGAAAAACGCATGTCCAAACCTAATAATACCCAAGTAGGGAATTATATATGGATAGATGCAGTATACGGAAGAGACGGAAATTCTACACAAAGTAATAATGATTCTAGTGTATTTAGTGGAAATTCAAATAAAAACGGAGACAACCCCACTACTTGGGCGTTAGGTGTAGGAGGAATACCTCAAAAGAATGACATTGTTGATGTGTTTGGGGCATTAAGACGAGATGTTTCTCCAGCTGCTCTAGCGATTAACCCCAATGGAATTTTGTGGGGATTTGGAGGAGCATCAAAAATTTCTTCTGATGGTAATTCTCATTTCGATTTTGAATTTTTTAGAAATGAAGTTACTTACAATGGTAGTACTTTAGTGGGAACTGGCCAACAGGCGGGACATACCGCATGGGTTTTTGATGCAAATGGAAAGGTTTTAGTTCCTGGAGATATAGACATTGCAATTGATTTTGAAAATGGCGGTACCAAACCATTAGGAAGTGCTCGCGTTTGGATTTCAAATACCGATTTGGCTAATTTTAATTCTAAACCCAATAGACCTTTCAATTTAACAGGTGTTTTTGATCAAGGCAATGGTGCAGGAATTTATGGCTATGCCGAAATTTCACCTTTAGTAGGAACTACTTTAAGTGAAATTTTTGCAGTAGTTAATGTAACAGGTTCAACTCTAGCAGCCCCTTGGGGTACTCTAGAAGGTTCTAATGCTACATATCAAGATAATTTTGCGCCCTTACAGTTTACAGAGTTTGCCATAAATTTAACAGCTTTAGGACTTGATAGTAGAAGTCTAACTCAAGGGCCATGTTCAAATTTGTTGGGTTCATTGTTGGTTAAAACGAGATCTTCTGCTTCATTTACTTCTGAGCTAAAAGATTTTTCGGGTCCCTTTTTGTTTGGTAATATAACCGAAGTGGCTGTCATAGCCAATGTAAGCAATGACTTGACTTGTACCACGCCAACAGCTAAACTTACCGCTACTCCCACACCTCAAAATGCTATTTTGAAATGGTATGGTCCTGCAAGTGGTAATTCTGAAGGGCCATTGTTACAAGGTACTGAACCCGTAGTAAATCTTCCAGGAGTCTACACCGTGTATGCTTATTCTAACTTAGAAGGATGTTTTGCTAAGAAAACAGTTACTGTAATAGATAAAGTAGTGCAACCCACCGTTACGGTGAATTCTCCAACAAAATGTGCTAATGATGCCCCTGTTGCCATTACGGCAGTACCAAATCCTGCAGGCAGTTATACCTATAAATGGACTGTTCCTCTTGGGGTGCCTGATCCAGGAAATGTTGCGACATTTAATGCATCAATTGCAGGGGTTTATGAAGTGGAAATTACAAATGGTATATGCAAAGCAAGTGGTTCAGGAACATTAACGGTAGTACCTAACCCAATTTGTTCCATTACCGGAAATGATATGGTTTGCCCGAGTTCAAAAGCAAATAACTATTCGGGTCCGGCAGGAGAAGGATTAACATATAGTTGGTCAATAAGTGGAAATGGAACCATTGTTGGCGCTACAAATGAAAAAAATGTTGTTGTTGATGCTGGGGGTGTTTGTGGTGAGAACTATACTCTAAAATTAATTGTCACCTCCAATAATTGTTCTTCAGAATGTACTAAAATCGTAAGTGTAAAAGACGATACTAAACCTGTATTGACGATACCACAAGATGCAGCATTCAATTGTGTAGCTGGTGATTCTGGTATGGCAACCGCCACAGACAATTGTGATAAAGCCCCTAAAGTAACTTACAAAGATGAAGGCACTTTAGACAAATGTGGCTTAGGAGTTATCACCAGAACATGGACCGCGATAGATGCCTGTGGCAACACTTCAACCGGAGTTCAAAAAATCACGATAAAAGATGATGAAAAACCCGTGTTGACGCTACCACAAGATGCAACATTCAATTGTGTAGCAGGAGATTCTGGTATGGCAACCGCCACAGACAATTGTGATAAAGCCCCTAAAGTAACTTACAAAGACGAAGGCACTTTAGACAGCTGTGGCTTAGGAGTTATCACCAGAACATGGACTGCGACAGACTGCGCTGGCAACACCTCAACCGGAGTTCAAAAAATCACTATAAAAGATGATGAAAAACCCGTGTTGACAGTC
>NZ_JBUYSY010000030.1:0-7014 GCF_055231795.1 Flavobacterium riviphilum
ATTAGGGAAAGTCCAGGCATAGGAAGTGGCTCCCGTGGAAGTATTGGTTATTGTAAGAGATTCGCCTGTGGCTACTTCCACATAAGGGCTGGTGAATCCTGCGGTAACATCGGTAAAAGGATTTACGGTAATCGTTCCAGAAGCGCTAGCTGCAGGACTACATCCTCCGATGGTTGTAATGGTATAGTTGTAGACACCTAAAGCTGTAGGAATGCCCGATAGGGTTAGGATCCCGGCGTTGAAATTGGCAGTAACTCCAGCTGGTAGTCCAACAACAGTAGCATCGGTTGCGGTGCTGTGGAGGGTGTAAGTAATGTTGGTTATGGCGGCATTCAAACACACGGACTGGTTGGAGGTTGCAGCTGCCGAACTTAAAGTGATGCTTGCAGCAGGATTAACCACTACAGCAGCAGTCAGTGTTTTGGTATTAGAGCTTGAGGCATTACTGGCTGTTAGGGTAGCGTTGAAAGTACCTGAATTAGAGTACGTCACCACTGGGTTTGGGTCGGTACTGGATGCAGGAGTACCTCCAGGGAAGGACCAATTGAAGCTAGTGGCGTTAGTAGAGGTGTTGGTATAGGTGATGGTTTGGCCAGGACAGATTGTTGTATTGGAAGTTGTGAAATCGGCCACGGCAAGCGGTCCTGAAGGTTCGGTACAATCGATAAATACAAAGCGAACGGCATCGGCAATAACTACCCCATTGGTAGCGGTAGTTCTTATGGTGACTTTGTCATTGGTAGAAGCGGTAAAGTTGTATTTGCCCAAAGACACCCAAACGCCATTATTGAGTTGTTGATTTACGGTAGTGGTTGTGGTGCCGGTTTCATGTGTTACATCAATAGGAACATTGGTGGCCCGATTAGTACCCGCGGTGTGTTTTACAAAAACCTCATAGTTTCCACGTTGTGGTAGGTTGGGTGTGTAAGTAACGGTACTAGCTCCTTTGTTGGTATTGTTGTCGTGAATGTAGTTGGTGCCTTCGTAACCTGCTGTGGAAGTAGAGGTAAGCCAGGTACCTACAAGCGAAGCGTTTGGATTATCTACGATTATACTTGTAGTGGCGGGTACCGAACAGTTGATACTTTTCGGAGTGAAAGCAATGGGGGCAGAATATTTTGAAGTTCCAGTAGCGGCACTATAGCTTCGGATGGTGTAATAGTAGGTAGTGCCACCTTGAGGGCGTTCTGCTACTTGTGCGCTTACTTGATCCCAGGTAAAGGATGTGGTGGTATTGGTGGTTTGGTTGACTACCACCGTACTGTTGGGGGTGGTGGCCGAGGTGAATCCGTTGGTATCGGTCCAACCGGTGTTGGATTTGGATACTTGCAAGCGGTAATCACCATTGGTTACATTGGAAGTCCAAGTAAAGGTAACGGGAGTGTTAACGTAAAGCTGATTGGCTGTGGGTGCAGTGGGAACGGGAATGATTGCCGTATTGCAATTGTTATTAGCACAATAGTTGATGTATTCATTTTCTACTACTGTATAGATAGAACTTTTTATGTTTTCCCAAATAGACGATGGACTCGCGTAAGCATTGGTGATTATGCCTACGGATACATTCATAGAGGGAATGTAATACATAAATGAGTTATATCCTAAAATAGTTCCAGTGTGGCCATGATATTTTACTCCATTTGCAGAAGTATATAAACGTGTGCCTAAACCATAGGCTGAGTTCAATGCAGAAGGTGCAATCAAAGCATTTACAGATGCAGATGTTATATAAGTACCTCCATACACTGCTTTACAAAACTTAGCTAAATTTTCAGAAGTGGAAACAATAGCTCCGGCCGCTTTTACCCCAGTAGGTGAGTAATTATAGGCTCTAGTGCCTTCGGCTAAGTCAGGGATTTTGTTTGTGGTGGTACTTACAAAATCCATGAAAGTGTTGCTTAATTGCAATGGGTTAAACAGCCATTCTTGCATAGCAACGTCAAGATTTTTGCCTAGTTTTTTTTCAATTAACATTCCTAAGATAAAAAAGCCGCCGTTGGAATAGCCATAAGTGGATCCAGGTGAAAATTCGGCGCCCATATCGTTGATATAGCCTACTATTTCGTCATTGGTAAAAATTTTATCAGGCACAGCAGCATTGATAAAAGCGTTACTTCCATTGAGATAATCTCCTACACCCGAGGTGTGTTGCAATAATTGTTTGATTGTAATTGTACTGCCATTGGGTAAACCCGGCACCACTAAATGCTGAGAAAGTTTATCATTGATGGAGAAATAGCCCGCTTCTTGTAACCTCATAATCATTACCGCTACAAAATTTTTTGTAGCACTAGCTATCCTATACTTCGTTAAATTTGGAATAATGGTAGAATTGGTGTAAACGTTTCCTATTCCAGCTGTTGCATACACCATACCGATATCAGGGGTAGATACTGCCACAGAAACTCCTGGTAATCCACTACCGGCAAATGAATTGTTAAGTGCTGTTTGTAGTTTTTGTTGAAAGGTTTGTCCAGACATACTCATCGAAAGTATTAGTACTTGGACAATTAAAAATAGTTTTTTCATTGATTACTAATTTTATTTACAACAACTGTCTTGCAATGTTTTTACTAACAAGACCATTGTTTGTAGTTGTTATTTTTGAATTATCATCTTTTTGGTGATTCTTTCCTTTTCGGTAGTAAAGTTCAGGAAGTACATCCCATTGGGTAGATGACTCAAATTGAGTTCATGTTCCTGCGTATTCAACACCTCTGTTTTTACTTCTTGTCCTAAAATGTTGACAATAGAAAGGGTCGTGGCTTGGTCGGAGTTACGACTAATGGTTACTGCGCCATTAGAAGGGTTAGGGTACACTTGTATGCTAGCAGCCAGTATTTCTTCTTGTGGATTTTTCACCTCAAGTGACTTTCTGGTACCAGAACAACTAGCGATGTAAGTATGTTCGATATCGTCTATCCAAACCGTCATGGTATTGGCGGTGTTGTTTTGTTTGATCACAATTGCATCTAGGGTTACCGAAGCACCACTAACGATGCCATTTCCTGTGGTGATAGTGGTTCCAACAGCGGTGGGTAAAAACCAAGAGTAGTAATTCCAAGCTCCGTTGTTGATGATGGCAATAGGAGGAAGTTCTTCTAGTCCATCGGCGTCATCAATCCATGCGGTTACAGTAGCTCCGGCATTGGCTGTACTTGTTCTCATCCAGAAGCCAAAGGTGCCTTGATTTCCGGTAAACGCTTGATTGTTGGCTGGAGTTCCTCCACCAGACAATAAACGCACGGTCCAATTAGAAGTTGAAGCGGTATTGTCATTTAAAATGGCTTTTAAACTAGCGGTTCCTGTTTTGAAACTATCGGTAGCTCGAGCGAGTGTCGAGGTTGTAGCGATCCCCACTGTTGAGCCACTCGTGGTAGGGGCTTGTGTGAATCTACCCGCAGAAGTTTCGAAGGTTTCTAGCGTTGTTTTGGTAGTGGTTCCTACACAGATGTTCATGGTATAGGTGGCACTTCCACAGCTGTTGGAGGCTACTAAGGTAATGGTTTTGCTACCCGTGGTAGTAAAGCTCACCGTAGGATTGGCTGCTGTGCTGGTTGCGGGCGATCCATTAGGGAAAGTCCAGGCATAGGAAGTGGCTCCCGTGGACGTATTGGTTAGTGTAAGAGATTCGCCTGTGGCTACTTCCACATAAGGACTGGTGAATCCTGCGGTAACGGGAGTACCCGCATTAATGGTAAGGCTTCCAGTTAACGAGTTGGAGCTGCATCCTCCAGTAGTACTTACGGTATAACTGTAAGAACCTACAACTGTAGGGGTGCCAGAAATAGTAAGTGTACCTGCGTTCCAATTCGAGCTAACGCCGGCAGGCAAACCTATTACAGTTGCTCCTGTTGCACTTCCACCAATAGTATAAATAATTGGGGTAATGGTTGTGTTGCTGCACAAAGTTTGATTTGAACTAGCAGGAGCCGAGCTAAGTGTTATAGTAGGTTGTGCAAGTACCGTAATGGCCGCTGTACTTGTTTTGGTATTCGTTCCATAAGCGTTGGTCACGGTCAAACTAACGTCGTAAGTGCCAGGTGTAGCATAGGTAACTATTGGGTTTAGAGCAGTACTGGAATTGGGGGTTCCACCTGCAAATGTCCAATTGTACGATTCTGCGTTACTGGACGAATTGGTAAAGGTCACATTTGATCCTTGACAGATTGAATTTGAAGATAAACTAAAATCTGCAATGGCTGGAACTTCAGGTAAACAATCTACATACTTGAATCGAACCCCATCGACAATAACATAGCCATTGGAAAGTTCGTTCTTTACAACTACCGAATTGGAGGTTCCATATTTTAATTCGTATTTGCCTAACGAAACCCAAACATTGTTATTGGTTTGCTGATTGATGACTACATTAGTGCTACCTTGTGCATGATTTATTTGATAGGTTACATTGGTTGCACGATTGGTACCAGCGGTATAGAATACTGATACATCGTATTTACCATACTTTATGATGTTAGGAGAAAAGGTAGCTGTTTTTGTGCCTTTTGAGGTGTTTCCATCGTGTATGTAATTGGTTCCGATATAACCAGGAGTAGAAGTAGAGGTAGTCCATGTCCCAACTAATGATGCATCGGTATTGTCTAGGATGATTTCATTGTTGGTAGGAATGCTACAATTTGGGCTTTTGGTTGTAAAACTAATGGGAGCTGAATATTGTGATACCCCAGTAGCTACGCTATAACTTCTAACAGTATAGTAATAGGTTTCTCCTCCAATTGGACTTTCTGCAACATTGGCATTGATTTGATCCCAAATAAAACTTTGTGTAGTACCTATGTTTCCATTTACAACTACAGTCGCATCGGGAGTAGCAGCAGTGGTGAATCCATTTGTGGCTGACCAATTTGCGTTGGATTTCGCTATTTGAATTCGATATTCGGCATCGGCGATAGTACTATTCCAAGTGAAAGTAACAGGAAGCTCTACGTAATATTGACCTGATGTGGGGCTAATTAGAGTTGGAGCAGCAGCAATGTTATTTATAGTTGTTCCAATAACATTGTTACTTTCGTTATTGTTTTTGTCTAATGCTGTGACTAAAAAATAATTATTTGGGGCCGAAAGTTGCGACTGTGTTAAGACTTTTTCAGTTGTGCTAACAATATCAATGATTTTAGAGGCATCTTGTTTTAATGTATTGGCATCGGATTGATTTTCAAAAGCGTAAATTACATATTTTACTGCTAGATCACCATCGGTAGCGGCTATAGGAGCATTCCATTTTAGGGTACTTCCTTCAAATCTGATGTTGGTTGGTGCTGTAGGGCAAACATTGTCTTTCCAAGGCATAGAAGGAGGAAAGGCTTTTAGTTTGTACTGATTGTTTTTTAATGCAGTAGCAATTCCTTTTTCATCTCTCATAATAAATTTTGTAGAATAGGAAGTCTGTCCAAGTGTATTCCCCATACTCGAAATTCTATTTTGATTGATTTGACTTTGGATTTCAATAGCTTCCCAATTTTGAGAAGTGGCAGGTAATCGGTCATAACCTTGGCTTACGTACAAATGACGACCTGTAGCTGCAGCTTGATCGTTCCACCACTGTGATAACTTTATGTAATCTTGGCTTCCTCCAATTTTCCAATATAATTGTGGTGCAATGTAATCCACTTTGCCATTTTGCAACCAATTGATAGGGTCGCAATATAAGGCACTGTATGAAGAGTTACCGATGATACCCGTGGGGACACCGTTTTTCCAGATGCCAAAGGGGGCAACTCCAAATACGATGTTTTTGTTGTTGTTTGTATTGATAACTTGTAATGCATCATACACATTGGCAATCATTTGGTTCACATTGTCTCTTCTCCAATCGTCAATATTTGTGATGTTTTTTGGATTGTAATTGGCATAAGTACTAGCATCTTGATTAGTGGTCATCCCTTGATCTGGATAAAAATAGTCGTCAAAAACAATTCCATCGATATCATATCGCGAAGCAATATCATTGATGATACTAACGATATAGTTTCGTACTTCGGGTAATCCCGGATTTAATACTTTTAGGTTGCTATTATTGGATGCTGTAAAAACCCATGAAGGATGTAATTTTGAAACATGATTGTTAGCAAGTGTGTATCCGCCAACGCTAGCTCGATAAGGATTTAACCAAGCATGTAGGTCTAAGCTTCTTTTTCGGCATTCGGTGATGGCAAATTGTAAAGGGTCCCAAATGGGGTTTGGTGCGGTACCTTGAACGCCTGTTAGCCAATAGGACCATGGTTCAATAGAAGAATTATAAAAAGCATCACATTCGGGGCGTACTTGAAAATATACTGTATTGATACCTGTATCTACCAATTTGTCAAGAATGTTAAGTAGTTCGGTTTGTTGCGTTGCTACACTTGCACTTCGATTGCTAGGCCAATCAAGATTGTAAACCGTAGTTAAATAGGTGCCTCTTACATCTGCTTTGGGACTTGGGTTTATTTCTGGTCCACTGTTGGAACAACCTAGGGGGATGTTTAATCCCTGTCCAAACAGGGATATACTGTGCCATAAACACACAATAATGTATGTTTGAATAAGTATCTTTTTATTCATTATTTATAAATAATTTGGTTAGTGTAAATAGAATGTGTTTTGTTTTTTAGCTCTTATTTTAACTTAAATAATAGCATAGGTTTCAGTTTCATACAAATGAGTAAGAAACTGAAACCTTATAGGCTATTATTGGAGTTACTTTTGAATAATTATTTTCTTAGTTACTTTCTCCTTTTGGGTAGTAAAGTTTAGGAAGTACATCCCATTGGGTAGATGACTCAAATTGAGTTCGTGTTCCTGCGTATTCAACACCTCTGTTTTTACTTCTTGTCCTAAAATGTTGACAATAGAAAGGGTCGTGGCTTGGTCAGAGTTACGACTAATGGTTAATGAGCCATGCGAAGGGTTAGGGTACACTTGTATACTAGTAGCCAGTATTTCTTCTTGTGGATTTTTCACCTCAAGTGACTTTCTGGTACCAGAACAACTAGCGATGTAAGTATGTTC
>NZ_JBUYSY010000031.1:0-2500 GCF_055231795.1 Flavobacterium riviphilum
AAACAATATACGATGAAGAGTTTGATCCTGGCTCAGGATGAACGCTAGCGGCAGGCTTAACACATGCAAGTCGAGGGGTAGAGGTTGCTTGCAACCTTGAGACCGGCGCACGGGTGCGTAACGCGTATGCAATCTACCTTTTGCAGAGGGATAGCCCAGAGAAATTTGGATTAATACCTCATAGTATGTGAGAATGGCATCATTTTCACATTAAAGTCACAACGGCAAAAGATGAGCATGCGTCCCATTAGCTAGTTGGTAAGGTAACGGCTTACCAAGGCGACGATGGGTAGGGGTCCTGAGAGGGAGATCCCCCACACTGGTACTGAGACACGGACCAGACTCCTACGGGAGGCAGCAGTGAGGAATATTGGTCAATGGGCGCAAGCCTGAACCAGCCATGCCGCGTGCAGGATGACGGTCCTATGGATTGTAAACTGCTTTTGTACAGGAAGAAACAGTTCTACGTGTAGAACCTTGACGGTACTGTAAGAATAAGGATCGGCTAACTCCGTGCCAGCAGCCGCGGTAATACGGAGGATCCAAGCGTTATCCGGAATCATTGGGTTTAAAGGGTCCGTAGGCGGTTTAGTAAGTCAGTGGTGAAAGCCCATCGCTCAACGGTGGAACGGCCATTGATACTGCTAGACTTGAATTATTGGGAAGTAACTAGAATATGTAGTGTAGCGGTGAAATGCTTAGAGATTACATGGAATACCAATTGCGAAGGCAGGTTACTACCAATGGATTGACGCTGATGGACGAAAGCGTGGGGAGCGAACAGGATTAGATACCCTGGTAGTCCACGCCGTAAACGATGGATACTAGCTGTTGGTAGCAATATCAGTGGCTAAGCGAAAGTGATAAGTATCCCACCTGGGGAGTACGAACGCAAGTTTGAAACTCAAAGGAATTGACGGGGGCCCGCACAAGCGGTGGAGCATGTGGTTTAATTCGATGATACGCGAGGAACCTTACCAAGGCTTAAATGTAGATTGACCGGTTTGGAAACAGACTTTTCGTAAGACAATTTACAAGGTGCTGCATGGTTGTCGTCAGCTCGTGCCGTGAGGTGTCAGGTTAAGTCCTATAACGAGCGCAACCCCTGTTGTTAGTTGCCAGCGAGTGATGTCGGGAACTCTAACGAGACTGCCAGTGCAAACTGTGAGGAAGGTGGGGATGACGTCAAATCATCACGGCCCTTACGCCTTGGGCTACACACGTGCTACAATGGCCGGTACAGAGAGCAGCCACTTCGTGAGGAGGAGCGAATCTATAAAGCCGGTCACAGTTCGGATCGGAGTCTGCAACTCGACTCCGTGAAGCTGGAATCGCTAGTAATCGGATATCAGCCATGATCCGGTGAATACGTTCCCGGGCCTTGTACACACCGCCCGTCAAGCCATGGAAGCTGGGGGTGCCTGAAGTCGGTGACCGCAAGGAGCTGCCTAGGGTAAAACTAGTAACTAGGGCTAAGTCGTAACAAGGTAGCCGTACCGGAAGGTGCGGCTGGAACACCTCCTTTCTAGAGCTTTAGTGTTAGCTATATGCACGCTAAGGATAGAGAAGAAGATGCTGTAGGTCTAAAGCATCGATTGGATTACTCTTGCTGTTAATTTAAAGAAATTGAATAAAGAATTAAGTAAAAAACAGAGTCTCGTAGCTCAGCTGGTTAGAGTACTACACTGATAATGTAGGGGTCGGCAGTTCGAGTCTGCCCGGGACTACTATTTACACTTAATGATTCTGAAATAGATTCAGAATAAAGGAAATTCTAGAGGTTGAAATCCTTATTTTTTGGAATTTGGAAATTAAAAATTTTGGAATTTTAAGAAATTGGGGGATTAGCTCAGCTGGCTAGAGCGCCTGCCTTGCACGCAGGAGGTCATCGGTTCGACTCCGATATTCTCCACTATCTTTAAGAAGATAGAATATAGAAAAAAGAATATAGACCAAGTCTATTGTCTGTTATCTATGTTCTTTCCTCTAAAAAAGAAAAAGTTCATTGACATATTGAGATAAAAAACATTTAAAAAGTAGAAAGACACGGTTGTGATTTATCATAACCGAAGTACAATAAGCAAAATAAGGGCGTATGGGGGATGCCTAGGCTCTCAGAGGCGAAGAAGGACGTGATAAGCTGCGAAAAGCTACGGGGATTGGCACACACGAATTGATCCGTAGATATCCGAATGGGGCAACCCACTATGTTGAAGACATAGTACACCGATAGGTGGGCAAACCCGCTGAACTGAAACATCTAAGTAGGCGGAGGAGAAGAAAACAAAAGTGATTCCGTAAGTAGTGGCGAGCGAACGCGGATTAGCCCAAACCAATGATGTTACGGCATGATTGGGGTTGTAGGACCACGATATTTTATGTACAAGGAACCAGAAGTTACTGGAAAGTAGCGCCATAGAGAGTGATAGCCTCGTATGGGTAACGAGTATAATAGATAGTGGTATCCTGAGTAGGGCGGGGCACGTGAAACCCTGTCTGA
>NZ_JBUYSY010000032.1:0-4400 GCF_055231795.1 Flavobacterium riviphilum
GTAAATAGAAGAAAAACAAAATTATGTTACAAGTAATATTATGTCAGTAAATGATAATCGAAAGGATAACTTTTTAAGATGAAACCTAGTCCAAAAAGTTTTTCCATAAAAAAAAGCCCGACATTGCTGTCAGGCTTTTAAGCTCCCCCTCTTGGGCTCGAACCAAGGACCCTCTGATTAACAGTCAGATGCTCTAACCAACTGAGCTAAGGAGGAAACTGTGTATTATAATGCGTAGTAGGAACGTTTTTTGTTACTATGACTGACATTGTTTGTTTGTCTTAGCGGTTGCAAAGATACACCTAATTTCAAGTTCTGCAAACAAAAAATGAACTTTTTTTAATTTTTTTTATCGTCCCACAATCGCTTTGTAAATGTCGTTTCCGTTGGCAAATAAAAGCAACGAGATAAGTAAAACAAAACCAACCATTTGGGCATTCTCAAGGAATTTGTCACTTGGTTTTTTGCCACTAATGATTTCGTACAACAAAAACATAACATGTCCACCATCCAAGGCTGGAATCGGCAATAAATTCATTACCCCCAACATAATCGACAACAAAGCGGTGATGTTCCAGAATACTTCCCAGCTCCAAGAACTAGGGAAAATATTAAAAATAGCCGCAAATCCGCCCACTTGTTTGTACGCTTTAGTTTCTGGATTAAAAATCATTTTTAATTGTTTGCCGTAGCCTAACAATTGGTCTTTCCCTCTTTCAATTCCCACTGGGATCGATTCGAAGAAACCGTATTCTTGCTTACTGATTTTGTAGTAACCTAATTTCTCTAACGATTCTAATCCTAAAGCACCTACTTGTATGCCCAATTTCGCATCTTTATTTACGAGAACTTGAACCGGTACTTCTTTTTCATTTCGAATTACAACCGCTGGAAGGGTTTTACCTTTGTTGGCTTTTAAAATAGCTGTTACTTGGTCGTAATACTTGGCAGGTTGTCCATTTAAGGAAACCATAACGTCTTTGGGCTGTAATTGTTTATTTACTGACTCTTCAGGAATAGCAGTAACCGCAAACGGCATACGCATGCTTACCAAGGGTCCTTTTTCTAACTTTGACAATTGATCTACAAAATCAACTGGCATGGTTATCGTTTGAACAACACCTTTTCGCTCAATTTCGACTTTTTTCCCCATGATCAATTTCATGTTGATTTCACTGTCGAATTTTACAATTTTTTCGCCATCAACACTAAGGATTTTATCTCCGGTTTGAAACCCAATTTTATTCATCACTGGATTTTCAATCAATAGTCCATCTTTTAAATCATCATTGGCCACAAACATTTCGCCATAAGCAAAAGCCATTCCTATATAGATAATGAAAGCCAAAATGAAATTCACGGTAACCCCACCCAACATGATAATCAAACGTTGCCAAGCGGGTTTGGATCTGAATTCCCAAGGTTGTGGTGGCAGTGCCATTTGTTCCTTGTCCATACTCTCATCGATCATCCCAGAAATTTTTACATATCCACCTAGAGGCAACCAACCAATACCGTATTCGGTTTCGCCGATTTTCTTTTTGAGTAACGAGAATTTGAGGTCAAAAAACAAGTAGAATTTTTCTACTCTCGTTTTGAATGCTTTGGCAGGAATAAAATGTCCTAATTCGTGCAAAATAATCAGTAAGGACAAACTCAATAAAAATTGAGAAAACTTGATAACGATTTCCATTGTATACTTTTAATTCTTAAATAACGCACAAAAGTAGCGTTTTATATTGTAATTGTGAGCGCAATATACTACATAGGATTTTAATTGTTTGTTAATTTGATGCCCGTCTTCAAATAAAAACTCCTAAGCCTTAATTGGCTAGCAAATATAGAATCACAAATCGTATCCAAAATTGAGACAATAATCATCTGGCCCCATAATTCTGTGTAAATTTGCAAAACGAAGCTTTTTCCAATCTTTCAATCAATCTACAAAATGCAAAAAATAAAAACCGCTTTACTTTCATATGGCATGTCTGGAAAAGTATTCCACGCTCCTTTTCTCGATTTACATCCCGGTTTTGAAATAACGGGCGCTTGGGAACGCAGCAAAAAAATCATCCAAACCGACTTTCCTTCTGTAAAAAGTTATGCTTCCTTAGACGAGTTACTGCAGGACGATTGCGATTTGGTAATCGTGAATACACCCGTGGGTACACATTATGAGTATGCCAAACAAGCCTTACTCGCCGGTAAACACACCATCGTAGAGAAAGCCTTCACTACTACTGTAGCCGAAGCCCAAGAGCTAGCTGCTTTGGCCAACGAAAAAGGACTGCAACTGGCCGTTTTTCAAAACAGAAGATGGGACAGCGACTTCAAAACGGTTCAAAAAGTACTGCAAGACAAAATCCTAGGCGATATCGTAGAGGCCGAAATTCATTTTGATCGCTACAATCCCAATTTGAGTCCAAAAATCCACAAAGAAACCCAAAATGCTGGAGCGGGTATTTTGAAAGATTTAGGTCCACACATCATTGATCAAGCCTTGTGTTTGTTTGGATTTCCAAAAGCCGTAAACGCAGACATTAGGACTACGAGAGCCCAGTCCGTAGTAGACGATTGGATTGACATTACCCTGTTTTATCCCGACCTAAGAGTGAGACTCAAAGCAGGCTTTTTTGTGCGCGAACCCCATCCTTCCTATACACTACATGGCAAGAAAGGATCGTTTTTAAAAGCTAGAGGCGATGTACAAGAAGACGAATTGAAACTCGGTAAAAAACCCAATTTGACCACATGGGGCACCGAACCAGAAAACTTGCAAGGGCTATTACATACCGAAATCAACGGAAACATTATACGAGAAAAAGTGATTACCCTACAAGGTAATTATTACACTTTTTTTGATGGTGTATATCAAGCAGTGCTTCATCAAAAACCTCTTCCCGTTACAGCAGCAGAAGGTGTTCAAGTGATGCAAATCATAGAAGCGGCCATCGCTAGCCATCAACAACAAAAAAGAATCAACTTATAAACAAAATCGATGTAAATCATTCTTCTACTGTTCTCTTCTAGCGCTATACGGTTCTTTGTCGTAATTTTGTAACTTTAATTTTAAAACAGACAAACCTTGCTTTTCCTTCAATTTTTAAAGAAATCCAACAAGAAATTGCCTAAATCCTATAGCAAAGCCAAAACTGCCTATTTGAATAGAATTCGGCTTGCAGTAGGTATGTTTTATTTTGGAATGGGGCTTACTTTTGCTACATGGGCGAGTAGAATTCCAGCCATCAAAACCGCATTACAACTAAGTGAGGGAACTTTAGGCACACTTTTGTTTGCCCTTCCTGTAGGACAGCTCACCATGATGATGTTCTCTGGGAAATTGATTACAAAATTAGGAAGTCACCGCATTTTGCCATTTTCCATTTTGTGTTATACTTTTAGTATGACCAATTTGGCATTAGCGCAAAATGCATGGCAATTAGCCTTGGGCTTGTATTTATTTGGATTGACGGCCAATTTAACCAATATTGCAGTGAATACCCAAGGCGTGTTTACCGAATCGCTTTTCAAACGCAATATCATGTTGTCGTTTCATGGGATTTGGAGTTTGGCAGGGTTTACAGGAGCTTTGATAGGATTGGGAATGTTGGCTTTAGAAATTCCTACTTACACTCATTTTGTTATTGTGGCTCTATTGGTAGTACTCATGGTATCCTTCAACTATAAATTTTTACTACAAGTAAAAGAAACGCAAAAAACAGAAAAAAAACCCTTTTTCAAGCCCGATCCAACTTTAATTTGGTTGGGTGTCATTGGATTTTGTTGTATGGCTAGCGAAGGGGTAATGTTTGATTGGAGTGGAGTATATTTCAAAGAAGTGGTGCAAGTACCTGGTTCCTTAGTTATTTTAGGCTATACTTCTTTCATGATAATGATGGCTTTGGGCCGCTTTTTTGGGGACCGTCTGACACAAAAATGGGGACGCAAAAAAGTCATGCAAATCAGCGGTTGTGTAATTTCCTCTGGTTTGTTGACCGCTGTATTTTTTCCCTATCTCCTCTCTGCAACTATTGCCTTTATGTTTGTAGGTTTAGGCGTGTCGACCATAATACCAACTTTGTATAGCCTCGCAGGCAAACACCCCACTATCCCAACTGGCGAAGCACTAACAGCAGTATCAAGTGTAAGCTTTTTGGGATTCCTAATGGGCCCGCCTTTAATTGGTTATATCGCCGAAGCTTGGGGATTGCAGTTTTCTTTCGCTTTTATAGGTATTTTCGGTTTTATCATTGCTTTAATGGTTACCAAAATAAAAATTGAAGCCTAATTTTTAGGAGCAAAACTCCCCCACATTTCAAGACCTCTCCTCCTGCTGTCCGCTATATCTTTTGTGGCGTTTCCAAAAGTAAGGAAACACCACAAAAGGATGCCGCTCCCAT
>NZ_JBUYSY010000033.1:0-3572 GCF_055231795.1 Flavobacterium riviphilum
TCTATTATCTAACTTCTACTGTCTAACTTGAACATGAATCTGCCTTTTGCCTTCTGCCTTCTAACTTCTATTTTCTAACTTCTATTTTCTAACTTCTATTTTCACAATTCACAATTCACTATTCACTATTCACTAACTTCCTCCTCACTCACCGTTATGAATTCCAGTTGTTGCAAATCGCCATTGTAGATATTGACATCCACGGGGCCTTCGATGCCCGTTACTCGGGCGTTTTCTGTAAATTGCCAAAACAACCAATCTTCGGCTATATTTTCTCTGTAAAAGTTATAATTGGCAATCCAAAAAGTGTATTCACTAAAAGCCTCTTTCAGGAAATCAGTATAATATTTTTCACCGCTATAAATGATGGGACGCACTTGATAATGCGCTTCTACAGCCATCAGCCATTTGCGTAACCCTTTTTTAAGGTTAGCCATAGATTGGTTTTCGGGTAGTTTTTCGATATCCAAAATGGGCGGTAAGTCGCCTTTTTCTAGCTTGACCGTTTGTATAAAAAGTTGGGCTTGTTCTAAGGAATTTTCATTGGGGCGATAATAATGATAGGCCCCTCGTAAAATGCCGTTGTGTTGTGCACCTTTCCAATTGCGTTGGAATTGTGGATCCACTTTGTTATTGCCCGCGCTAGCTCTGATAAAAACATAATCTATAGGATACTGGTCTTCAATTTGCTTGACCTCCTCCCAGTTGATGCGGCCTTGATAGGCGGAAACGTCTATACCGAAGGATTTGCCTTCGTGTTTTTCTAGAATTCGCAAGTTGCGAACGGTCGAAAATACAGCTGATTTCCGAATCTTGTCCGACTTAAATCCCAAATAATAGGCTAAGCCAATGCGGTAATGGTAGCCCAATAAAGCAAGAAATAAAACGCTAAGGCCTGTCCAAAAAACGGTTTTGAGCGACTTTCTGGTTGTTGAGGGGCGACTTTTAGTACGTTTTTTTACGACTCTCTTCGGGTTTCTTTGAAGCGCCATATTTTATTGCTTGCTCCAGTGGTTAGTAATGATAGATAAGCCAATGTAAAAGAGGATGACCAATGGGATGCCGCTATAGTGTAGTGTGAGCAACAACAATAGCGAGACGATTAGAAAGAATAGGGGTAATCGATTCGCAGCAAGCTCCTTTTTTTTTACTTTTAAAGAAAATAGTGGAATCTCAGCATTGAGGATATAGGCACTAGCTATTGCCAATAGCAATAAAACCCAAAAGTTAGTAGCCAATTCTAAAAGAAGTAAAGAATCGGAATGGGAAACCACTACGGGCAAACTCAAAATAAAAAGGGCATTGGCAGGGGTAGGCAAGCCAATAAAGGAGTCGGTTTGTCGGGTGTCTACATTAAAATTGGCCAAACGATAACAAGACCCTAAAGTCACCAAGAAGCCTGAGAAGGCTAAGGCATAATGCAGGTCAAACGGACTCGATAAGGTCAAGCCAAAAGCCTCTAACATCATTTGAAATAAAGCAAAGCCCGGAACCACACCGCTAGTCACCATGTCGGCTAAAGAATCCAACTGTAACCCCAAGGGACTTGATACTTGGAACATACGGGCAAAAAAGCCATCAAAAAAGTCGAAGAAAATACCCAAACTCACAAAATAAAACGCCATTTCGTATTCTTTTTGCACTACAAAAGTCAATGCGATACAGCCTGAAAATAAGTTCAATAAAGTGATAAGGTTGGGGAGGTGTTTTTTGAAAGGCATACTTATGGGGTTTAAATTGCATCACAAAAATAAGATTTTATGTGATAGGGGACGCCTTTTGAAGAAGAGATTCTTGTTTGATAGATATAATTTGGAGTACGGGATGATACTTTTAACGCTAGCGCGAGCATCATGCACGTGCCATCATGTTTGTATTGTTTTATACTATCAACGCTAGCGCGAGCGTCTCGCTCGTGCCATCATGTCTCGTTCTGCAATAAGTTTACATAATTTATACTTAATCCTAATTCAAGTGCTAGCGCGAGCGTCACGCTCGTGCCTTGTACACAATAGGTTTTATAATTAAACGAAATGTAATACCTTGCAGTTAAATTTAGTAGACAATAAACAAATGAGTAGAAAATATAAATTTAGAGATGAGCAAGGGGCTTATTTCATTTCTTTTGCAACAGTTTATTGGATTGATGTGTTTACAAGAGTAAAATATTTTGATGCTATTATTGAATCTCTAGATTTTTGTCGAAAAAATAAAGGAATGGAAATATATGGATATTGTATTATGCCGAGCCATGTTCATTTAATTTTTCGTTCTTCAGAAGGAGATCCTTCTGGCTTGATTAGAGATTTTAAAGGATTTACCTCTCGAAAAATGTTGAAAATTATTGAAGAAAATCCTAAGGAGAGCAGAAAAGATTGGATGCTGCAGCTGTTTGAAAAAGCAGGAAGACAAAACAGCAATGTCAAGAATAGACAGTTTTGGCAACAAAACAATCAGCCAATTGAAATTTGGTCTTTAAAGGTTTTTGAACAAAAGCTTAATTACATTCATAACAATCCTTTAAAGTCTGGTTTTGTGACCGAATCTACGGAATGGAAATACAGTAGTGCAAGAAATTATGGAAATAACGATCAAACGATCTTAGCAATTGATTTGAATTGATTTAGACAGTAGGCACGAGCGTGACGCTCGCGCTAACACAAGGATTATCAAATGATTTGGATTCGATTTATTGGAACGCATGCAGAATATGACAAGATTAATGCTGACGAAATTTAAAACTTATGGAAGTTAAACCTATAAAAACAGAAAATGATTATAATCAAGCTTTGGAAAGACTTGAAAAAATTTTTGACGCAAAAAGTGGTTCTCCTGAAGGAGACGAACTTGAAGTGCTTGGTATTTTGATTGACCAATACGAAAACGAACACTTCCCAATTGGTTTGCCTGATCCAATTGAAGCAATTAAATTCAGAATGGAACAAATGGGCTACACTCAAAATGACTTAGCCAATATTGTGGGATTGAAAAGTCGTGCAAGCGAAATTTTAAATAGAAAAAGAAAGCTTTCACTGCAAATGATCAGAAAGTTACATGAAAGCCTTAATATACCTACAGAGGTTTTAATTCAAGCGTATTAATAAAGTACAGCTGCGCTAGCGCGAGTATCATGCTCGTGCATAACTCCAATTCTGGCGCTCGTTTGCAACGAGTGCCTACTTACCTTATAAAAACCGATTGCAGCGTTTGCAACGCGGTTAACTTAAGCAATAGTAATTTTAGCGAATGGTAGCACTGTTTTTTTGTAAATATCCAATTCTGGCGCTCGTTCAATATCAGTAAGGTAAGGCAAAAGACTTATCATTTTGCCATTCCAACAGTGGAGCAATCACACAGAGGGTTCACATGATGAGATTCTTCGTTCCTCAGAATGACAAAAAAAATGCTTCACCTAATAACATTTTGTCTTGTTCTAAAAAAGTTTACATTTTTATACTTTTCAACGCAAGCGCGAGCGCAATGTCATTAAGTTAAGGAAAAAGACTCGGTATTTTGTCATTCCGACAGAGGAACAATCACACAGATAGTTCACATGATGAGATTCTTCGTTC
>NZ_JBUYSY010000034.1:0-3346 GCF_055231795.1 Flavobacterium riviphilum
GCTTCGACTTCGCTCAGCATAAACTACTCAGGGTGACAAGGCAGCCCTTCGACTCAGCTCAGGGTAAAGGTTAGAAATGAGAAGGCAGAAGTTAGAAGTGGCAAGGCAGAAGGCAGAAATGAGAAGGCAGCCCTTCGACTCTGCTTCGACTTCGCTCAGCATAAACTACTCAGGGTGAAAAGGCAGCCCTTCGACTCAGCTCAGGGTAAAGGTTAGAAATGAGAAGGCAGAAGTTAGAAGTGACAAGGCAGAAGTTAGAGGTGAGAAGTTAGCCCTTCGACTTCGCTCAGGGTGAAGGTTAGAAGATCCAATCCCAAAGTGTTGGGAGAAATTCCAAATTCCAATTACCCTGCGAATACATTCTCAAATTTCGGAACGAAATTGAAGTGACGGAACAAAACAAAAAAGGCGAACCATAAGAGCCCCAAGACCGTTCATCTAGGAAAAGAGACAATATCCTAGGGCAGGCTGTTGGAGTCGTCCCGCATAGTCTGATACAAAATGACAGCCTAATCTGCTATATACACCCCTATATCTAACGGATCTCCTATTACATTCTAAACCTTAATCTTTAAACTCCCGATACTTTCGGAAAAACCCTTAAACGCCCTTTTTTTCAGTGGAATAAAAGGAGACAGACGATGCAGCAAGGTGATCGTCAGTATGATTAGGGGCAGCACTAATAAAAACGGCGCTTTGTTACACATGATTAGGGTGTAGACCAACACACAGCCTACATTGAAGAGGACAAGATACCGTGTGAGCTTGGCCTGATTCCGCCCAAAAAACACGACCAATACCAATAGCGTCGGATTGAACAACAGCGCATTGTAATTTTGTGCCAATTCAGGATGCAAGGAATAAAAGCCCATGCTTACAAAAAACACACCCAAAAGCCCCAGAAAAGCGAGAAAAACCAGAGCAACAGCTTTTCGCTTCCAAAAGAGCAAGAGCAATACTACTACCGCATACGTATACACATTATTCCACCAAGAATGAGGCACTACAGGCGGAATTGACAGCAAGGTGATAGCAGGTGCGCTGAGCAACTCGTTTTGGTAGCGACTGGTTTTCAAAGCCTCCATCAACTCCAATGGTAAAAAAACCGTAGTGGCGGGTTGATCGACTTTGGTTCCAAAAATGACACTGGTTCCTAACTGCTCATAAAAATGGTTTTTAAAATAGGGATACAAGACCGAACGATAGGTAACTGCATCCGTCTTGTTTTTCCGAATCACTGCCGCTCCTAGGCTGCTATTCAACAAATCGACCACCATGGTGGTACAATTCTTATCGATAAACTTATAGGTATAGTATTTTTCATCGGTTTGCATGGTAATTTGCAACCGATCCCAAATGCGTTGCTTAACGAATTGTGGTATCTTTAATTGTTGTTCGTACACCGAGCGCCCTTCGTATTGGTATTGCTGTACGAAATCCGTAAAACTATGCGCTACGACAAAATATTGCAAATCGCCTTTGGCAAATCGGGCTACAAAATTAGGCGTCGAAAAATCAAAAGCCCCGTAATTGTAGACCACATCCAAGCCTTGCTCGGGATCCGCTATGCGCAAGGCGGTATGTCCAAAAAGCGAATAGGATTCGTTGCCCGTGGCGCAAGTTAGCACACTTACAGTAGCTTTTGGCGAAAGCGAAAGCGCTTGTGCTCCAACTAACGTAGTCCAAAGCAAGGTCCATCCAAAAATTAAGCGAGTACAAATCAAAGTAGGCCGTGTGAAAAATGTCATGGGGAATAGTGCTAATTTTAAGTGCGTAAAAATAGCAATTTTTGATGGCTATGAAAGTATGATCCAAAGAAAGTCTGCTTATCCCCTGCCCAATCACAAGAAAAAGAATTGGCCCATCTGATGCCACTACTCAAGGGACTTGCCATTTTCCTTACCAAAACGCATAGCGACTTATCTTCGAAACTGCCCCAAATCGACTTTGAGAGAAAAGATATTGGAATACAAGGCGACTCCCCCATTCCCCAAATTGGTTAACGCATAGTCGACCTGAATGCCTCTATACTGAAAACCCAAGCCAATATTGGGTTGTAGGTTAAGCTGCTCATTAGTATCTAATTGGGTCACTTTTTGAAAATTCCCTACTCCTGCCCGCACAAAAACCAAATCGGTATACCCAAATTCGACTCCAAGAGCGGGATCAATACTTACGACAGGGCTAGAAAAAATGGCATTGGAACGGCTGAATTGTAGGTTGAGATTGGCCGCTGCCAAAACCGAATAGTCATAGCGAATGATCATCTTTTTGGCTACCCCCAACTGCGCTTTGGGAGGGGTTATTTCGGTACTTTCGGGAAGCTCTTGGTTTTGTCCTGGGATGGCATTGGCAATAGCCGCATACTTTTGCTCATCAATATTCCAGACATTATAGGTGGTGGTCAAGTCGCGCACTAGGAGTCCGAATTGCCAATTGCGGTGTTCAAATTGCACCCCTACATCGAAGCCAAAACCCCATGAGCTGGCAAAATCACCTATCACCCGACGAATGACCTTAGCATTGACCCCATATTGAAATCCAGGCACGGGCAATTTTCTGGCATAGGAAAACGTAAACCCATAATCGGCTGCCGAAAACAAGGAGATGCGATTGTAATCAATATTGCCTTGATTGTCGATCAATTCGGTAGTATTCATAATGTCGTCCACACCAAACCGAATCATCGAAATCCCCCAACTGCTTCTGTCGTCTATAGGAGCGGCATAAGCCAAATAATCGTATTGTGCGATATTGGCAAAATAATTGGCATGCATGGCGGCCGCTTGATGGTCTTGCAATCGGGTTAGGCCCGCAGGATTCCAATAGCCTGCATTGACATCTGCCGTAAAAGCTACCGCAGTATTGGACATCCCCAAAGCCGCTGCGTCCACGCCTATAGAGAGGAACTCATTGGAATACTTGCGAAGGGATTGGCTGTACAACACAGCAGGTCCCACAATCAGCAAAAGGAGTACGATTTTTTTCAAATGGAGCACTATACTAGTAGGTTTAAAAACCCAAAAATAGTGTTTTTACAATAATTAAAAATCAAAAGCTCAATATAATGTTCAGGCACGATAACTAGCACAAATGTCACGCTCGTACTTTGTGCTACGCGAGCGAAATGTTATTAGGTGAAGCATTTTTTTTGTCATTCTGAGGAACGAAGCATCTCATCATGTGAACCATCTGTGTGATTGCTCCTCTGTCGGAATGACAAAATGCCGAGTCTTTTTCCTTAACTTAATGACATTGCGCTCGCACTTGCGTTGAAAAGTATAAAAATGTAAACTTTTTTAGAACAAGACAAAATGTTATTAGGTAAAGCATTTTTTTTGTCATT
>NZ_JBUYSY010000035.1:0-2297 GCF_055231795.1 Flavobacterium riviphilum
ACTGCCATCGGGGCTAAGCGAGGACTTTTTGTTTTCATAACAAAAAAAACAGCAAAGATGTTTTTGATACTATTGCTGTTCTCCTTTGCTAGCGCGATGCCTCTGGCTCGTGCTGACAATATGTTAAGTAAAATCTATCGTGAGGAGGTTGCCGATTTGTATTGTATGAATTGTGGGTAAGAGGGTGACGTTTGCAGTAATAGGGGAGCAACGAAACTCTAGTTGTTATCTGACGTTCTTTTACAGTTTCTAATTTGCCCATCTTTTTTGATATGGATATGTTTCATATGCCGTATTATCTTCATTAATTGTGAATCCTTTTTCAGCATCTTCCTTTGCTTCTTTATATAATATGGAAACTTTGTCTTGTTTTTCTAATCTTGCCAAACAAATTGCTTTGTAATATTTTGCATCAGAAAAATTTGGATATATTTTTAATGCTTTATCAAATTCAATTATTGCTTCTCCCCATTTTTTTTGTTCATATTTTGAAATTCCGTAATAAAATAAAGCTGTTGGATGTTCCAAACCTTGTCTATTTTTAAACAAATCCTCTATATATTCATTGAAAAGCATTTCTGCTTTTGAATATTCATTAAGTTGTAAATATGACAAGCCAATATAAAAATTATAAGTATGATCCATCACATAATTATTACCAAATTTTTTCTTGCAATCTTCAAAGTCAATAATGGCTTCTTTATAGGTTTTAGCAAAAATACATTTTATGAATGCTCGATAAGATTGCCATCTTTCAGGATCATATTTTACCGCTTTATCAATATATTTCATTCCAATTTCATATTTCTTTGCTTTAAAATATGGCATTGATTTTTGTTGCCACAAATATGCTACAGTGCTGTCTTTTTTTAGACCTTCATCTAAACAATTCTGCCATTCAGCCATTTGATAATTGTAATTATATTTTTCAGCACCATTTGTTACAAACTCTTCAATAATAGCATTTTGATTTTTCTTGATTAATTCTTGTTCGATGATTTTATTTTGACCAAATGTAACTTGTATAATTAAAAGACAAATAATTGAAATAAATAGTTGTTTCATTTTTTAAATTTTATTTTAAGATTTCGGCTGTTAGAAAACATCAGGTAATTAATACATATGCTAAAATTTTCATATGTGAATTTCTAATCTAGAAAGTTGGCAATTGTCTATTCTACTTTATTTAACTTCAAATATATTCAATTATTCTTACAGATAGGCAGAACACTATTTATTTCATAGCCGTTTATAATGTAGCATTATAACACCTACAAGGTTTTGAAAACCTTGCAGGAGTAGCGGGATTTTAGTAACCTTTTCAGCCTTTTGAACTCTTAAATGGTTTTCGGTTACGTAGGGTACTTATTAGGATTTTGTGAAGTATGAAATACTGCGTTGATGTAAACACTTTTACTGGGTTCGTCCACAATAAAAAAGGCGATATAAGGAAATTTATCAAAAGGTATAAACCTATAATTGTTATCGTGAAATTGGTAAAAAGGGTTGATTTGTAAAGCTTTATAAATCTTTTTGTACGCTTTCAAAAAGTCAAAAGCCACTTTTTTAGTGGCTTTTTCAATATAATAGGCAACCGCATCTTCAATATTTTTAGAAGCAATTGGAGAAACAATAACCTTATAATTCATACTTCTTTTTTAAGTCCGTATAAAGCGTTTCAGCCTCAGTATAAGTAGTTTTGTCGGAGTTGACTTGGCTGTCTAATAGTTGTTGTTGTTCTTCGGATAAGCGGTAGGTTTTAGTAGCTGTCGTAGGTTCCAAAAGGGCATCAACATAGCCAATGACACGTTCTAAAACGCTTTGAGGCGCATTTTTAAGTTTTTGGGTCAGTAAATCAATAGCTGTCGTTTCCATATTTCCTTTTTAAGTTGCTAATGGTTTAATTAGCAAATTTTTAATCTGTACTGATTTAAGTTGGATTCAAATTTAGAACATTTTTTCTAAATGGAATACTGATTTTTAGAATTGTTTTTTATGACTATCCATGACTAGTACCATTTCACAGAATAAATTAGTTGTTGAATGTTTTTCACAAATATCATCCTTTCTGATCTTTGCTTCTTCGCGACTTTGCGAGCCCAATTTCACGCAAAGGCGCAGAGACGCAAAGTATATTGTCATTATTTAGACTGTTGGTATGAGTTACGGACAGTCACATTGTTTTTTATACAGAATCGAGTAGGTAACCCTGTCAGAGTTCAAAACTCTGAAAGGGTTGTTGCAAGAGTTGTAATGTGTTTTGAAAACGATACGTCTCAACTAGCCCCGGGAGGAGC
>NZ_JBUYSY010000036.1:0-2053 GCF_055231795.1 Flavobacterium riviphilum
TAGTTTATGCTGAGCGAAGTCGAAGTACAGTCGAAGGGCTCACTTCTCACTTCTAACCGTCACCCTGAGTAGTTTATGCTGAGCGAAGTCGAAGTACAGTCGAAGGGCTAACATCTAATATCTAATATCTAACTTCTAACGTCTAACTTCTAACGTCTAATATCTCACTTCTAATATCTCACTTCTAATATCTCACTTCTAATTTCTAACTTCTAATTTCTAACTTCTAATTTCTAACTTCTAATTTCTAACTTCTAATTTCTAACTTCTAATTTCTAACTTCTCACCGTCACCCTGATCGGAGTCGAAGGGCTTACTTCTCATTTCCCTTCAGGACTGTTTTCAATTCATACAAAATCAACTTCGTGTTTTAAGGACTCTTTTATACGGTAGATAGGTAGCAATCAGCAAAAGAAAACGGACAATACGGAAAGCGAACCAATGGGTGATTTTAGAAGATACGGTTTCTTTTAAAAGTAGGGTTTCGGAGGTAATGTGTTCACAAGCATCTAGAGTTGAATCCAATTGCAATCGAAAATCTTGAGCAAATTCGGCTGAAATTACTTCAACATTCATTTCGATACTAGCATAGGAGCTCAAATGGTTGAGGTTGAAAGACCCCAGAGTAACCCATTGACGGTCTACAATGGCAAGTTTGCCGTGTAGTACTGATTTTTTCCACTCATATAATGCAATATTGTGTCTCAGTAATACGCTGTATAGATAGCGGGTAGCAGCCATAACAATAGGGAGATCCGATTTTCCTGAAAAAATAATGCTAATTTTTACCCCTCTTTTGGAAGCGTTTTTTAGAGCGCTCAATAATCCGCTTCCGGGTAAAAAGTAGCTGCCAATAAGGAAACATTCGCTAGTCGCTTTTTGTAGGGCATTCAGATAACTGTTGTAAATTTCATTTTTGGCCAGCAGCCAATCGTTGCGCAAAATGGTGATAGAGGCATCGGGAGTGCAATATATGGAGGATTGTATTGGGTTTAGTTGGATCGCTTTTTTTTTGAAATAAATGGCTCGACACAATTTTTGTAATGCCAAACCAAGAGTCGAATCTTCAATTTGCATGGCATAATCAAGCCAAGGGAGTTCTGTGCTGCTTCCTTTGTATTTATCCGAAAGATTGATTCCGCCAATCAAAATCGTTTTAGCATCGGCTAGCACAATTTTATGATGCAAGCGGCGTCCCAAATAAAGAGTGTTTTTGGAGTGCCATGGTGAAAAAAAGCGAACATTTATCTGTTCCGAACGCAAAGAGTCTATAAACGTATTCGGAAGCTGTGAAGAGCCAAAGGCATCTATTAGCAAAAAGACTTTAACATGACGTCGAGCTGCCAAAATCAACTCTTGGGCAATAGCCATCCCAGTGGCATCTTTTTCAAATAGATAGGTTTGTATGTGAATTTGATGTTGGGCTTGTTGTATGATTTTTTGTAATCTCAAAAAAAAATCCTCTCCACTGTGCACTATGGCAATATGGTCCAATATAGAAGTAGAGGTAAAGGACGGCATAAGGATGTTTTTTTAGATCAATGGTAGAAAAATTATTCTTGTATACGATATAAATATAGGATTATTTTCTCAATATTTCATTAGTGAGGTTTGTAAATCGCAACTATTCAAAGGGTTAAGTTTTTTATGTCTTTATGTTTCGTGTGTGCAATGGGGAGACTTGTTTTTTTTTGGAGCTAATCCGGCTGTCCGCTATATCTTGTCCTCCCGCCCGCAACCCTCGGGCGGGAGGACAAGGATGCCGCTCTCATCCGGGCTACGGTATTGGCTTTAGAAAGGAGGTTGAGTGCTAGATTAGGAAGTTGGATAGTGATATTGGTGCTTGTTTAGTTTGTACAGAGTTTGCTATACTATATATAAGTATAGCTAGAGTATGGATAGAGTATAGATAGAGTATAGATAGAGTATGGATAGAGTATAGCTAGAGTATAGATAGAGTATAGATAGAGTATAGATAGAGTATAGCTAGAGCATGGATAGAGTATGGATAGAGTATGGATAGAGTATGGATAGAGTATGGATAGAGTATGGA
>NZ_JBUYSY010000037.1:0-2004 GCF_055231795.1 Flavobacterium riviphilum
TGCAGCTGAGATTTAGTTGCATCTTATTTATTTCTCAAATACTCCATAGATAAAAATACTTTCGGGCATATTTCCACCTTCCATACAATAAATAACAGTTAATTCGTTATTTTCAGAAATTTCAAATTGTCTAGAACTATGATCTTCTGCGTAAGCATAATAAATCCCATTTTCTTCTTTTATTTTGAAATTATATTTGTTAGCTAATAACTCAAGTTCTGTTTTATCAAAATATCTAAAAGTGGATAATACTTTTACATTTTCTTTTACAATATAAATTCTTTTATTTTTAACTTCTACATATGAATTATTCCATATGGAATGATCTGTTGAGCTTAACCAGTTATCATATTGGTTAATTACTTGATGTGATTTTAAGCCATCGAAAAATGTATAAGAAGCAAATTCCAGATTCATATTTTTCATATACGGGATAGAGTGAATAGATAATTTGTATTCTTCTAACCAATTATTAAATTCCATAATGTTATTTGAAAACAATAGATTATAAGGCTCTTGAGATTTTAAAAGGCTATCATAAATATTAATTAAAAATATAATATGATTGTCAAAGCCACTATTACAAAGTTTTAACTTTTCATTTTTAAATATTTTTATTTCAAAGACATCATCTTTATGAAAATTTCCTATATAATCAATATCTAAATGAATAGACTTTCGCTTTTTTAACAAATCAATTATCTTTTTTTCAACTTTAGTAACGTCTAATTCGCATTGTATAGGCTCTAGGAAAGGTGTTATTGCAATAGTTTGACTTATTGATTCTAGTAAATTAAATCTTTCTGAAGATATTTTTCCAAACTCAACTAGGTTTCCATCTTTATTTATTATGTAGAAGAATCTCATTTTTTATAATTTAGGATTAAAATATATAATAACTTCTTCAGTAGTATTTTTAATTATTTCTACTTCTCCATCAAAATTATTGGCTTTTAATATTTTACCAGTTGGCGTCTCAAAAGCAGCCATTTTAGGAGATAGGCCATCTTTGATTTTTTGTTTAAAAATAGTCAGATTTATAGATTCTTCGCCAGTATAAATATCGCTTACTTTCCACCATCCTTTAACTTTTGAAGGAGCATAATCAGCAATAGCATTTTTAAATATTTCAGTACCTATCCCTTGTCCTTGCAATTTTTCTGGAATATTTAAGTGGAATTCTAAAATATTATTATCAACAAGAGCAACACCAGCTCTTGGTCTACTTGTTTGATAGGTAACATTAATATCATAATAAGTAGCTTGACGCCCATTAAATAAACCTTCAGTTTCATCAATTTTAGTCCAAAGTTTACTAATTACTTGCTCCCAAACGCCATTTTTCATTTTCCATGTTTCCAAGATTTCTATTTCTTTGGAAAGATTTTGAAATGAATTAGATGTTTTTACTTGTATTGCACCACCTAATTCGTCAAACCACGGAATTGCTTCTCCATATTCAAATACTAAACTCGAAGGTACAGATTTCATTTTAAACTTATAATAGAAATATTCTTTGCCTTCTTCAACTAATACGGAATAATTTTCCATTAAAGCACGTGATGAAATTGTATAACTTGAATTTGGAGGTACAACACCAGCATAACCGCCACCTAAGCCTTCTCTTGTTTGAAATCTATCAAGGATTTCATCAATTGAAGGAGCTTTTCTTTGATCAACTCCCCAAACACCTTCACATGGTGGATATTCTTTAGCAGGATCTAGACCGAATTTTCTATATACTTTTTTTAAATCATTTTCATGTCCTTTACCTTTTGCCCATGCTTCATAAATTTCAGGTGCAAATTTATTGCCACTTGCATTCTTTATTTGCGAAGCAGTTTTAGTATAGAATTCTTCAAATGTTACATTTCTTACTTTTAGTTTCCATACTCTTTTAAAAGCACCTAACTCTTCGATTGATTTGATGCCTTTGTCATTCCATTTTTTCCAAACTTCAAATAATTCAATATCATCATTCAATGACTTAAATACGGACGAAGA
>NZ_JBUYSY010000038.1:0-1597 GCF_055231795.1 Flavobacterium riviphilum
TAGCGTCAACACGGGTTTTTCATCATCTTTTATAGTGAATTTTTGAACTCCGGTTGAAGTGTTACCAGCGCAGTCTGTGGCGGTCCATGTTCTGGTGATAACTCCTAATCCACAGTTGTCTAAAGTACCTTCGTCTTTGTAAGTTACTTTAGGGGCTTTATCACAATTGTCTGTGGCGGTTGCCATACCAGAATCTCCTGCTACGCAATTGAATGTTGCATCTTGTGGCACTGTCAACACGGGTTTTTCATCATCTTTTATCGTGATTTTTTGAACTCCGGTTGAGGTGTTACCAGCGCAGTCTGTGGCAGTCCATGTTCTGGTGATAACTCCTAATCCACAGTTGTCTAAAGTACCCTCATCTTTATACGTTACTTTAGGATCTTTATCACAATTGTCTGTGGCGGTTGCCATACCAGAATCACCTGCTACGCAATTGAATGTTGCATCTTGTGGCACTGTCAACACGGGTTTTTCATCATCTTTTATCGTGATTTTTTGAACTCCGGTTGAAGTGTTACCAGCGCAGTCTGTGGCAGTCCATGTTCTGGTGATAACTCCTAAGCCACAGTTGTCTAAAGTACCCTCATCTTTATACGTTACTTTAGGATCTTTGTCACAATTGTCTGTGGCGGTTGCCATACCAGAATCACCTGCTACGCAATTGAATGTTGCATCTTGTGGCACTGTCAACACGGGTTTTTCATCATCTTTTATAGTGATTTTTTGAACTCCGGTTGAAGTGTTACCAGCGCAGTCTGTCGCGGTCCATGTTCTGGTGATAACTCCTAAGCCACAGCTGTCTAAAGTGCCTTCATCTTTATACGTTACTTTAGGATCTTTATCACAATTGTCTGTGGCGGTTGCCATACCAGAATCTCCTGCTACGCAATTGAATGTTGCATCTTGTGGCACTGTCAACACGGGTTTTTCATCATCTTTTATAGTGATTTTTTGAACTCCGGTTGAGGTGTTACCAGCGCAGTCTGTTGCAGTCCATGTTCTGGTGATTACTCCTAATCCACAGTTGTCTAAAGTGCCCTCATCTTTATAAGTTACTTTAGGATCTTTATCACAATTGTCTGTGGCGGTTGCCATACCAGAATCACCTGCTACGCAATTGAATGTTGCATCCTGTGGAACTGTCAACACGGGTTTTTCATCATCTTTTATCGTGATTTTTTGAACTCCGGTTGAAGTGTTACCAGCGCAGTCTGTTGCGGTCCATGTTCTGGTGATAACTCCTAAGCCACAGCTGTCTAAAGTGCCTTCATCTTTGTAAGTTACTTTAGGATCTTTATCACAATTGTCTGTGGCGGTTGCCATACCAGAATCGCCTGCTACGCAATTGAATGTTGCATCCTGTGGTACTTTCAACACGGGTTTTTCATCATCTTTTATCGTGATTTTTTGAACTCCGGTTGAAGTGTTACCAGCGCAGTCTGTTGCAGTCCATGTTCTGGTGATAACTCCTAAGCCACAGTTGTCTAAAGTACCTTCATCTTTATACGTTACTTTAGGATCTTTGTCACAATTGTCTGTGGCGGTTGCCATACCAGAATCACCTGCTACGCAATTGAATGTTGCATCTTGTGGT
>NZ_JBUYSY010000039.1:0-1448 GCF_055231795.1 Flavobacterium riviphilum
GTTTGCTGTGGTAACAACGTTGTGAATATGGATTGCCAACTTAAGCAATTTGGCGCATTCGAGCGGTTTGTACGACGAGTTAATTAGACTTTTTAGAGCGGGTTTTTAATATCCCAAATACTTTCAGGTTAATAAAAATCATTGCAATTAGAATAGTACCAAAAATAAAAAAATCACTTATTGGTAAATTTTTAAAGTTTGGATGTTCAATTTTCATTGACAAAGCTGTAACATACGCAAATGATAATAAACAAGTTATTACCAAAAAAACGATTTTGCTTAGCAATTTTGTAAATCCTATTACTTGTTCTGTAGTCATTTTGTTCTTTAGAATATTGTTAGCATCATATTGCTACATTCGGTTTAAGTATAAAAAAACTAATATTCAAATGTTTACAGAATCATCCCAAATATAAAATCAACTTTTCATTAAGCCAATTGTCCAAATCCGTTGTAGCAGTTATGTGATGGTCATTTTGTTTTGTTGGTTTTGTCCATTTCAAGTAAAAAATCCTCAACAATTTTTAAATTACAATGTTGAAATGTTATTTGAGCTGATGTATCACCTCTAAATTTTGTTTTGGGTTTAGTAGCAAAAAGTAAATGCCCTTCATACTCTCCTTTCTCATTAAAGTAAAGAATATTCCAATCTTCAATGTCTTCTTCTTTTGTTTGGTCAATTACAAGACCATATTTTTGATGTAAGTTTAGGTCTAAAAAAGGAACAAAAATTTCAGTTATCCTCAAAGAAACATCAGTTGTAACTTTTACTTGTCCACGTGTATAGGGGTATTTAGTTTTGTTTTTGTTTTTATTGTATCTTTTATTCTGTGGGTATAAGGAATGAACTATTTTTGTGTTTTTATAAAGTATGAGATTCACTTTTTCAAAATTTTCTCCATCGAAAGAATAATCGCCAAAGTATTTTTCAAATTTATCTGCTTCTGTATGTTCATTTCTGACTACAAAATTTTCTAACGAATATATTGAATCAGCTATTTTTACAAATTCATATGGAGCCATATCTTGAGGAAACTTACTTTGTGCCTGAAATTCTTTACCATTTGAATAAGGTTTTATGGACCAAAAGTTATGTCTTTCGTTAATGTGCTGATAGCCTGTGTCACTATTCCCCTTAATGAAAATCAAACCTTTGTCCGAAACTGCAACAACTTCTTTCCAATTCATTTTGGGACTAATTATTTTTCTTAATCCATAATATTTAAATACAGGATTAGATTTTGAATTTTCTTTTATGTTTTCAATATCTATATGGCTTAAAATTTTCATTGTAAGTTCTTGATTTCGTTTGACTATCACATAACTTGTATGTAGGTGAAACAAACTTTCTCTAATTATAATCTAATTGGTTGGTAAAGAATGTTCGTTTCGCTGTATTTTTTTTCCTCAAATCATCAAAAATGTTTCCTTTTAGCCCCGACAGCAGC
>NZ_JBUYSY010000040.1:0-1423 GCF_055231795.1 Flavobacterium riviphilum
CTTATAATAGAGTTCCGCTAATTTTCTAGCGGTTGCCTTTATTGCTATTGCAGCTCCTCTTCTTGCTTTTAGTTTTCTTGCAAAAGCTCCTAATCCTGGTTGTTTGCTTAATAATAAACTTTGAGCTGCTTGTTTAAATATTTGCCCTGATCGTGTCATAGCTTTTTTTTTACTTCTTTTATTCATCTTGCCTGATTGATTCTTTCCAGGAGCCAATCCTAACCAAGACACAAAAGCTTTAACATTTGGCCATTGTTCTATATTGTTACCAAGTTCCGCAGTTAGTCGCATAAGACTATAATCTGTTAAACCTGGTAGAACAGTTGGATTTGCACCATGAATTCCCATCAATAAATCATGCAAGTTTTTTATATCTGGTTTGTTATGTCGTATAGGTTTTATTCTATTATCGTCCTTATAATCATTATTAGATTTTCTCTTAAATTCAATTAATATTTTTTCTGTCTCTTTATCACATAGCTGGACTTGGTTTAAATAAAACATGTAGCCATCGTATGCCTGTTGAAGTTCAAAAATATATTCCTCTTTATAATTACCTTCCAAAGCCAATAATATATCTGCTCCTTTTCTTTTTCTTAAATCTGTTGTGCAATAACTTAATAAAACTTGGGCATCTCTTTCTCCATCCAAAATAGCTTCTATCATTGCCATTCCACTTGCTCCGTGTGTTTGAGACAAAACTTCCGGAAGCCTAATATTCATTTGTACTAATGCTTTTTGCATATGAAGTATATGAGAAGATGCCATTTGTAATTTGTCTTCACGCATACGAGTATAAACTCTCAGCTTTCGGACGATATCCTCAGGAACAAAACTTTTTCTTAACAGACCATAACTGAATAATTGTTGTATCCATTGGCAATCTTGCACATCTGTTTTTCTGCCTGGCAAGTTTTTACTATCTGCTGGATTAACTAAATAAACATCAAAACCCATTGCTTCTAAAATATCATATAGAGTTATCCAATAAATTCCTGTTGCTTCCATTGCTACATGAGTTATTCCGTGCTCTTGCATATAAACACCTAACTCTTTGTAAGTTCTAGTAAAAGTTCTAAAACTCCTTACTTCTTCTCCTTCGATGGCAACAAATACTTTTTCGCTTCCAATATCGATGCCAGCGCAATTTTTAATAATTTTTTCTAAACTACTCATCGCTTACGATTTAACGAAATAGAAATAGGCTCAAAGTATATTAAGTGAAAAGATATTGCTACCATGGGGGAAATTCATCATTTTAGAACTCACCAATATTGCTTAATATAATACTTTGAAACAAAGCTCAGGATCAGGTATTTTACACTAGTTATGCTACTGCTACACTGCCTAATTCTAATTCAAATTATATACAAAGTTAACGTCATTTTATATTGCTTTTTTTAGAATAAAAATTATACCTCAG
>NZ_JBUYSY010000041.1:0-1415 GCF_055231795.1 Flavobacterium riviphilum
ATTGAACATCCCTGATTAGTGTTGACCGTTTTTTAATTGTTTTCTTTTCAATAGTATTCTTAGGGCTAAAATGGGAAATAACTTTTTGGCTCATTTAAAAAGCCAAAAAAAGTTATTCTCGTTTTATGCCACGTTCTGAATTTTCATTATCAAAAATAGTTAAAATCGGTTTGTAAAAAGAGTTATCATTAAACCACTTGCTTTCAAATTCCATCGGACTTAATTTGCCAATATTGTTATGAGGTCTTGTGTTATTGTAATGATTTACAGCTTTTTTTACACATTTCTTTAATTGATCAAATGTCTTTGGGTTCCAATAATCCAAATATTCCTCTTTTATTGTTCTATTTATTCTTTCAGCATAAGCATTGTCTTGTCCACAGAGCGCCATACTGATTTTACTTTTATTGTCTTTAAGCAATTCATTATATTCCTTGCAGATATATTGGCTTCCTCTGTCAGAATGATGAATTAATGGAGCTTGGTTGTCTTTTAAAGCTTGGTTTAGTGCGTTAATATTTGCAGTGGCTCTCATATGATTCGATACTTGATAGCCCACTATTTTCTTTGTATAAACATCGATTATAAATACTGCATAATAGAACTTATCCCCAACTGCTACATATGTGATATCTGACTGCCAAATTACAGAGGGAGCATTTAATTGCATCCCTTTTATCAAATTTGGGTAGTAAATTGATGAGGCATAAGTTGTTCTCCTATAATTCTTTTTCTTTTTAATTCGAAAGCCCAAATCCATAAACAAATCTATGAATCTATCTCTGCCAATAAAATCGGGCTTCAGTGTGTTGTACATCTTCTCAACCCCACAACCAGGGTGTTCTTGTCTTAAATCCTCAGCTTCTAGAATTAAATCTTGAATGTTTTTATCAAAAACAGCTTGTCTTTTAGAATATTGATTTACGGCTTGTTTACTAACTCCAACGATTTTATAAAGCTTATTTAAAGAAAAACTTACTTCTTCTTTGTGGATTCTGAACCAGTTGATTGTGGGGTGTTGTAGTTTTTTTTAATATCAATATTCAAATCGTCTTTGGCAATATCAATCATTTTCTCCAAATAGTCAATCTTAATTTGCTTTTGACCAACAATTTGTTCCAACTCTTTTATCTTCTGTTCGAGCTGTTTTAGTTTATCAATACTACTTTCTTTCATTTCAATAACTCTAAATCCTTTTTCGTTAAAGGTAGAAAATTTATAAATCCATTTATAAATCGTAACATTACTGATTCCATAAAGTTTTTCCAATTGAGGAACACTAAACTTACCGCTTTCAAAAATAGAAACTATTTCCCGTTTAAAATCCTCTGAATAATGTCGATTCTTTCGAACATTCTTTAAATTTGCTTTCATATAAATTGACTTTTGTGGTCAACCTATATCAGGGACGTACA
>NZ_JBUYSY010000042.1:0-1280 GCF_055231795.1 Flavobacterium riviphilum
CCTAATCTAGCAATTGCCCAGACATAACGCTTTAAATCTTTTTCTAAATAAGGGTTTTTCAATTTTTGAGTCTTTCCTTCTAAAGATACTATTTGATACTCTAAACATTTTAATTCGTTTTCTGAAAAACAACAACTCGATTCTATTTCCTCTTCTGGGCAATTATAGGCTATTTGCATTAGAAAAAGTTTTACAATGGTCTCCATCATCAGCAATGAAAGCTTACGGATTGATTTGGCATAAGTTAATTCACTTGCTTCTATATTAAAACCTTCTTTTTTTAAAATTCTAAAAACCTCTTCTATTATCCATCTACAAGTATACCAAGTAATGCAGTTCAAAGCAGTTTCTAAATTCTCAACATCTATAGTTGTCAATAATCTCCAGCAAATTGGATTTTCAACAACTGTGTTTATTTCTTTGGCCTCGATAATTGTTAGTGTAATATTATCTGGAGCTGTTTTAGAACTTAAATCGTTTTTGTTTATGCTCACTTGAGAGTAACGAACCTCTAAAGTGGCTTCTCGTTTTTTTATGTTTTTTCTTTTATCACCCTCCAATAGTATTGAATAGGTTCCTTTGGATGGTTGATTGGAGATATAATCAAAAAGTTTTGTCTTATCTGACAGGGTTCTATTGGCTCTTGCACGAACTAATAGATGCGTCTTTTGATCTGGAACAATCCCAAATTGCTCATAAATATCACCTTCTCTATCCTGAATGATTATAATTTCTTTTGCTTTACTTAATGCTTTTTTTGAGTTTAGAGAAGATTCTATCCATTTATAAGATTCCTTTTCTTCTATTGGAAGCATATTGTAATTGCGCTGCGTTTTGGTTAACTTCTCTAAGGGTCTATTCCAAATTTTTACATCTGAAAAACCATAAGGCACTAGCGTTTGAGCATCTAAAACAAAACTAGGGTGAAGTAAAAATCCAATACCTCCTTTTGCAGCATTAGTAGCACCTATGTAATTATCCTTTTTTACTCTATTTTTATGATTATATAAATTAACTTCCGTAGTGTCTTGAATACACAAAACAACTTTATTTGTGCAAGAAGAAACACAGTTAGCAGTCATATTGCGCACAATATCAGCTTCAGAAACATTGTCATTTTGCAAAAACCGATAAAATGATTTTGCCTCAGAATCACTTTGAGTAATTTGACGAATAGAATGAACACTATTCTTAAATAATTTATCTAAAATTATATTACCTCTCTTTAATAAACGTAAATCCTTTATATCACTTAATTGCCTATCCTTCACTTTTTTTTT
>NZ_JBUYSY010000043.1:0-986 GCF_055231795.1 Flavobacterium riviphilum
TAGAAAGTAGTCGTATCTGAAGCACCTGGTGCTAAAGATGCTATTGAACCTCCTGTAATAGTAGCATTATTGTCAGTTACTGTTATGTTAGTCAACGTTACATTTCCAGTGTTTTTGATTACAAAGTTATAGCTAACGATATCGCCTACGTTGGTAATACCGTCGTTGTTGCTATCCACATAGGTACCATCTTTTGTGATGTCGATACTTGGTTTTTGATCCAATTCGGTAATAGTACAATCTGTACATTCTGGATCTTTTGGACAACTTTCACATGGTGTAGGATCAGAAGAAGTATCAGTTACATTATTTCCTTTTGGATCTTTCGCTGTAGCAGTCGCCAAGTTGTATACATAACCTGCATTGATATCTTCTTGTGTAATCACATGTGTACCAGTGAAGGTAGTCGTATCTGAAGCGCCTGGAGCTAATGTAGCGATTGGGCCTCCTGTAATAGTAGCGTTGTTATCGGTTACGGTTATGTTAGTCAACGTTACATTTCCAGTGTTTTTGATTACAAAGTTATAGCTAACGATATCGCCTACGTTGGTAATACCGTCGTTGTTGCTATCCACATAAGTACCATCTTTGGTGATTTCGATACTTGGTTTTTGATTCAATTCGGTAATGGTACAATCTGTACATTCTGGATCTTTTGGACAACTTGCACATGGTGTAGGATCCGAAGACGTATCAGTTACGTCTTTCCCATCAGGATCTTTCGCTGTAGCTATAGCCAAGTTGTACACATAACCTGCGTTGATATCGTCTTGGGTAATTACATGCGTACCAGAGAAGGTAGTCGTATCTGAAGCACCTGGTGCTAATGTAGCGATTGGGCCTCCTGTAATAGTAGCGTTGTTATCGGTTACTGTGATGTTAGTCAACGTTACATTACCAGTGTTTTTGATTACAAAGTTATAGCTAACGATATCGCCTACGTTGGTAATACCGTCGTTGTTGCTGTCCACATACGTACCATCTTT
>NZ_JBUYSY010000044.1:0-776 GCF_055231795.1 Flavobacterium riviphilum
AATAAGACAAATAGGGTATATTTATAAAAAAATGAAATGAAAGAAGGATACGTAATTCGTGATCAAACGTTGCCTCATTTTATAACTGCCACAGTTGTAGATTGGATAGATGTATTTACAAGACAAACGTATAGGGATATTATTATTGAAAGTATGGATTACTGTATCAAAAACAAGGGCATGATATTGTATGGCTATGTAATTATGAGTAATCATATCCATTTGATACTACAATCACAGGAAGGAAAACTATCTGCCTTAGTTAGAGATTTTAAAAAGTTTACCGCGAAATCAATTTTAGAGAAAATTCAAAATAGTCCTGAAAGCAGAAGAGAGTGGATGTTAGAACGTTTTAAATCAGCAACCGAAAGCCATTCTAGAAACAAAAACTATCAATTTTGGCAATACGGAAATCATTCAGAAGAAATTTATTCTAACGAATTTATGTGGTCAAAATTAGATTATATCCATTTGAATCCTGTCCGTGCAGGAATTGTTGAAAAAGCATCACAATACATTTACTCGAGTGCCAGTAATTATGTTAAAGATACAGGACTTCTCAAAATAGATAAAGCAGACAATCCCATTGTTGATGTTTTGAATCCCAACTCTTTTAACAAATACAATTTGTATTAATATTATTGTTTATTTTTAAAATATCTGAAATACATTGAATTCATCATATTCACGGAAAAAGTCGGGAGACTTTTATTAGATTTACTGTATTAAATGAAGATTTAAAAAAAGTGCGAAGTCATGAGACTTCGCAGAGCGGG
>NZ_JBUYSY010000045.1:0-745 GCF_055231795.1 Flavobacterium riviphilum
ACTAGATTGCGATGTTTAAGAGGAATTTTTTCAATAACGCCAATAACTGTTTCTGCTTTAGTTCCTGCAATCATAGCCACTATAGTTCCTTTTCTACTTTTGCCGGATTTGTTGGTTAAAATAGTATAGAGTTCGCCATTTGAAAGTGAGGTTTCATCTATTGATAAACGCTTTCCAATATTTTGTGGAAAAAGCAGCCATTTTTTAGCATGTGATATTTGATCCCAAACTTTGAAATCACTTAGAAAATCTTTGTATTGACATTGTAGGTTTCTACCAGAAACTCCATAGAAAGAGGCAATGGTATTACAATCATTTGGACTAGAATCTATTGATCTCTTTTAAAAAAGACGCAAACTCCTGGGTTACACGAGTTCCGTCTGCTACTAAATTCCAATCTCTAAAAACGACTTTTCCGGTATCTTCATTAAGCCATCTTCTGCGAGTGATGTGAAGATATACTTGGTGTCCACGGATAGGAAAATCCTGAACCGTTATCTCTTCGAAGAATCCTTTTGAGCTCAATTTTGATTCTCTGTATTCTTTAGGTATCGAATTAATCTCTTTTAAATACAGATGAAGCGTTTCATCTTTCTTTTTAAAAGAAGTGAGTTCAAAGTAGTCTACTATTATCTCAGGTAATAAAAGCTTAAGGATATCGATATAAGAATCTTGCATTAGGTAATATATTGGAATTACAAATATCTCCTTTTTAATATTTTCCCACAACAATATGTTATGATCC
>NZ_JBUYSY010000046.1:0-663 GCF_055231795.1 Flavobacterium riviphilum
ATGGAGGTGCTATATTGGCTACACCATCTGTTCCCACGGTTGATTTAATTATTCAACCTACTTGTACAGTAGCAATTGGTAGTGTTGTGTTGAGTGGATTGCCATCAGGCAATTGGACAATCAATCCAGGAAATATTACTGGGAATTCATCATCTACAATTATTTCTGGATTGGTCTCAGGTATTTACAACTATACCGTAACTAATTCTGGTAATTGCACATCATTACCAACAGGTGATATAATGATCTTTAATGTAATTTGTGCGAAAAATGATACCATTGTAGGAGGGAATAGCACTAAAGGCTCACCAAATGCAGGCAATGTATTAGTGGGTAACCCAACTAATTCAGACACTTTAAACGGAAATGAAGTTACAATAGGATTAGTGAACTTAACTGTAACTACAACGGCTACACCAGTAACAGTTGGAGCTTCAATACCAAGTATTGATGTAAGCACAGGTCAAGTAGTCGTACCAGTGAACACACCAGCAGGTACTTATACAATAGAGTACTCAATTTGTGAAAAATTAAACCCAGCGAATTGCGATTCAGCTATTGTAACAGTAATTGTAAGCGCACCAGTGATTGACGCAGTAACTGAAACCACGCCAAGCATCAACGGATTACCAGGAGGAACCACAGCGACATTGGTGGCCAACG
>NZ_JBUYSY010000047.1:0-643 GCF_055231795.1 Flavobacterium riviphilum
GGTAATGTCGATGCTTGGTTTTTGATCCAATTCGGTAATAGTACAATCTGTACATTCTGGATCTCTTGGACAACTTGTACATGGTGTTGGATCAGAAGAAGTATCGGTTACGTTATTTCCTTTTGGATCTTTACCTGTTGCAGTTGCCAAGTTGTACACATAGCCTGCATTGATATCTTCTTGTGTAATCACATGTGTACCAGAGAAGGTAGTAGTATCTGAAGCACCTGGTGCTAAAGATGCTATTGAACCTCCTGTAATAGTAGCGTTGTTATCGGTCACTGTGATGTTGGTCAACGTTACATTTCCAGTGTTTTTGATTACGAAATTGTAGCTTACAACGTCACCCACATTGGTAATACCATCGTTGTTGCTGTCCACATACGTACCGTCTTTGGTAATGTCGATGCTTGATTCTTGAATATTGAAGGTATAATTAGCTTTACAACCATTTACATCTGTAATTTCAACAGTATAAGTTCCACTTTGTAAATTCGAAATATCTTCAGAAGAGGCACCATTAGACCACATAAACTCATATGGAGAGGTGCCTCCAGTAACCGTGATATCAATTGATCCATTGCTACAGTTTGTACAATTGTTGTTGTTAACAACAATTCCTGTAGCTTTTAAATCCGCATCC
>NZ_JBUYSY010000048.1:0-624 GCF_055231795.1 Flavobacterium riviphilum
TGAATTGGATCAAAGCCCAAGTATCGACATCACCAAAGACGGTACGTATGTGGACAGCAACAACGATGGTATAACCAACGTAGGTGATGTTGTAAGCTACAATTTCGTGATCAAAAACACTGGAAATGTAACGTTGACCAACATCACGGTAGCTGATAACAACGCTACGATCACAGGAGGTCCAATTGCATCTTTAGCACCAGGCGCTTCAGATACTACTACCTTCTCTGGTACACATGTGATTACACAAGAAGATATCAATGCAGGCTATGTGTACAACTTGGCAACTGCAACAGGTAAAGATCCAAAAGGAAATAACATAACCGATACTTCTTCTGATCCGACACCATGTGCAAGTTGTCCAAAAGATCCAGAATGTACAGATTGTACTATTACCGAATTGGATCAAAAACCAAGCATCGACATCACAAAAGATGGTACCTATGTGGACAGCAACAACGATGGTATTACCAATGTGGGTGACGTTGTAAGCTACAATTTCGTGATCAAAAACACTGGAAATGTAACGTTGACTAACATCACAGTAACTGACAATAATGCTACTATTACAGGAGGTTCAATAGCATCTTTAGCACCAGGTGCTTCAGATACGACTACTTTCTC
>NZ_JBUYSY010000049.1:0-492 GCF_055231795.1 Flavobacterium riviphilum
GCCTGGTGCTAAAGAAGCAATTGGACCTCCTGTGATCGTAGCGTTGTTATCAGTTACTGTGATGTTAGTCAACGTTACATTACCAGTGTTTTTGATTACAAAGTTATAGCTAACGATATCACCTACGTTGGTTATACCATCGTTGTTGCTGTCCACATACGTACCGTCTTTGGTAATGTCGATGCTTGGTTTTTGATCCAATTCAGTAATAGTACAATCTGTACATTCTGGATCTTTTGGACAACTTGTACATGGTGTTGGATCAGAAGAAGTATCGGTTACGTTATTTCCTTTTGGATCTTTACCTGTTGCTGTTGCCAAGTTGTACACATAGCCAGCATTGATATCTTCTTGTGTAATCACATGTGTACCAGAGAAGGTAGTAGTATCTGAAGCGCCTGGTGCTAAAGAAGCAATTGGACCTCCTGTGATCGTAGCGTTGTTATCAGTTAATGTGATGTTGGTCAACGTTACATTTCCAGTGTTTTTGAT
>NZ_JBUYSY010000050.1:0-467 GCF_055231795.1 Flavobacterium riviphilum
GACAAAATGGACTATACTAAACAAGTTATTAATAAAACAATCCTGTTGCCTCATCGAGCAGTTTTCCTGAGCGAAGTCGAAGGGCTAACTTCTAATTTCTAACTTTAAAACACACCCCCAGCCCCTCTTAAGATGGGAGTTCGTTCAGTGTAACATTACTCATTCTGTAATTAATTTTAGCTCCCTAAAATCCTTAATAACTCTTTAGAAAAAACCAACACCCTAAACAATTGAAACTAATCACTAATTACTAATTACTAATTACTAAACAAAACAACTTACTTTTTGGCTACTTTCAAAACACAACCTAAGGCTTCGAGTACTAGCACATAATGAGTACCTTTCACTTCTTGCACCACCGCTTCTTGATCCTTAAAAACACCATGAGGCACAACCACTTTTTCACCAGGTTGCCATTGATCAAGGGCTACATCATAAGTATCAGGAGCCGATAACCACTGTTGGAT
>NZ_JBUYSY010000051.1:0-445 GCF_055231795.1 Flavobacterium riviphilum
GATATCGTCTATCCAAACCGTCATGGTATTGGCGGTGTTGTTTTGTTTGATCACAATTGCATCAAGGGTTACCGAAGCACCACTAACAATGCCATTTCCTGTGGTGATAGTGGTTCCAACAGCGGTGGGTAAAAACCAAGAATAGTAATTCCAAGCTCCGTTGTTGATGATGGCAATAGGAGGAAGCTCTTCTAGGCCATCGGCATCGTCAATCCATGCGGTTACAGTGGCTCCGGCATTGGCTGTACTTGTTCTCATCCAGAAGCCAAAGGTGCCTTGATTTCCTGTGAAAGCCTGATTGTTGGCTGGAGTTCCTCCACCTGATAATAGACGAACCGTCCAGTTAGAAGTCGAAGAAGTGTTATCATTCAGCACAGCTTTTAAGCTTGCAACTCCAGATTTGAAACTATCGGTAGCTCGAGCTAGTGACGAGGTGGTAGCGATA
>NZ_JBUYSY010000052.1:0-444 GCF_055231795.1 Flavobacterium riviphilum
GTTTTTTTAGGAGCTAATCCGGCTGTCCGCTATATCTTGCTAGCCGAACCCCGTCTAGCAAGGATGCCGCTCCCATCCGGGCTAGGGCAATGTGTTTTTCAACACGATCTAAAGCCGAAACGCTTGTTTGCTATATAATATACATTCGTGTTTTTTGGATACACTATATATAGTATATGGTTAAAGCCTATCAAAGCCCACTTTAAAGTATGTATAGAGTATGGATAGAGTATGGATAGAGTATGGATAGAGTATGGATAGAGTATGGATAGAGCATGGATAGAGTATAGATGGAGTATGGATAGAGTATGGAAAGGTAGTGTTTGATGTTGCTTATATATATAGAGTGGGTGTGTTGAAGGGGAGAGAGGAGTGTTTAGTGTATGAGTTTAAAGAAAGTTTGTAAGAGACATGTTGATTTGTAGTTGATTAGAAAATAAAATA
>NZ_JBUYSY010000053.1:0-436 GCF_055231795.1 Flavobacterium riviphilum
TATAATTATGCAGTTTGTCAAATCGAGCAGAGCCAGTCCTGAGTTGGTGAAAGTAATAAATACAATAATTATGCAGTTTGTCAAATCGAGCGCAGTCGAGATTGTATATTAAACAAGAGTTCAATTGAAATGGGTCTCGACTGCGCTCGACCTGACAAAGCAAATCGAGATTGTTTTGATCAATGAGGAATTGTGATAAATTCTATAATTATGCAGTTTGTCAAATCGAGCAGAGCCTGTCCCGAGTTGGCCGAGGGATCGAGATTGTTTTTTAAACAAAAGTGCATTGCAAGGGGGTCTCGACTGCGCTCGACCTGACAAATCGAATCGAGATTGTTTTTTAAACAAGAGTGCATTGGAAAATGGGTTTCGCCTGCGCTCGACCTGACAAATCGAATCGAGATTGTTTTGATCAATGAGGAATTGTGATAAATTC
>NZ_JBUYSY010000054.1:0-426 GCF_055231795.1 Flavobacterium riviphilum
AATCTATGGCACCAGTTGCATTGCCTTTACATAATACATTAGTTTGTGAGGTAATGCTAGAGGTTAATGCTGCTGCTGGTTCAGTGATGGTTACTGAAAGTTCAGCTGATTTACATCCGTTGTTATCCGTTACAATTACTTTGTAAACCCCAGCTCCTAAACCAGTTTGATCTTCAGCACTAGCTGAAACTCCAGTTCCTGTCCAAGCATAAGTATAAGGTCCTACACCACCGGCAGGGGTAATATCAATTTTTCCAGTTTTAGCACCAAAACACAACACATCCTCTTTTGTATTGGTTACTGTAACCGCGGTAGCTGGTTCAGTGATGGTTACTGAAAGTTCAGCTGATTTACATCCGTTGTTATCCGTTACAATTACTTTGTAAACCCCAGCTCCTAAACCAGTTTGATCTTCGGCCGTTGCCA
>NZ_JBUYSY010000055.1:0-387 GCF_055231795.1 Flavobacterium riviphilum
CCCACAAGATGCGACATTCAATTGTGTAGCAGGAGATTCTGGTATGGCAACCGCCACAGACAATTGTGATAAAGCCCCTAAAGTAACTTACAAAGACGAAGGTACTTTAGACAACTGTGGATTAGGAGTTATCACCAGAACATGGACCGCGACAGACTGCGCTGGTAACACTTCAACCGGAGTTCAAAAAATCACGATAAAAGATGATGAAAAACCCGTGTTGACAGTCCCACAAGATGCAACATTCAATTGTGTAGCAGGAGATTCTGGTATGGCAACCGCCACAGACAATTGTGATAAAGCCCCTAAAGTAACTTACAAAGACGAGGGCACTTTAGACAACTGTGGATTAGGAGTTATCACCAGAACATGGACCGCCACAGATTG
>NZ_JBUYSY010000056.1:0-378 GCF_055231795.1 Flavobacterium riviphilum
GAAAAGCCCAGCTTAAATAAGCTGGGCTTTTTTTAAACTACTTAATTGAATAGGTACCTTAGCTCAGATGGTAGAGCAATGGACTGAAAATCCATGTGTCCCTGGTTCGATCCCTGGAGGTACCACATTGCTCGGATGGTGAAATTGGTAGACACGCTGGACTTAAAATCCAGTGAACAGCAATGTTCGTGCGGGTTCAAGTCCCGCTCTGAGTACAACTATTAACTCCATTAGAAAATCTTTCTAATGGAGTTTTTTTGTTTAGTAGGTTTTGTGCAATGAATGTTTAATTGGATTAATAAAGACATAATTCCTTTTTTTGTGGTATTAAGTGTTGTTCCAAATAAGCCAATTGTTGCTTCATAACCCCGATAGTAG
>NZ_JBUYSY010000057.1:0-362 GCF_055231795.1 Flavobacterium riviphilum
TGCTAGAAACAAATAAACGTTTTACCTTTGCACCCCGCAATTAGCGGAAAGTTCTTTAGAAAATACTGGTGATGAGAGTTTATTGAAGTGAAAATTTTTTTTCAGAAAAACTTCAAAAAAGCTTGCCGGTTTAAAAATAATGACTACTTTTGCGGCCGCTTTGAGAAACAACGAAAAGCGAGAAGCTGAGAGGATTAGCTTTAAGAAAAAGAATTAAGAATACGTTCCTAGACATATTGAATTGACAGCCGTCTTGTTTGATAAACAAGACAACAAAATAAGAGTAAGCTAATCGAGAGATTAGAATTAACACCGATAGTATCTGATTCGAATAATAAAAAGATCCTGAAATACATTCAGGA
>NZ_JBUYSY010000058.1:0-323 GCF_055231795.1 Flavobacterium riviphilum
GCTTTTCGTTGTTTCTCAAAGCGGCTGCAAAAGTAGTCATTATTTTTAAACCGGCAAGCTTTTTTTGAAGTTTTTCTGAAAAAAAATTTTCACTTCAATAAACTCTCAATACCAGTATTTTCTAAAGAACTTTCCACTAATTGCGGGGTGCAAAGGTAAAACGTTTATTTGTTTCTAGCAAGCTTTTTTTGAAGTTTTTTTTTCGAAAGTATTCCCGATTTTATTAACCCCATCAAACTCGCTTTTCAAAGAACGTCGCTGTCATTGCGGGTGCAAAAGTACACCCTTTTTTCACTTAAACAAGCCTTTTTAAGGCCTTTTTT
>NZ_JBUYSY010000059.1:0-304 GCF_055231795.1 Flavobacterium riviphilum
TGTTATCACAGGTGGTATCGATGGAACCTCGTATACAATCACAGCAACAAATGCTTCTAATTGTTCGGCTACCACAGCTAGTTTTACATATAATGGAGGTGGAATATTAGCTACACCATCAGTTCCTACGGTTACAGTAACCGCAGCCACTTGCGCATCAGCGGCTAGCAATGTACTGAGTGTTTACGATGCTAACTTGACCTACACTTCAACACCATCAGGATTGATAGTTGGCGCATCAGGTGTTATCACAGGTGGTATCGATGGAACCTCATATACAATCACAGCAACAAATGCTTCTAAC
>NZ_JBUYSY010000060.1:0-301 GCF_055231795.1 Flavobacterium riviphilum
CACGAAATTGTAGCTTACAACGTCACCCACATTGGTAATACCATCGTTGTTGCTGTCCACATAGGTACCATCTTTGGTAATGTCGATGCTTGGTTTTTGATCCAATTCGGTAATAGTACAATCTGTACATTCTGGATCTCTTGGACAACTTGTACATGGTGTTGGATCAGAAGAAGTATCGGTTACATCTTTACCATCTGGATCTTTACCTGTTGCAGTTGCCAAGTTGTACACATAGCCAGCATTGATATCTTCTTGTGTGATCACATGTGTACCAGAGAAGGTAGTAGTATCTGAAGCA
>NZ_JBUYSY010000061.1:0-300 GCF_055231795.1 Flavobacterium riviphilum
ATACCTTAAATGGAAGTCCTGTAGTGATTGGAACGAACCCAGGTCAAGTAACTTTGGTAGGAATGACAGTTCCAACCGGCTTGACTTTAAATGCAGATGGCAGCGTAACGATTGCACCAAATACGCCAGCCGGAAACTACAATGTAGAATATAGAATCTGTGAGGTAACCAACCCAACCAATTGCGATACGGTAATATCAATAGTAACGGTGGGCACACCAAGCATCGACGCAGTAACTGAAACCACGCCAAGCATCAACGGATTACCAGGAGGAACCACAGCGACATTGGTAGCCAATG
>NZ_JBUYSY010000062.1:0-298 GCF_055231795.1 Flavobacterium riviphilum
TGTAGTGGCAACGGCCGAAGATCAAACTGGCTTAGGAGCTGGGATTTACAAAGTAATTGTAACCGATAATAACGGATGTAAATCAGCCGAACTTTCAGTAACCATCACCGAACCAGCTACCGCGGTTACAGTAACCAATACAAAAGAGGATGTGTTGTGTTTTGGTGCTAAAACTGGAAAAATTGATATTACCCCTGCCGGTGGTGTCGGACCTTATACTTATGCTTGGACAGGAACTGGAGTTTCAGCTAGTGCTGAAGATCAAACTAATTTAGGTGCTGGGGTATACAAATTAATC
>NZ_JBUYSY010000063.1:0-294 GCF_055231795.1 Flavobacterium riviphilum
TAGAGTATGGATAGAGTATGGAAAGGTAGTGTTTGATGTTACTTATATATAAAATGGGTGTGTTGAAGGGGAGAGAGGAGTGTTTAGTGTATGAGTTTAAAGAAAGTTTGTAAGAGACATGTTGATTTGCAGTTGATTAGAAAATAAAATAAAAAAAGGCCTTAAAAAGGCTTGTTTAAGTAAAAAAAGGGTGTACTTTTGCACCCGCAATGACAGCGACGTTCTTTGAAAAGCGAGTTTAATGGGGTTAATAAAATCGGGAATACTTTCGAAAAAAAAACTTCAAAAAAAGCT
>NZ_JBUYSY010000064.1:0-288 GCF_055231795.1 Flavobacterium riviphilum
TTCGGTAATTTCCTCTTCTTTAACTACTGCAGGTTGCCCTAACCAAAATAAATAGCGCACCACGCCTGTTACTGCAAATACCTTTTGGCGATCCCTCTCGTCCAATTGCACAAAAACATAGGAGGAAAACAAAGGCACGGCTACTTTTTTCTTGCGATCACTCCATTGTCGTTCCTTTATCACCATAGGACAATACGCCACAACCCCAATAGCATTTAGCTTTTCGGCTACTTTCTTCTCCCACTTGGGTTTTGTATATACAACGTACCAGTTCATTTTCGGTTATGT
>NZ_JBUYSY010000065.1:0-288 GCF_055231795.1 Flavobacterium riviphilum
TCATAACCGAAAATGAACTGGTACGTTGTATATACAAAACCCAAGTGGGAGAAGAAAGTAGCCGAAAAGCTCAATGCTATTGGGGTTGTGGCGTATTGTCCTATGGTGATAAAGGAACGACAATGGAGTGATCGCAAGAAAAAAGTAGCCGTGCCTTTGTTTTCCTCTTATGTTTTTGTGCAATTGGACGAGAGAGATCGCCAAAAGGTATTTGCAGTAACAGGCGTGGTGCGCTATTTATTTTGGTTGGGTCAGCCTGCAGTAGTTAAAGAAGTGGAGATTGCCGCC
>NZ_JBUYSY010000066.1:0-268 GCF_055231795.1 Flavobacterium riviphilum
CTTAGGAGCTGGGGTTTACAAAGTAATTGTAACGGATAACAACGGATGTAAATCAGCCGAACTTTCAGTAACCATTACCGAACCAGCCGCTGCGGTCACCGTAACTAAAACCCAAACTGATGTGTTGTGTTTTGGAGCTAAAACCGGAGCCATCAATATTACCGCTTCAGGTGGTGTAGCGCCTTATACATACGCATGGACTGGTATTGGTGTAGTGGCAACGGCCGAAGATCAATCTGGCTTAGGAGCTGGCATTTACAAAGTAATT
>NZ_JBUYSY010000067.1:0-265 GCF_055231795.1 Flavobacterium riviphilum
CAAATATAAATATTTGTGTCCAGACGGTAGGCTACCATCCGGGCTAGGGCATTGGTTATAGAAAGGAGGTTGGGTGTTGGATTAGGAAGTTGGGTAGTGTTATTGGTGTTTGTTTGGTTTGTTCAGACGGGTGATTTTAGATAACAACGACATTTGGTTCCTAGCCTTTGGAATCAATACAGTGTTTACTATACTATATATAAGTATAGCTAGAGTATAGCTAGAGTATGGATAGAGCATGGATAGAGTATAGATAGAGTATGGA
>NZ_JBUYSY010000068.1:0-264 GCF_055231795.1 Flavobacterium riviphilum
GAGAAGGCAGAAATGAGAAGGCAGCCCTTCGACTCTGCTTCGACTTCGCTCAGCATAAACTACTCAGGGTGAAAAGGCAGCCCTTCGACTCAGTTCAGGGTAAAGGTTAGAAATGAGAAGGCAGAAGTTAGAAGTGGCAAGGCAGAAGGCAGAAATGAGAAGGCAGCCCTTCGACTCAGCTCAGGGTAAAGGTTAGAAATGAGAAGGCAGAAGTTAGAAGTGGCAAGGCAGAAGGCAGAAATGAGAAGGCAGCCCTTCGACTCA
>NZ_JBUYSY010000069.1:0-227 GCF_055231795.1 Flavobacterium riviphilum
ACTCCCTTTAGGGCCGGGGTAAAACGAAAACTTCCCAAAACCACTCATATCTCATAACTGACAACTCACAACTGACAACTCACAATTGACAACTCACAATTGACAACCGATAACCGACACCCCTTTTGTCTCCTCGAGTAGTTTATCCTGAGCGGTGTCTAAGTACAGTCGAGAGGTAACGATGGTTCTCGACTGCGCTCGAACTGACAAAATGGACCATACTAAAT
>NZ_JBUYSY010000070.1:0-225 GCF_055231795.1 Flavobacterium riviphilum
GGTAATGTCGATGCTTGGTTTTTGATCCAATTCGGTAATAGTACAATCTGTACATTCTGGATCTTTTGGACAACTTGTACATGGTGTCGGATCAGAAGAAGTATCGGTTACATCTTTACCATCTGGATCTTTACCTGTTGCCGTTGCTAAGTTGTACACATAGCCTGCATTGATATCTTCTTGTGTAATCACATGTGTACCAGAGAAGGTAGTAGTATCTGAAGC
>NZ_JBUYSY010000071.1:0-214 GCF_055231795.1 Flavobacterium riviphilum
GGAGATGGAACCACTTCTGTAACTGGCTTAACAGCTGGAACTTGGACTTGCACCATTACCGATGCCAATAGCTGTACTACTGCTGTTAATTTTACTATTACACAACCAACAGTAATATCCCTTACCGCTGCATCCCAAATTAATGTCTCTTGCAATGGACTTGCGAATGGAGCTGCAACTGTAAATGCTGCTACAGGAGGAGCTGGAGGATATA